>NZ_NRIQ01000038.1:0-39248 GCF_020224095.1 Enterobacter sp. CCUG 70166
GTTCTCTTCCTCAAGCGACTTCAGGCGCTTAACTTCAGGCACCTCCATACCGCCATACTTCTTACGCCAGGTGTAAAACGTGGCATCGGAAATGGCATGCTTGCGGCAGAGTTCACGGGCGGGTACCCCAGCTTCGGCTTCGCGGAGAATACTGATGATCTGTTCGTCGGAAAAACGCTTCTTCATGGGGATGTCCTCATGTGGCTTATGAAGACATTACTAACATCGGGGTGTACTAATCAACGGGGAGCAGGTCACGGGATATCACCCCAGGCTCCAGATTAGGGAAGCAACAAATATTGTCACCGTCATCAACTATCTTCGGATAGTGGAGATCGACACGTACCGCCGTTAGCCTGGGGTAACGGTTAGTCAAGTAACATAATAATTTATTAATCTTGCTCTGATATTCAAGGATATGAACTCCATGAGTACCTTGATATGTTTTCATCATATAAACCTGTAGTTGGTCCTACGGTCTATAACAGACCGTATAGGGATGCCATACAGGCAGGGCTATTCCTGGTCACTGTTGTCGGTATATACTGGTATCAGATCTTAGTACGCACATACTGATCTGATTACTACCCCTACTGGTTAATACAGGTAGTAAGGGTATACAATGCCATTATAATACCTATCCAACATCTAAATCTGAGACGAAGGTAGCCCCAGCCTGTGATGGCTGTTTAAAAGTCACTCTGCAATTAGCTTCGAGAAAAAATAATATTTCTGATGGAATCAAACCAAATCAGTGGTCTCCACAGGCTGGATAAATATAGTTTTACCTCGCTTCGCAGCCATTATCTTACGCTGTGAGTAAAGAGTGCTTAGTAATTCGCTCACTGTCGCTCTGTTTCTGAACCGATTGGGGCCATACTGCAATATCGTGATTTTTCTGAGATAAGGGATCGTATTTCTCACGCAATATTCTTTTATCCAACAGTAAAGATCGTGAGCCTCTGAGCCTACAAGTGTCGATTCTTGCTGTTTTGAGAAAAGCCTTACATACTCGTCCACGTACCATGAAATTATCTGTATGGCTGCTTCAACAGCAATGAGTGAAATATCTCCGCCACTCCCCTCGAAGTAGTGCAGTAAAGCAGCTACTCTCGCCATATTCTCTGTGACCTTAGAAGCATAGTCTTTGAAGTCAGAAAGAAAACCAAGCATCCCCATCTCAGATTCAACTTTATTATAAAACTCAATCATTCGTTGTTCCGCCTCAGGACAAAAAAAGAGGCATTCCCGTTTATTTTCATCATGTCGTATCATATTTTCAGTGATGATCTCCATCAATCGTTGGTGGAATACTGGCAAATGTTCGGTTGAAGTCACTGGGCTGGTAATTTTCCTGTAACCCTGGGTTGAGTCTGGCTGACAGAGCAAGGCGCGGGCAAAAAAACCTATCCCTTTAGCCATCTCTCCATTAGACTCCTGATATGCTCTAAAAATAACAGGTTGTAGCATTGCAGACAGAGTAACTCTGGCATCCTTAATAAATTGTTCCGGGCTACATTTCCTTTCCACTGAAAATGTTGAGCCATCCCACATTTTGTTGATGAAAGGCAGATCATTTAGTGTATGACCTTTAAATATGGTGCCTGCTTCATCGGAAGTTATGCCAATAGCCCGCCATTGACCACAGAGAAACTGTTTAATCGCCGCCGGAGTGGCATCATTAAACATCAACTTGTACCTTACTGGCTCTTCCGGGCGGTTTTCCATAAGAGCTTTTAATTGTGCTTCAGTCGCGGAAGAATCTTTATTTCGCCTGATCTCCGATTTCAGCTTTGATGTTAACGCCTTTTGTTGGGTATTAAACACTTGCATGTTATTTTCCCAGGTTTCATAATCCCTCATGTATTTTATAAACTTTTGTTCCTCCAAATCGTACAGCGGCTTCATTAATGCTTTATCCACACTGCTTTTCCTTTCTCCAGAATCAGCCAGTGTCAGCAAAAATAAAGATACGGGACTACGCAAATGATTAAACCGGCAAACATCAATCCCGTTTTGACTGGCAAGGGAAATAGCACCAAGGGCAGATGCGGCAACTAGCGCTAATGGTGCCTGTGTATTTTGAGTTACCTCATAAACCGCATTTCTGATAATCAATGGCAGTACTTGTACAGGGAACGGACGACTAATAAGCATGAAAACCTCTGTATAGATTAAGGATAAATTTATTTCACCTTAGCGGCTATTCCGCTATTAGTAGCGGAAATAGCAAGATGAAACCGTGTTCATTAAAGATAAAACGAACCGAAAACACGACTTTTTGATTAACGAATGCTGATCCAGCAAAGAAGATCACTCAGCAGCCAGGCACAAGATTTTGGCCCAATCGACTTACGTAAAGGGAAGCGGCCTGCTCGTTCAAGTTTCCATGCTGTAGATCGTGATACTGATGTGATACGCTGGCGTTCACGTTCACGAACCAGACGATCTGACCTCTCGCCATAGTTCTGTAAAGCCTGTAAACGCTGCTCGGGGGTAGGTTGAGTAAAAGAATTGTGCATGATTGCCTCCTGTGGTTTCGATGGAGACAATCATGTTTCAGGACGGGAGATTTGGAAAGTGATGCACTTTTGGAGATGCGCTTAGTAAGCGCTTAGTTTTTGGGTTTCTTAAGCCACTTTCTGACATCACTTGTAGTGAATGCGACCGGGAACTGAAAATCGTCCGAGGCCGCCAATTTGTTGAGTTCATCTGCAATTATAGCGGTTTTACTTTTGGAGCCACTTCCATATTTTTGACTGAACATAGTCATAAACAAATATAGACCTTTTATTTTTTCGCCCTTAATTCTTTGCCTTCTATCTGTAAATGCAGCTGGTTTTTCAAACCATTCAAGAAGTGTACTTTCTGATATATTTGCTTTCCACATTTCATCATAATCAACTTTAAATTTACTGACAACAGGAACGCCATTGTTCCTCACGACAGTTTCATGCATAAGCAAACAAACAGCAAAATTCTCTTTTTTAGTTTCAAAAACAGCCTCTTTTTATTTTTTCTCATCTGTTACGCCATTAAATTTATCATCAGGGTTGAATGAAGGAAAGACGGACTTTAGCACATTAACATCGATATAGAGATCATCATTATTGATGCCGTTATCACCGTCAAAAATCAAATAGTCCTCATCGTAAACACTATAGACATATACCGCACCAGATGAATCAGCCTTAAGACTAAATGACTCTTTATCAGTGAGAATATAATTACCATTATTAAAGGCTGCTAGTTTAGTCGGGACAACAACCCAATATCCCAATGCAGTCCCTGCGTATTCATAGTTGAAATACTCACCTTGAATTGATCTTGATATTTTAAAACCTTTAGTTATCTTCAAGTACGATTTTAGCGGCAGGTCAGGGATGAATTTTAAAATTGAATGTGCCTTACTGTCTTCTGACAGGTAAAATTCATCCCCATTACTAATAAGCTGCTCTCCGCCTATATGTAGCGAAGGCGAAATACAGCGTGACAATCTACATTTTTTGCCATTTCCGCCAAAATACAAAAAAAGTTGTATACGTTTAGAAAACCATGCATCCAGTATTTTCTGAACGATATGCTGATCAGTTATTTTTGACAACGAAAAAAAATTAGAATTCATCCCTCTCTCCCATCAGGCAGACACTTATCATTTGTCGATAATAACAAATTAAGTGTCGCCTGACACAGCAATCGCCCCTAAAAAGTGATCCATCTTATATTTCACTACTCGGGAGTATAACTTACTATGTTCTTTTGAAGAGACTTACCACGTTGTTTTCCTGGTGTCGCTGATAGTTATTAACCCGTTCCTCCCAAATTTCAAGCGCCCTGCGCTTTTCAGTCAGGTAATCATAGCGATCATAGTGTTTCGAGCTGACATCATTCAAAGCGTGATTCTGGATACGATCTCGGATCTCTTTACTGATCCCGGCCTCCCCCATCAGCGTTTTACAGGTACGACGCAAATCTCGCGCCGTGAATACTTTAAACTCAGGATTAAAGGCCCTAAAATACATGATGGAACGCGCCAGACTGTCGGTACGCACCGGTCGCTTGCCGTCTGTCGAGAGAGGGAAAATATAAGGACTGTTACTTTCCTTAGTCAACTCTTTCACTGATGCTAATTCCTGTAATGCCGATTCTGTCAATGGCACCAGATGATCACGCTTATTTTTCGATACATCTGCTATTACAAGTAAAGTTTTTTGCTGCCAGTCAATTGCGCTCCACTGGCTGGCAATCATTTCAAACGGGCGCTGCCCGCCTGCATAAACACAGAAGCGAATAAGATGCTGCATCAACGACCCAACGTTAGTTGCCTGGTCGAACTGCTCCATGACAATACGTAGCTCTTCCAGCGTTAACCATGTGTCACCAACTTTCTCCGCCGAGGATTGCTTTGGTATGGCCGATACCGGATTAACTTCAAGCCCGAACGTAATGCCCACGCTGGTATTCATCGGATCGTTATCGGCTTTAAGCCCATAGTTGAATGCCGCCATCAGGTAGGAACGAATTCGGTTCGCATGGACCACCGCATCTCGCTGGATAATGCCTGAGAGGATGGTTTTGATCTGTAATGGCGTGACATCCTTCGCTTTGGTCTCTCGAGGAATGACTGAATAGCACTCTTTTTCAAGACGCTTCAGAACATCGGCCCAGGTCCGCTTATTGTCGAGCTTCATCTTATTAACGTAACCATGCACCAGTTCTTCAAACGATCCTTGAGAACGATGGATCTGCATGATGTGCTGTTCGGCCAGGCGCTGTTGCTCAAGCTCTTGCTGCGGCTCTTTTCCTTCAACAAGCCAGGCACCATATTTTTTCGCCAGCTCATTGGCCGTCACCAGTTTCATCTCAGGCCAGATGCCCAACTGAATGAATTTCTCTTTCTTCCCTTTCTCAACGTAGTAACGGAAATAAAAAACTTTGCTGCCTGAAGGCTGAACCTTGACGCCAAGCCTGCCAGTACCACGCTGAGCACTGTTGCTCCACACGTAGTACGACGTGCTTTTTGTCTTCAATCCGCGTATAGCAGTCTCGGTAAGATTAGCGGCCATGAGGTTACCTTTCTAAGGATAAGCGTTACCTGACCCGATGCCCATTTTGGGTCAGGTAATGGGTCAGGTAACGATAGTACAATGAGGAGACGAGACAACCAATCAGAAACAAAAACAACATCATAACTGATTGATTATAGACAATTAAAAATACAATAAGCGTCAATAGCGAACGATTAGAAGCATGCCGATTTTATGACTCATAATCGCTTGGTCGCTGGTTCAAGTCCAGCAGGGGCCACCAAATTTTAGCTTTAGAATCATCCAGTTAAGCCACTCTATTGAGTGGCTTTTTTGTTGTTGGGATTGCGGATGTCCCCTTTTTGTCCCCTCACATTACCGATTGCGTCATGTATCAAGCATCGTTTGCAAAAATTCGGGCTAAAAATACGTCTGATAAAGGGAAACTCAAGATTGCCTTTCACACCTTTTACATTTAAATTTCCGCGCAAATGCTAAGGGATAAGACGATATGGATAAAAAATTACAATTAGAACATTTGCATGAATGCTTGCGCCGGGAAGTAATGATGAGTTCAAAAACATTTTCATGGTTCAGGGTGCTGCATAAAGCTATCAAATGCCCCAATCGCCGTTTCCACTTCTGGTGGCGCATTGCTTCGTACTGGCATCATTCAGACAGTAACTTCCTGAAAAAACGAGCTGCGAAGATAAACAGAAACCTCATTTTCAAATATGGAACTGAGATTCAGTTAGGGGCACACATCGGACCCGGACTGGTGATTTCCCACCATCACGGGATAGTGATAAACGGCTCCGCTGTCATCGGCCACTCTTTGCGTATCAGACAGAACACAACGATTGGCATTACCGGTGCTAGTATTCATAAAGAGCCGATATCCATTGTTATTGGCAACAATGTCAGCATTGGCGCGAATTCCTGTATCATCTCAGATAAGATTCGCATCGGTGACAACATTGTAATCGGCGCTATGTCATTTGTGAACAAAGACATTCCCAGTAACACCACCGTCTACAGCGAAAAGACTTTGCATGTCATACCGAACAAATTACATGCAGCATGAAACAGGCACTGCTACACGTTTCAGTTTTTTAAAAGTGACTTCCTGCCACCAAACCCGCGCCAGCTCTCACCGTGCGGGTTTTCCCTGAGTTTTTCGCCTCTCACAATTTGATCTTCTTTTTTCACATAAAATCTAAAATGTTATTAACTATCTGATAGTTACGAATTTCATTAGATCCTCCACAGATCCATAAAAGTGAAAAACACTGAAATTTTTTTCAATCTTTTCAGTTCTGGTTTTACGCAAGACCGCCCGCACTGGCGCGGTCTGGCGGTCTGGTTTGTAGAAAAATAAAACTGAAAAATTTTTATGATCCAAAAACCGCAGGCGGGTGCGGTGTAGTGCGATTTTGGTCTGTGAAAGATTTTTTGGCCATGCTGTGACGCGCCAGCGCCCCGCTGTGGACACGATCTGTTTTAAGGGTGGCTCTGAGTGTGCGAAAAGGCTGAACGCGCCAGAGCGCCGCTGACAGCGCGTAGCGATAGCCGCTTAAGTGGTAAGAAAAGAGATATCCCCGCCAGGGGATGAAGGGCATCAAAAAACCCGCTTACGCGGGTTATGTTCTGGACTGATTTACTTGCCAATCACCGGGGAATATTTGCCGTTCAGCGTGTCCGCTTTCGTTCCCGTGTTCCGGATGGCTCCCGCGTTGGTCGGTGCTCCCGTATTGCTGTGCGTGTGGCTTGCCGTTTGCTCTGCCAGCTCTTTAACCACGTCGAGCGTGTCGAGCATCAGCTGTGCCACGTTGATAGTGCCAGAGCCAATCCACACCACCGGGGCAATAATCTGCTGTTGCACGGCCGCCACGCTTTTAGGTATCTGGCCAATTTTCTCAACCAGGTCTTTACCCGTTGTGACTGTCTTGCTCCCGGCTATGTCTGTTTCATCATTGCCGCCGATACTCGCCACGCGATTATTGACTGCCTGGCTGTAATCCCCCGTACACACCTGCTGAATGGCTCCGGCCAGTAGTGTGGACGTGCCCAGCACGGTAATTTTATCCGTGGCCTTAACCGTGGTTTCGCGGCTGACCAGCTCCCGCTGTTCTGTATCGGCCTTAACCACCCGCGCCATAGAGGTTTCACTGATCGTCTGGTCTGTCTGCCTCACCCAGTCACCCGCCTGGGTGACGCGCTGCGACACTTCCGCACGCTGCTGTTGCAGCTGCTCGCCTGGCTGGATATCCGGGAGACTGGTTCCGTCCGGCACGGTCTGCCGCACAAAAGGCTTATCCGGCCGTCCGCCAGTGAAAGCGATCTCAACCAGCGTCCCTTCGGGCGGAAACTGGAACATCCCCGAATCATTACCCGCCATAGGAATCGGTAGCGGTACAACTGAATAAACAGGTGTGTCTTTATCCGGGTTCCCGGCATCGGGCAATAGCTCACTTTCGGGCAGGCGCTGTAAACAATGACCGGCGGAGGCGCAACCGGCGCGGGTGTGCAGCCTGCGCACAACATCAGGCAGCTCAGCGCTGTATGCCGAAGGTCTTTCCGAGATTATCCAGTAGCTGATACCCCGTTCCGCTGTGGGTGAAATGTGGGATCGGACGGTCTAAATAATCTGCATCCGGCACGCTGAAGGTCAGGCCGCTGTGCTCTGTCAGCCAGCTAGCCACGTCGCGCAGCGTGGGGGGCTGGAAGGAACATGGCCAGAGGCGTTCGAATACGCCGACCAGTTTACGAACAAACAGACGCTGAAAGTCGCTTTCAGCAGGTTGCTGAGCGTTCCACGTACCCGGTAAACCAGCGCAACACCAGATCGGTGTATCGCCGCCACTGTCTGGCTGGATATCCGCTGCTGAATCGCCTGGCTGATGTGGGGCAGACCTTTGCCCGGTGGATGCTGCTGTTTCCCAATATCGCACGGGTACGCCGTGAAAACTTACACGCTGCTCATCGGGTCATTGACCCGACCGCAAGGGATTTTTAAATAAATATTTATCTATCGACTAAATTTCCCCTTGTCCCAGCTCTCGCCGCGGGCCGTTAAGTCAATTGACGGCACGGCCGCTATTCCCTCAGCATCATAAAAAAATGCGGACGTTGTAAAGCTGTACACTGTGCCGTGAACAGTAAATGAGATATTGTTGCCTATGCCTTCAACTTTTGCGCGGGCGGTATTCGCTGTAAGCGTGGGCGCGATATGTTGTTTTTCGAGAGCCACCAGCGGATCACCGTCAATCTTACTCGCTAAAAAATAACGATACACTTCCCCGGTGGTCATGTTCGAGCCGTCATACTCAGTAATGTATAACCAGGTCCGGGGCGTGAGCTGGCGAACTTGATATAGCCGATCACTAACAGTTAAACGCTGTATATGTTGGAAATAACAGTATCCCGCGACCGCCAGGGCCATAAGAATAGTGGCGATCCAGTGCAGCGTCCTAAAAGTGATGCTGTTTAACATAGTCGATGCCTTGCTTTATCCAAAATTGGTCAATCGGATCATCACCAAACGGCGGGGCCCCCATGAAATTACCCCATTCGGGTCTTGATGTGCCGGCTTTCCACTGCGCCGCGCCGGCAGCAATAAGCAAAATCTTTGCAGGGATGCACGCTGCATAACCCACAGCGCCGTAATGGAAATTCCCGAAGTCAGCATAAGCCCGTTTTTGTTGTTTGTAATCCCACGGCCCGCCGTTTCTTACTCGCTCATAAAACCACGTATACGTAAGCGGGGCGGCCATATTCTGGACTTCGTGACGCGCCCGCGCGAGCCTTATGTGTTCGCGCAATATCTCCAGCCCGCGGGGTGGATAAATCGGTATACATGCCATCATTCTTCCTTTCTGCCAGGCAAAAAGGGCAACATAAGAGCAATAACGGTAACGCGTATTGCTGAAGATCAATTTATTAATTTTATTTGCAACATCAATAAGTAACGAAATTAAATAACACGAACCTATAACACAATTTGTATCACCTGCGATCCGTATTTAGTCATTAATGAGGGTTTACCCTCAATGGAAATGGAGTTTTAAAAATGGCTATTCCTGCTTATCTATGGCTTAAGGATGATGGCGGCAACCCGATTAAGGGATCTGTGGATGTTCAAAATAGAGAAGGTAGTATAGAGATACTCTCTTTTAGTCACGGCTTGTTAGTTCCGACCGATAGTAACACAGGCAAGATCACCGGCACGCGCTTACACGCGCCGCTCGTAATTGAAAAAGAGTTTGATAGCTCCAGCCCGTATCTCTACAAAGCGGTAGCCACCGGCCAAACGCTGAAAAGCGCAGAGATCAAGTGGTATAAAATCAACGATGCGGGCCAGGAGGTTGAATATTTCAATATGCTGCTTGAAAACGTCCGGGTAGTCAGCATTAACCCCGTCATGCATAACTGTAAAGAGCCAGCGTTACAGATACACAATCATAATGAGGGAATACAGCTCCGCTATGAGCGGATCACCTGGAAGTATTGCGATGGGAACATCCAATACTCGGACGCGTGGAACGAGCGGGTTACAGCGTAAAAAAAGGGCGGTTAATCCGCCCTGTATTGTTTTTAGTGCCAATTCTTTCGCCCCCTCGGTTTGCCAGCACGTAGCCTCCCCTCAATGGCAACACCCCGCGCGATCACCTGGTGCCAGCTCTCCGCACTTTTTATACATTTGGGGTATTTTAATCATGCTTAATGCTGTTAAGCATTCTCTGGCAGTTATTGCGGCGTACCGCTGCCGCTGCATGCCTCCAGAACCCCAAATTTTCGAGTTTTTCGGCTCACGCATTCAAAAGTGAACTCTAAGGTCACATTTAACCCCGTGCTCCCCGTTCCAGAAGGAAGATTCAATAACTCTCACTTTTTCACAAACCCTAAAAACTAAAGAAATCCCCCATCGCGCCGATCATCATCCGTGTGTATTATTTCCAGTAGCTTTTACAACAACTAACCTTAACTCAAATACTTAAGCGCCAGAGCGAAAGGCATCATGAGCACACCGATCAAACGGCTAGAAATCATTAAAAATGCCATTGAGCTGGAAGATGACGACATCATCCGGAGCCAATTGAAACGTCTCAAAGAGGAAGCCTTTGACGATAATCTCCTGTCCATCGTCGCGGCGCTTGAGCAGAAAAATTACACCGCAGCCCTTCGCGCTATCACCGCCTGGCTGCAAAGCCAGCGCGCCGTTACCCCGTGGCGTGACCCGCAGCTGGCGGCCAGCAAGCTGGAGCTGAAAGCTCTGGAAGAGCGTCTGCGCGATCTGATTGATCGCCGTAACGCTCGGGTACAGCAGCTTGATGAGTTCAACGATCTCTATTTCTCCCGCCTCGGGCCGTTGATGCAGCAGATCCTCGCCCTGCGTAAAACGCTGGCGGAGCTTAACCTGCGTCGTCAGCAGGCGGAGACGCGTCGTCGGGAAGAGGATTACCGCCGCTGCCAGGGCTATATGGCGCAGGCCGTAGAGGTTCTGACAACGCTCACCCGGCGCTGGCGAGATCTGCCTGCGGATTCCGTTCAGGCGGCAGAGGCGCGCAAGCATCTTCAGCAGCAAAGTAATCTGATTGCCAACCTGCTGGCCGAAGCGATGGAGCTGGAGAACAGTTTAACGCGTGAAGAAGAGCCAGCACGTCAGGCGCGCGATGAGGCCAACGAAGAGTACAAAAAGTATCGCGAACAGCATCATGATGCCGAAGTGCGCCTGGGTAAAGGCAAGGCTCTCTCTGAAGAGGATCGGAACGAGCTGAAGCGGCTCTGGCGTCAGGCGAGCAAGCTATGCCACCCGGATCTGGTTGCCGATGATTTAAAAGAGGAAGCCAACAGGATGATGGTGCAACTCAACCAGGCCAAACAGCGCGGCGACGTGAAGGCCATTCGCTCGCTGGTCGCCCGTCTGCAACAAGGGTTTGAACCGATGATGGCGAGCGACAGGCTGAACGACCTGGAACGTATTCGCAAAAAAATGGCGCAGGTGCGTGAGCAAATCGACACCCTGGTGAACGAGCTGGCAGAGCTGGAGAAGGAAGAGTCCTGGCTGCTCGTCTCGTCGCTCAGCAATATGGAAGCCTACTTTGCCCAGCAGGAGAAAGCGCTGAGAGAGGTATGCGCCTCGCTCGAACATCAGGTGAGCGAAGCGCAGCTGGATCCCGCAGCCTGATTATTTGGCGTGCCAGTACGCACTGGCACGTACCAGCTGTGGGTCAATTGCGTCGGTTTCAAACTGACGGCTCAGGCGTTTCACCACCTTCCCCTCTCCGGTCAGCCAGATAAAGTAATCCTCTTCCGGCACGGCCAGCGCTGCAAGATGGTCGGCTACCGCCTGCTCGTTGTGGCCGATAACCCAGGTGATGTTGAACCCGCTCAGGTGCGCCAGATAGTCCTGGTACGCCGCATCGCCCACGGTGACGATGGCGTGGATCGCCGGGGGAACAGGCAGTTTTGCGATGCTTTCTAAACGGCGACGCAGCGCGGGCATACCCGACTCGTCGCACACGTACAACTGCCAGGCGTAATCTTCCGGCACCACCAGCGAACCACGCGGACCGCCGATGGTCAGCTTGTCGCCCACCTTCGCCTCTACCGCCCAGTTGCTGGCAATGCCGCCATCATGCACGAAAAAATCGAGCGCCAGCTCGTGTTTTTCGTCATCGTACAGCGGGGTGTAGTCACGCGCCTGCGGACGCACCCCGTCGCCCCAGTCGATGCCTTCATCGGTCACCACAGGCGGCACGAAAGGGGTGCCCGGTGCCGGGAAAAAGACTTTGGTATGGTCGTCAAAGCCGCGAGAGCTAAAGCCCTCCAGCGCCTCGCCGCCTAGTACAATGCGCTGAAATCCTGCGCTGACTCGCTCAGTTCGCATCACGTTCAGCTCACGAAAACGCAGGTCATTGCGGACACGTTGAGGGTAACGGGTAGATGCCATGTTGATGCCCTTCTCAGGTGAATACGATATATCGGAATGAATTTTTAATGATAATGATTGCTATTAACTCAGAAATCAAGATCTTTTAGATTGCATCTGAATATATCTTAGATATAGTTTAGATATATCAAATTGAGGAAGAAACATGCGACACGAACACGACGGCGGCGGACGCCGGCCACGATTTTTTGGCCATGGTGATTTGCGGCTGGTGATCCTGGATATCCTGACCCGCAACGCGAGCCATGGTTATGAGCTGATTAAAGAGATCGAGAACCTGACGCAGGGACATTACACGCCAAGCCCTGGCGTGATCTACCCGACGCTGGATTACTTGCAGGATCAGGCGCTGATCACCATTACCGAAGAAGAGAACGGCCGTAAGCGGATTGCAATTAACGCCGCCGGGCAGCAATGGCTGGATGACAATCGGGAACAGCTGGAGCAGATCCAGACGCGTATCAAGGCGCGCTCCGTCGGGTTCCAGCTGCGCAAAAACCCACAGATGAAGCGGGCGCTGGATAACTTCAAAGCGGTTCTGGATCTGAAGGTTAATCAGGGAGAACTCAGCGACGCACAGTTAAAACAGATTATCGGCGTGATTGACCACGCGGCACTGGAGATCTCCCAGCTGGATTAAGCCAGCACGCCGTCGCTCACGCGGAACACGCGGACCAGCTCTTTCAGGTGCATCGCCTGTTCGTTAAGGGATGCCGCTGCCGCAACGGACTCCTCCACCAGCGCGGAGTTCTGCTGGGTGGTGGCGTCTATCAGGCCAATCGCGCTGTTGATCTGCGAGATACCTTCCGTCTGTTCATGGCTGGCCTGGCGAATTTCACGCAGGATGACGTCCATCTCTTCCACGTTGCCGACCATGCCGTTGATAAGCCCGCTGGCTTTCTCCACAAGGTTCATGCCGTCCTGCGTCTGGCTTGTGGAGCTTTCAATCAGCTGGCGGATCTCACTCGCAGATGTTGCACTTTTCTGCGCGAGCTGGCGTACCTCACCCGCCACCACCGCAAAGCCGCGACCATGCTCACCTGCGCGCGCCGCTTCGACCGCCGCGTTCAGCGCCAGAATGTTGGTCTGGAAGGCAATGGCGTCGATCAGGTCGATAATGTCGGACATCCTGTTCGATGTTTCGTTAATCAGGCGCATTTTACTGGTGACCTGCTTCATCATCTCGCCGTTGTTTTTGACCACGGCAGCCGCATCGGCAGACAGGTTCGTCGCTTCTCCGGTGTGGGACGCGGTGTTCTTCACCGTGGCGGTAATCTGCTCCATCGACGCGGCCGTCTGCTCAACGGAACTGGCCTGCTCCTCCGTGCGGGCAGCCAGATCCTGGTTGCCTGCGACAATCTGCGCGGCGGCGCTGGAGATGTTTTCCGATCCGGTTTGCACCTGCTGCACAATCTCCAGCAGGCGCGTTTTCATCTCCATCAATGCGGTGAGGAGCAGTCCGGTTTCATCTTTACCGTGCGAGGTAATGCTGCCGGTGAGATCGCCATCGGCGATGGCCTCCGCAAAATTCACCGCGTCGTTCAGCGGGCGGGTAATGGATCGCACAATGAACCAGCCAGTCAGGCTGGCTGCCGCGACGCTGAAAAGCGTAATCAGGATCAGCAGCAGACGATTAGTGCGGAAATCGCCTTCCACCTGCTCGCCCGCACTCTGCATTTCATGATCCTGGATCGCAATCAGCGCCTGCACTTTCGCTTTATAAGACTGTTGCAGGTCCAGGGTGTTGGTCATCATCTCGTTTATCGCGCCCGCACGGTCGTTATTCTGCACGGACTGCAAAATGCGGTAGCGCGAGTCAAGATATTGCTGGCGTACGCCGTGGATGTCCGCCAGCACCTGTTGGGATTTTTTATCCTTGAGAGCGTTGTCCAGCTCGCTCAGGATTGCGGTGATGCGCTCGCTTATCGCCTTCAGACGCTGTTCTGATTGCGTCGTGTACGTTCCCTGTTCGTCCAGCAGCATGAGCTGCTGCGTGCTGATAAATTCCTGGAAGTTGTCGATTAACTGGTTCGCTTTTACCGTAGTTGGATAGTCGCTGGTAAGAATGGTTTGCATTCCATTGTTTGCCCGATTCAGGCTCATCAGAGACAAGCTTGCGCTGACGACCATCAGGACAATAAATAATCCAAACGCCAGAAATAATTTCGTGCCGATCTTTACGTCATGTATGAACATATTTACCCCATCGATGTGATTATTTCTCAGACGATCGCTGTTATCGGTAGGAAACTCGCTAACTTTATGACTTTGATCGTTTTTTTATTTCTCACTTTCAATAAATCCGGGGCGTAGCAATTAAAAATCGGGTACTTTTTTTAGTTACTTAATATTTCATTAACAACATAACTTATTCTGAAAAACAAAAAAGCCGTTTACCCCGGAGGAATAAACGGCTTTATCGAAGCATGCATTTCTTAATGCAGCACGGTAACCGCATCTTCAAGACGTCCGGCCCGGTGCTTAACCATCGCGGAAATCTGCGCGCTCTCTTCGACCAGGTCAGCATTTTTCTGCGTAATGCTGTCCAGTTCTGCCACGGCACGGGTCAGCTCTGTCAGGCCTGTCGCCTGCTCGGAGGTGGAGTGGCTGATCTGCGCGATAAGCTGCGTGACGTTTTTCACCTGCTCGACAATATCATCCATGGTACGTCCCGCGGCGTGGACCTGATCGGCGCCCGACTGCACTTTGCTGGCGCTGGCGTCGATCAGCTTGCGAATATCGTTAGCCGCGTTCGCGCTGCGGCTGGCAAGATGACGCACTTCGCCCGCCACCACCGCAAAGCCTTTCCCCTGTTCGCCCGCGCGTGCCGCCTCAACCGCGGCGTTCAGCGCCAGAATATTGGTCTGGAAGGCGATGTCATTGATAAGCGAGGTAATAGAGCCAATGCGCTGGGTACTGTCGGCAATGTCATCCATGGTTTTCACCACGGTCTGCATCACGGTGCCGCCCTGCGTGGCCGCGCTGCTGGCAGCCATCGACAGCTTGTCGACTTCGGCTGCGGTCTCAGAGTTACTCTGCACCGACGCCGCCATCTGGTTCATTGTTGCCACGGTCTGCTGCACGTTAGCCACGGTCTGGCGCGTGCGGTCGTTGAGATCTTCATTACCCTGCGCCAGCCTGTCGCTGCCGTCGCGCACGCTCACCACCTGGCTGGAGACGTCGTTGATAAGCCAGCGGCACATCAGCCCCAGTTGTCCGACGGCCCGCAGCGTCAGCCCCAGTTCATCGCTGCGGTTAAGATGCTGCACGCTGTTACGCTCGCCGGTAGCGACCCTGAGCGCCTGCCTTGCGACGTTTTCCACCGGGCGGATAATCTGTTGCTCAAACACCAGGGTGCCAAGCAGCATCACCACGGCTGCCGCCACCAGCGAAGCCCAGCCTGCGGCACTGGCAACCAGCGTTGCAGCCATCACCGCAAAAAGTACCGCCATTACGCTACGCACGCGCCAGCGCAGCGGCATCGCCGGTAATTTGCCGAGCCAGCCTTTGCGTACCACCAGCCCTTTATGAATGCGTTTTTTGCTACGTCCTTCATTGAGCGCCTTATAAAGCGGCTCCACCGCGGCGACCTCGTCCTCGGTGGCGCGGGTACGAATGGACATATAGCCCGTCATCTGACCGTTACGCACCATTGGTACCGCATTGGCGCGTACCCAATAGTGATCGCCATTTTTACGTCGGTTTTTGACAATCCCGCTCCAGGGCTCGCCCTTTTGCAGCGTGTACCACATGTCGGCAAAAGCCGCTTTCGGCATATCCGGGTGGCGCACAATGTTGTGCGGCTGCCCGAGCAACTCCTGAAGCGTAAAGCCACTCACTTGCACAAAGGTGTCGTTAGTGTGGGTCATGTAGCTGTGGAGGTCGGTGGTCGACATAAGCGTGGTGTCATCGTCCAGCGGATATTCATTCTGGGTGACATAGTCAGGAGAGGACATAGTGAGCATCCCTTGCAGGTTATTTGAATGTTAATTTTGTGGCTTATGTTTTTTCGGCGATAAAAAATTTATCTTTAGTTGTTAAATATGATTGAGATCGCAAATCTTGGTTAAACCGCACTTTTCGTACGCTTTTCTAATTAATTGATTTAAAATACTTTCGACACGCAACTACCTACAAAGCATGATCCCCCGGCGCACACTTAAGGCGCATTTCCTGCCCTGGAGCAGTGCAATTGACGAAACCCAATCCCCGGCTCGTTATCCCTTATCCCGTGCGGCGCGCGATGGCATGATTAAATATTGTGCAACTTTGATTTCACCTGGCGTTTATCCCGATTTTTGTTAAGGCATCTGAGGTGGCGTAATCCCTGCAATACTTAACTCAGTATCATGTGATACGCGATCCCCGGGAGCATATTTTGAACAGGTTACCTTCCAGCGCCTCGGCTCTTGCCTGTACCGCGCACGCACTGAATCTCATTGAAAAGCGAACGCTTGATCATGAGGAGATGAAACAACTTAACCGTGAGGTCATTGATTACTTTAAAGAGCATGTGAATCCTGGTTTTCTGGAGTATCGCAAATCTGTTACCGCCGGCGGGGATTACGGAGCCGTAGAGTGGCAAGCGGGGAGTCTGAATACGCTTGTCGACACCCAGGGACAGGAGTTTATCGATTGCCTGGGTGGTTTTGGTATTTTCAACGTGGGGCACCGTAATCCAGTTGTGGTTTCCGCCGTACAGAATCAACTTGCGAAACAACCTCTCCATAGCCAGGAACTGCTCGATCCGCTTCGCGCCATGCTCGCGAAAACGCTGGCAGCCTTAACGCCCGGTAAGCTGAAATACAGCTTCTTCAGCAACAGCGGCACCGAATCGGTCGAAGCGGCGATTAAACTCGCCAAAGCGTACCAGTCGCCGCACGGGAAATTCACCTTTATCGCCACCAGCGGCGCGTTCCACGGGAAATCCCTGGGCGCACTGTCTGCGACCGCCAAATCCACCTTCCGCAAACCGTTTATGCCGCTGCTGCCGGGCTTCCTCCACGTACCGTTCGGCGACATCAACGCCATGCGCACCATGCTGAGTGAATGCCGTAAAACCGGCGACGACGTGGCGGCGGTGATCCTGGAGCCGATTCAGGGCGAAGGAGGCGTGATCCTCCCGCCGCAGGGCTATCTGCCCGCCGTGCGTCAGCTGTGCAATGAGTTTGGCGCGCTGCTGATCTTCGACGAAGTGCAGACCGGGATGGGGCGTACCGGCAGGATGTTCGCCTGCGAGCATGAGAACGTTCAGCCAGACATTTTATGCCTGGCGAAAGCGCTCGGCGGCGGCGTGATGCCGATTGGCGCAACGGTCGCCACTGAGGAGGTCTTCTCGGTGCTATTCGACAACCCGTTCTTACATACCACCACCTTTGGCGGTAACCCGCTGGCCTGTGCGGCAGCGCTGGCCACCATCAACGTGCTGCTGGAGCAAAACCTGCCTGCGCAGGCGGAGCAGAAAGGCGACATGCTGCTGGACGGCTTCCGTCAGCTGGGCCGGGAATACCCGGATTTGGTACAGGATGCACGCGGGAAAGGGATGCTGATGGCGATTAAGTTCGTTGATAACGAAACCGGTTATAGCTTCGCAAGCGAGATGTTCCGCCAGCGGGTACTGGTGGCGGGAACGCTCAACAACTCGAAAACCATCCGCATTGAGCCACCGTTGACGCTCACCATTGAGCAGTGTGAGCAGGTGCTGAAGGCGGCGCGCAAAGCGCTGGCGGCGCTGCGGGTGAGCGTGGAAGAGGCGTAAAAAACGCCGGGTGGCGCTACGCTTACCCGGCCTACAACATACTGCAGATGTCGGCCCGGTAAGCGCAGCGCCACCGGGCAAACACCGCACCATCCCCCCGTATGCCCGGTAAGCGCAGCGCCACCGGGCAAAACGCTACTCCGGCAACAACCCCACAAAGCAGCGTTTTTTGCGCGGCTCTGACATCAACTCTTCAAGCTTGTCCACGCACGCCAGATAGTGTGGCGTTTGCTTATGCGCCAACACCGCCTCTTCGTCTTTATAGGCCTCATAGATAAAGAACCGGGTTTTCACCCTCGGGTCCTGCAAGACGTCAAAGCGCAGGTTGCCCGGTTCCTGGATCGCTCCCTCGTGGTTGGCGCGAAACACCTCCAGAAACTCATCCACTCGCTCGGGTTTGATGTTGATTTCCACCAGCGTCACGTTCATTTTGCTTCTCCCTGTTTCTCTTCCTGCCAGAACTGGAACGCCTCCCGGGCGCTCATGTTCTCGTGAACCACTTTCTTCACCGCCTTCAGCATGGCGAGCGGCGCGCTGGACTGGAAGATGTTGCGCCCCATATCCACGCCGGACGCGCCCTGGTCAATCGCCCGCCAGCACATCTCAAGCGCCTCATGCTCCGGCAGCTTTTTGCCGCCCGCGATAACAATCGGCACCGGACAGCTGGCGGTCACTTTTTCAAAGCCCTCGTCCACGTAGTAGGTTTTGACGAACTGGGCCCCCATTTCGGCAGCGATGCGGCTGGCGAGCGAGAAATAGCGCGCGTCGCGCGCCATCTCTTTACCCACGCCCGTCACCGCCAGCGTCGGCATGCCGTAACGCGCCCCCGCATCCACCAGCTTGATGATGTTGTTGATCGACTGATGTTCAAACGGGCTTCCGATATAGACCTGCGCCGCCACCGCGCAGACGTTCAGGCGCAGCGCGTCTTCCATCGCCACCGCCACGCACTCGTTAGACAGCTCGCCCAGAATCGAGTTACCGCCGGAGGCGCGCAGCACCACCGGTTTGTTCGTCGCGGCAGGTACCTGGCTCCTGAGGATGCCGCGGGTACACATCAGCACGTCGGTTTCGCCAAACAGCGGCGCGATGGAGAGATCGATACGCTCAAGGCCGGTGGTCGGTCCCTGAAAGTAACCGTGGTCAAAGGCCAGCATCACCGTGCGGTTGCTCTGCGGGTTGAAAATGCGCGAAAGCCGGGACTGCATGCCCCAGTCGAGCGAACCGCAGCCCTTCAGGGTGTACGGCACATTCTGCTGCGGCGTACCGATGCCAAAATCCTTGCCGTCTTTGATGTCGTCTAAATCAGCCATTTGCTCCCCCGTCAGAAATCGTATTTGTTGATGTTCTCTTTGGTGAACACCACCCGCTCCGGCAGCAGCACGATGCCGTTGCCCTTCGCCTCATACTGGTAGCCCTGCACGCTGTTCGGCTCGACCTTCAGCGTCCCGATATCTTTCACCTCCACGCTGTCGCCAGGGTTAAGATCGCCCTTTTTCAGCAAACGATCGGCGACATTGACTGCAATTTTGCCCTGCTGCACCACGTCCCACAGGCCGAAGGCTTTCACCGTGCCGCGCTCAACGTACGGACGCATCACGTTTGGCGTGCTGAAGCCGACAATCGCCACCCCTTCCCGCTTCAGGTTTTCCGCCGCCTGTGCCGCCGCCGGCAGGGCGTTGGCGTCCGGGGCGATGATCGCATCCAGATCCGGATAGGCTTTTAAGATCCCCTCGGCGGTTTGCAGGGATTTAGTGGCGTCGTTATAGCCAAACTGCGTGGTGACGACCTGCCACTGGGGATGGTCTTTCTCGATTTTGGCCTTCGCCTCTTTCACCCACTGGTTCTGGTCGGTGACGGTGGGGCTGGAGTAGAAGAACGCCACTTTCGCGTTCGGTTTGGTGACCTGCTTGCCTGCCATCTCCACCAGCAGGCCGCCCAGCTGTTCCGGCGTGCCCTGGTTGATGTAAATGCTGCGGCACTCCGGTTTGGTGTCGGAATCCCAGGTCAGGACCTTCACGCCACGCTGCATCGCGCGCTTCAGCGCCGGGCAGAGACCGTCCGGCGACACGGCAGAGACGATGATGGCGTTATAGCCCTGGTTGACGAAGTTATTGATCAGCTGCACCTGGCCGGAGACGCTCGGCTCGGTCGGGCCGTCGTAAGTCACGTCCACGCCAAGTTCTTTCCCCGCCTCTTTCGCGCCGTTGCCGCCGCTGGTGAAGAATCCCACACCCACCAGTTTCGGGATAAAGGCAATGCGGTCCGCCGCCTGCGCCGAAGCGAAGCTGAGGGCCATTGCCAGGACGAGCAGTTTTGTTTTCATCTTACGCTCCGGATAGTTTTCTGAAGAGAGAACGCACCCATTCACGGTGCAGACTCAGCGAACGCCCCATCACCACCACAACCAGCAGCGCCCCTGACAGCGCGCTCGACACCTGGTTGGGGATGCCAACCATCTGTAAACCCTGTTGCAGGTACCCCACCAGCAGCGCCGCCAGCGCCGTACCGACAACCGAACCTGAGCCGCCGTAGATATTCGCTCCGCCGAGCACGGCGGCGGTGAGCGCAGGCATCAGTAAATCGCGCCCCAGATCCGAACGCGCGGAGCCGAAATAGGAGACCATCACCAGCGCGGCAATCGCCGAGGCCACGCCCACCAGGCCGTACAGCGCATACGGCATACCGTTCACCGACAGCGCCGCATAGCGCGCCGCGCGCGGATTCTGGCCAATTAAAAACAGATGTCGACCAAAGCGCCCGCGATGGGTAATCAGCCAGAAGAAAGCGGTAATCACCGCGAACAGCACCAGCGGGATCGGCAGGCCCAACACCGTGAGGTTAGCGAACGCCGTGAAGCTGTCCGGAAAGCCGCCGATCCCCTCGTAGCCCGTCGCGCCCGCCATGCCGGAGAGCAGCAGCGCCCCGCCGCCGTAGAGGTAGAGCGTGCCGAGGGTGATCACTAAAGGGCTGATACCGGTGTAGTGGATCAGCGCCGCATTCAACAGTCCGCACAGCAGGCCGAGCAGCAGCGTCAGCGGGATGGCGACCGCCATCGGCCACCCTGCCTGCATCATCACCCCCAGCGCGATAGCGCACAGGCCGATGGTTGAGCCGAGGGAGATGTCGATCCCGCCGCTGATAATCACCAGCGTGAGCGGTAGCGCCACGATACCAATGCAGATAAAGTCGCTGGTGCTGAACAGCAGCATATTGATGTCGAGCATGCGCGGGTTGATGGCGCCGAAGAGCAGGATCTCCAGCACCAGTAAAATCAGCAGCGCGCTTTCCCAGTTAAGCCTCATTTACGCCACCTCTTTGTTGCGTTTGGGAAACGGGGTGACGTGCTTTCCCCCTCTGTTACCCGGCTGGAAACGGCTGTATTTCAGCGCCCGCTGATGCCGTGAGAGCGCCTGACGCAGCCGCCCGTCGAGCACCAGCACGCCCAGCAGCACCAGCCCGGCGATAAAGTCATTCCACCAGGCCGGCAGCCTGAACAGCACCAGCACGGTGTCGATTTGGGTGAGGAAGAACGCGCCGAGGAAGGCGCCGATCAGCGTGCCGGTGCCGCCCAGCAGCGAGATGCCGCCGAGCACGCAGGCGGCGATGGCCTTCATCTCCAGCCCGCTGCCGGTCTGGTTGGGCACAAAGCCAATCTGCGCGGCAAAGACGATCCCGGCGCAGGCCGCGAGTATGCCGTTGAGGGTAAAGGCGATCATGCGGGTGCGGTTCACCGCCACGCCCAGCTGACGCGCGGCGGCGAGGTTATCCCCCACGGCGTAGAAATCACGGCCAAAGGCGGTGCGCGACAGTATCCACGCGCCTGTGACCACGATTATCAACACCACAATGCCGAGCGGAGAAATGCCGACGGCGGCAGGCTCAGAGAGGGATTTCAGCCCCGGCGGCAGCCCTTCAATCCACTTCCCGCCGGTCCAGAGCAGCATCGCTCCGCGATACAGCCCCAGCGTGCCGAGGGTGGCGACAATCGCTGGAATGCGCAGCCCCACCACCAGAAAACCGTTGAACGCCCCCGCCAGCGCGCCAATCGACAGCGCGAAGAGAATGGAAACGGGCAGACTGTAGCCGCTGTTGAGCGCCACGCCGACGGCAATGGCGGACAGCCCGACGATGGAGCCGACGGAGACGTCGATATTACGGGTCAGCATCACCAGCGCCGCGCCGATGGCCAGCAGGATCAGGATCTGCGAGCTGGCGAAGATCATCCCCAGCGTCTGTAAGCTCAGGTAGGACGGGTTCAGCGCCACCAGCACGGCGAACAGGGCCAGAATGGCGAGAAACGCGCTCAGCTCGCGGTTTTTCAGTAAGATCTTCATGATTGCCCTCCAAACGCCAGCGCCATCATCCGGTCGAGACTGACGGCGTGGCGCGGCAGCTCGCCGCTGAGCACGCCCTGATGCATTACCAGCACCCGATCCGCGAGGCCGGGAAATTCATCGAGATCGCTTGAGATCATCAGCACTGCCACGTTCTGCGCCGCCACGCTTTTCAGCAGCTGGTAGATATCGGCGCGCGCCGATACGTCCACGCCGCGCGTCGGTTCATCGACGATCAGCAGCAGCGGATTGGCCTCAAGACAGCGCGCCAGCAGCACCTTCTGCTGATTACCACCGGAGAGCATGCGCACGGTTTGATCCGCATGGTTGAGCTTGATCCCCAGCGCCCGGTGGTAACGCTCCACTACCGCAGACTCCCGCTTTCGCTGCTGCCAGAGCGACGGCTCGTTCAGCGTCACGGTGTTCCAGCGGACAGGCGCGTCGAGAAACAGGCCGGACACCTGCCTGTCTTCCGGCAGATAAACCAGCCCTTTTTCCAGACGGGAACTGACCGGATCGGCGGTGATCTCCTGGTTCTCCAGCCACACCCGCCCGCCGCGTACCGGACGCAGGCCGTAAAGCGTTTCGGCAAACTCGGTACGCCCGGACCCCACCAGCCCGGCCAGACCGACGATCTCCCCGGCGTAAATCTCAAGGCTGAGATCGATAAACCCTTCCCCGGTGAGATCCTCCACCCGCAGCACCGGGAAATCCTGCGCCTGGGTTCGGCGGTTGCCCGGCAGCGCCAGCCACAGCTTTTGCGTATCGCTTAGCGACTTTTCCCGGCTGACCGGCGTCATCGCGGCGATCAGGGCGTTATCGTCAAAGTGCGCGGTTTCGCCGCTCAGCACCACCGCGCCGTCGCGCATCACCGAGACGTGGCTCGAAATCATGCGAATTTCCGGCAGCTTGTGCGAGATAAAAACAATGCCAACGCCGAGATCCTGCAGCGCGCGGATCTGGCGAAACAGGCGTTCGGTCTCGCCCGGCGTGAGCGATGCCGTGGGTTCGTCGAGGATCAGAATTCTGGCGTTGCGCATCAGCCCGCGCAGGATCTCCACCATCTGCTGATCCGCGACTTCCAGAGTGCTGGCAGCGGCATCGAGATTAAGCTGACATTGCAGCTGCTGGAGTTTCTCCGCCAGCCGCTTTTCCCGATCTCGTTCGCGCGGCAGACGAAACAGGATGTTTTCCCACACCGTCAGGTTGGGGAAAAGCAGCGGCTCCTGTGGCACCAGATAAATGCCTAACCGGTGCGCCTGCGACGGGGTAAGCCGTGCAAAAGACTCGCCCGCAACAGAAAGCTCACCGCGATCCGGCGTTTCAACCCCGGCGATGATTTTCATCAACGTCGATTTTCCCGCGCCGTTACCGCCCATCAGCGCATGCACCTGCCCAGCAAGCAGCGTGAAATCAATGCCTTTTAACACAGGCACGCCAGAGAACTGTTTGCAGATGTCACGTGCCTCGAGAAGTGGTGTCATCATCGCTCCGCTATTGAACAAATGATTTTTAGATTTAATAATGTTCAAAAGCGTAGACGGTGAACTATATTTACAACCGTGCAGGGATCACAGTTTTATCGATTGAGATTCAGATAAACCGGAAAGGATCGAAAAGATCCGTTTTGTCGCGTGGCTCACATTTTCACGCCGCACCATCACGAACATATGATCTAAATTTTTATAAGAGTTCAACTATGAGCGATAAACGCACTGCGGAAGAAGGACGGTTTGCCGGGCTGGCACTGGCGGAAGAGGAGCTGGTGGCGCGCGTGGCCTGGTGCTACTACCACGACGGGCTGACCCAGAACGACATCGGCGAGCGGCTCGGGCTGCCGCGCCTGAAGATCTCCCGCCTGCTGGAGAAAGGCCGTCAGTCCGGGGTGATCCGCGTGCAGATAAACTCCCGCTACGAGGGCTGCCTGGCGCTGGAAACCGAGTTGCAACAACGATTTGGCCTGAAGCTGGTGCGCGTGATGCCCGCCCTGAATACGCCGCCGATGAACGTGCGGTTAGGCATTGGCGCGGCCCAGTCGCTGATGGGCGTGCTGGAGCCCGGCCAGCTGTTAGCGGTGGGCTTCGGTGAAACCACCATGAGCAGCCTGCAACACCTGAGCGGCTTTATCAGCTCACAGCAGATCCGCCTGGTGACGCTCTCCGGCGGCGTGGGGCCGTATATGACCGGTATCGGCCAGCTGGATGCGGCCTGTAGCGTCAGCATGATCCCTGCCCCGCTTCGCGTGTCATCCGCTGAAGTCGCCGGGATCTTAAAGCGCGAAACCAGCGTGCGGGACGTGATCCTCGCCGCCACCGCCGCTGACGTGGCGGTGGTCGGCATTGGCTCGGTGAACCAGCGCCGTGACGCGACGATACTGCGCTCCGGCTATATCAGCGAAGGTGAACAGTTGATGTACGCCCGCAAGGGCGCGGTCGGCGATATCCTTGGCTATTTCCTCAATGCCGAAGGGGAATGCGTCGAGGAGCTGGAGATCCACAAAGAACTACTGGGCGTCACGCTCGATGAACTGGCACAGCTGCCCACCATCGTAGGCGTGGCCGGGGGGGAAGAGAAAGCCGATGCGATTTATGCCGCACTGAAGGGCCGCCGTATTAATTGCCTGGTGACGGAAGAGACGACAGCCCGCGCGGTGCTGGCTCTGGCCATTTAAGAGCCCTCCCTGCGCTAACAATGAGGCATGCTCATGAGTTACCTTTTAGCGTTAGATGCAGGGACAGGCAGCGTTCGCGCCGTTGTTTTCGATTTGCAGGGCAACCAGATTGCCGTTGGCCAGGCCGAGTGGAAACACCTTAGCGTCGAGAACGTGCCGGGCTCGATGGAGTTCGACCTCGACACCAACTGGCAGCTGGCCTGCCGGTGTATTCATCAGGCGCTGGAGCGCGCGCGCCTGAGCGCGGCGGATATTCAGTCCGTCGCCTGCTGTTCGATGCGCGAAGGGATTGTGCTGTACGACCGCAACGGCGAGGCTATCTGGGCCTGCGCCAACGTCGACGCCCGCGCCAGCCGCGAGGTGGCCGAACTCAAAGAGATCCACGATTACCGGTTTGAATCCGAAGTGTATGACGTTTCCGGCCAGACGCTTGCCCTCAGCGCCATGCCGCGCCTGCTCTGGCTGGCGCACCATCGTCCGGATATTTATCGTAAAGCCGCCACCATCACCATGATCAGCGACTGGCTGGCGGCGAAGCTCTCCGGCGAGCTGGCGGTGGACCCGTCCAATGCGGGCACGACGGGCGTGCTGGATCTCTTCTCCCGCGACTGGCGTCCGGCGCTGCTCGACATGGCCGGGCTGCGCGCCGATATCCTCTCCCCGGTAAAAGAGACCGGCACCGTGCTGGGGGCCATCACCAAAGCAGCCGCACAACAGAGCGGCCTGCGCGAGGGCACCCCGGTGGTGATGGGCGGCGGCGACGTGCAGCTGGGCTGTCTGGGGCTGGGCGTGGTGCGCGCCGGACAAACGGCGGTGCTGGGCGGCACCTTCTGGCAACAGGTGGTGAACCTGCCGCAGGTGCGCACCGACCCTGAGATGAACATCCGCGTAAACCCGCACGTTATCCCCGGCATGGCGCAGGCAGAGTCGATCAGCTTCTTTACCGGGCTGACCATGCGCTGGTTCCGCGACGCCTTCTGCGCCGAAGAGAAGCTGATTGCCGAACGCATGGGAATGGACCCCTACTCCCTGCTCGAAGAGATGGCGAGCCGCGTCCCGCCGGGCTCCCACGGGGTGATGCCGATCTTCTCCGACGCGATGCATTTCAAACAGTGGTACCACGCCGCGCCGTCGTTTATTAACCTCTCCATTGACCCGGAAAAGTGCAACAAAGCGACGCTGTTCCGCGCGCTGGAAGAGAACGCGGCGATCGTCTCGGCCTGCAACCTGGCGCAGATTTCGCGCTTCTCCGGCGTGACGTTTGAGAGCCTGGTGTTTGCCGGCGGCGGCGCAAAGGGCGCCCTGTGGAGCCAGATTTTAAGCGACGTCACCGGCCTGCCGGTGCGCGTGCCAGAAGTCAAAGAGGCAACGGCGCTCGGCTGCGCCATTGCCGCAGGAGCTGGCGCGGGGCTGTTCGCGGATATGGCTTCGACGGGCGAGCGGCTGGTGAAGTGGAGCCGCGAGTTCACGCCAAACCCGCAGCACCGCGAGCTGTACGACGGCATGATGCAGAAATGGCAGGCGGTATACGCGGACCAGCTCGGGCTGGTGGACAGCGGGCTGACAACGTCGATGTGGCAGGCGCCGGGCCTGATGCGCGACACACGCCCCTCACCCTAACCCTCTCCCCAGAGGGGAGAGGGGACTGTTCCGTGCGGCCTTTCACCCTCTCCCCAGAGGGGAGAGGGGACTGCTCCGTGCGGCCTTTCACCCTCTCCCCTCTGGGGAGAGGGCCGGGGTGAGGGGTGAAGTTCTTTGAGATCTATCACAATCATTCGATCCCGCTTTTACCTTTCTGCCGCCGCTGGCTAAATTAGTAACTCATCCGACCACATAACAATAATTTTACACTGGAAGAGACTATGAGCCGCTACCCGTCGTTATTCGCCCCTCTCGATCTGGGGTTCACTACCCTCAAAAACCGCGTGTTAATGGGCTCAATGCACACCGGGCTGGAGGAGCGTCCGGACGGGGCTGAACGTCTGGCAGCCTTCTATGCCGAGCGCGCGCGCCACGGGGTGGCGCTGATTGTCACCGGCGGCGTAGCCCCTGCCCCTTCCGGGGTGACGATGGAGGGCGGCGCGGTGTTGAATGATGCGTCACAACTGCCGCACCACCGCATGGTGACCGACGCGGTTCACAACGAGGGCGGCAAAATCGCCCTGCAAATTCTGCATACCGGGCGCTACAGCTATCAGCCGAACCTGGTTGCCCCCTCGGCTATTCAGGCACCGATTAACCGCTTTACTCCCCATGCCCTCAGCCATGACGAGATCCTGGCGCTGATAGATGACTTTGCTCGCTGCGCCGCGCTGGCGCGGGAAGCGGGCTACGACGGCGTGGAGGTGATGGGCTCAGAAGGCTACCTGATCAACGAATTCCTCGCCGCACGTACCAACCAGCGCGACGACGAATGGGGTGGTGACTATGCCCGCCGCATGCGTTTTGCCGTGGAGGTGGTGCGCGCGGTGCGTGAACGTGCCGGTGCGGATTTTATTATCATCTTCCGCCTGTCGATGCTCGACCTGGTGGAAGGCGGCGGCACCTTCGACGAAACCGTGCAGCTGGCGCAGGCGATTGAAGCCGCCGGTGCCACCATTATCAACACCGGGATTGGCTGGCACGAAGCGCGCATCCCCACCATCGCCACGCCGGTGCCGCGTGCGGCGTTCAGCTGGGTAACGCGCAAGCTGAAAGGCAAAGTCTCCGTTCCGCTGGTGACCACTAACCGCATTAACGATCCGCAGGTGGCGGACGATGTGATCTCCCGCGGCGACGCCGATATGGTGTCGATGGCGCGTCCGTTCCTCGCGGATGCCGAACTGCTCTCCAAAGCGCAAAGCGGCCGTGCGGATGAGATCAACACCTGTATCGGCTGTAACCAGGCGTGTCTGGATCAGATCTTCGTCGGCAAGGTCACCTCCTGCCTGGTGAATCCCCGCGCCTGCCATGAAACCAAAATGCCGATCGTTCCTGCGACCAACAAGAAGCGTCTGGCCGTAGTGGGGGCTGGTCCGGCGGGGCTGGCATTCGCGGTGAACGCCGCTTCCCGCGGGCACAGCGTGACGCTGTTTGATGCGCTGGCGGAAATTGGCGGGCAGTTTACTATCGCCAGACAGATCCCCGGCAAAGAGGAGTTCTACGAAACGCTGCGCTATTACCGCCGGATGATCGAGGTGACGGGTGTCGAGCTACGGCTCAACCAGCTTGTCAGTGCGGCGGATCTGATCGGTTTCGACGAAGTGATCCTCGCGAGTGGGATCGCCCCCCGCACCCCTGCGATCGAAGGCATCGATCATCCGAAGGTATTGAGCTATCTGGACGTGCTGCGCGACAAAGCGCCGGTTGGCGTGAAGGTGGCGATCATCGGCTGCGGCGGGATCGGTTTTGATACCGCGATGTATTTAAGCCAGCCGGGCGAAGCCACCAGCCAGAACATCGCTGAGTTCTGCGTGGAATGGGGCATTGATACCAGTCTCAGTCAGTCCGGCGGTTTACGCCCGGAAGGTCCGCAGCTGCCGAAAAGCCCGCGTCAGATCGTGATGCTCCAGCGTAAAGCCAGCAAGCCGGGTGAAGAGCTGGGGAAAACCACAGGCTGGATCCACCGCGCCACCCTGCTCTCGCGCGGGGTAAAGATGATCCCGGGGGTGAACTACCAGAAGATCGACGACGACGGGCTACACGTTCTGATCGGCGGTGAGCCGCAGCTGCTGGACGTGGATCATGTGATTTTGTGCGCCGGGCAGGAGCCGAAGCGCGATCTGGCCGATCCGCTGCGTGAGGCAGGGAAAACGGTACATTTGATTGGCGGGTGCGACGTGGCGATGGAGCTGGATGCGCGGCGGGCGATTGCGCAGGGGACAAAACTGGCGCTGAGTATTTAACGGCATCGCCCGGTGGCGCTTCGCTTACCGGGCCTACGGGTCCGAGGCCATTGTAGGCCCGGTAAGCGAAGCGCCACCGGGCATTTGAAACCGTAGGCCTGTGCAAGCGAAGCGCCGCCAGGCAAAGCGATCTTACCGACGACGCCCCAGCTTCACCGATTTCAGCACCACGAATTTGTTATTGGTCGCAATGGTGACGCAGTTACCGAAAATCTTCTTCAGCTTGTGGAAGTAGTCCAGATGGCGGTTCGCCACGATGTACAGCTCGCCGTTGATTTTCAGGCAGCGGCGCGCGTGGTGGAACATCTCCCACGCGACGTTATCCGTCAGGGCGTGCTTCTGGTGGAACGGAGGATTGCAAAACACCGCGTTGAAGCGGAAAGGCTCTACGCCGGACAGTGCGTTATTGATCATAAACTCGCAGCGATCCAGCGCCTCCGGCAGATTGGTTTCCACGTTCAGACGGCTTGAAGCCACCGCCATTGGAGATTCGTCGCTGAACACCACGCTGGCCTCCGGGTTCTTCGCCAGCAGCGTCAGGCCAATCACGCCGTTACCGCAGCCGAGATCGACAATCTCCCCTTCCAGGTTTTCCGGCAGATGTTCCATAAAGAAGCGTGCGCCGATATCCAGACCGGTACGGGAGAAGACGTTCGCGTGGTTGTGGATGGTCCAGTCGGTCCCTTCCAGCTTCCAGCTCAGGGTCTCTGGCGCGTCGGCCAGTTCCGGCGCGCTGAAGGTACAGTTGATCAGGCGCGCTTTTTTCCAGGCCAGCGTCGTAGTGGTCGGGCCGAGCACTTTCTCGAACAGTTCCAGCGTCGAGGTGTGAATATCACGCGCCTTGGCGCCCGCGATGATGCGCGTTTCTGGCGTCACGACTTTACGCAGCGCGCGCAGTTGCTGCTCCAGCAGCGCCATGGTTTTGGGCACTTTAATCAGCACCACCCCTGGCGCCTGCGGGTAGTCCGCGGTGCTGTCGAGGAACTTCACGCTGGATTCGTCGATATCGTTGTGACGCAGGTTTTCACGCGTCGCCAGCTCGCTTAAGTAAGAATCGCCGATACTGTAAGGCGCATGTTCCGCCAGCGCACAGCCCAGCGCGCCAAACGCGTCATTCAGGATCAGAACCGGGCCGCGGATTTCAGTCTCATCCAACTGCTGCAGCAGATATTCATCCGCCGCTTCCCACGCCTGAAGCGGGTTCACGTCGTCCGTTTCCGGGAAACGTTTAAGGTTGAGTGAACGGAAACCGTTGTCTAAGTGGCTCATCGGCCCTCCTGAATGGTAAAATTTGGCGTATCCCTGAAAAGGGTGCGTGAGTATACCCGTTTTCACACTATTTTGGGGTTTTGATGAACCAGCTGACTTATCTCCAGGGCTATCCGGAGCAATTACTATCCCAGGTTCGCGACCTGATCGCCGGGGGAAAGCTCGGCGCGGTGCTGGAAAAACGCTACCCGGGCACGCATGATTTCGCGACTGACAAAGCCCTCTGGCAGTATACGCAGGATCTGAAAAGCCAGTATCTGAAGAGCGCCCCGCCGATCAACAAGGTGATGTACGACAACAAGATCCACGTGCTGAAAAACGCGCTCGGCCTGCATACCGCCATCTCCCGCGTGCAGGGCGGCAAGCTGAAGGCTAAGGCGGAGATCCGCGTCGCGACCATCTTTCGCAATGCGCCGGAAGCCTTTCTGCGGATGATCGTGGTGCACGAGCTGGCGCACCTGAAAGAGAAAGATCACGACAAAGCGTTCTATTCCCTGTGCTGCCATATGGAGCCGCAGTACCACCAGCTGGAGTTTGATACCCGTTTGTGGCTGACGCATTTATCGTTAAAGAGTAATGCGCAGTAGCGCACGCGAAATGTCATGAGGACGTGCTACAGTGGCTTTAGGTTCCCTGCTACGGAGTACGTAAACGTTTATGATACGTTTCGCAGTCATCGGTACGAACTGGATCACGCGCCAGTTCGTCGACGCCGCCCACGAAACCGGCAAATATAAGCTCACCGCAGTCTATTCCCGCAGCCTTGAGCAGGCGCAAAGTTTTGCGAATGACTACCTGGTTGAACATCTGTTCACCTCGCTCGATGAGATGGCGCAAAGCGACGCCATTGATGCGGTCTATATCGCCAGCCCGAATGCTCTGCACTTCCCGCAAACGAAGCTGTTCCTCAGCCATAAAAAGCATGTGATCTGCGAGAAGCCGCTGGCGTCGAATATCCACGAAGTGGAAGCCGCCATTGCGCTTGCCCGAGAAAACCAGGTGGTGCTGTTTGAAGCGTTCAAAACCGCCAGCCTGCCCAACTTCCTGCTGTTGCAGCAGTCCCTGCCGAAAATTGGCAAAGTGCGTAAAGCCTTTATCAACTACTGCCAGTATTCCTCGCGCTACCAGCGCTATCTGGACGGCGAAAACCCGAACACCTTTAACCCGGCCTTCTCGAATGGCTCGATTATGGATATCGGTTTTTACTGCCTGGCCTCTGCGGTTGCGCTGTGGGGGGAACCACACGGCGTGACGGCCACCGCCAGCCTGCTGGAGAGCGGCGTGGATGCACACGGCGTTGTGGTGCTGGACTACGGTGATTTCAGCGTGACGTTGCAGCACTCGAAGGTCAGCGACTCCGTGCTGCCAAGCGAAATTCAGGGCGAAGACGGCTCGCTGGTGATCGAAAAAATCTCCGAATGCCAGAAGCTCAGCATCGTTCCGCGCGGCGGAAAAGCGCAGGAGCTGACGCAGCCTCAGCATATTAACACTATGCTTTATGAGGCAGAGGTCTTCGCCCGTCTGGTAGAAGACAACGAAGTGAACCACCCGGGACTGGCGATCAGCCGCACCACGGCGAAGCTGCAAACGGAGATCCGCCGACAGACCGGCGTAATCTTCCCCGCAGACGGCGTGAATGTGGAAGCCGTCGCGTAAAGCTGTGTAATGAAATCGTGCAGACCATTGACGAAATCGATGGTCTGACATAATTTGTTACCTGCAAAGGGGAGTAACTTCTTCGCCGGTGGATCGTCATTACGATGCGTGCAAAACCGCATCCGGTCGCCGGGCAACCTTCGTGGTTGTAAGTGAGACCTTGCCGGAAGGCGAGGTCTATGCATAAAAAGCTAACGGCTATCGTCTTCTGACCATAGCCGTTTTTGTTTTTTATGTGTAAGGAAAATAGTATGCATTCTGTCGGCACTCCAATGCTGTGGGGCGGATTCGCGGTTGTCGTGCTCATCATGCTGGCGATCGACCTCTTTTTGCAGGGTCGTCGCGGCGAACACGGCATGAGCGTTAAGCAAGCCGCCGTCTGGTCGCTGGTATGGGTTACCCTCTCACTTCTTTTCTGCGCCGCCTTCTGGTGGTATCTGGCCTCAACCGAAGGTCGCGCGGTGGCCGATCCTCAGGCACTCGCCTTCCTCACCGGCTATCTGATTGAAAAAGCGCTGGCGGTTGATAACGTCTTCGTCTGGCTGATGCTGTTCAGTTACTTCGCCGTGCCTGCGGCCCTGCAACGCCGCGTGCTGGTATACGGCGTGCTGGGCGCCATCATTTTGCGTACCATCATGATCTTCGCCGGTAGCTGGCTGATTACCCAGTTCGAATGGCTGCTGTACGTGTTTGGTGCGTTCCTGCTGTTCACCGGGGTCAAAATGGCGCTGGCGAAAGAAGACGATACCGGTATCGGTGATAAGCCGCTGGTGAAGTGGATCCGGGGTCATCTGCGCATGACGGACAAGATCGAGAGCGAGCATTTCTTCGTGCGTAAGAACGGCCTGCTGTTCGCCACCCCGCTGCTGCTGGTGCTGATTCTGGTCGAACTGAGCGACGTGATTTTCGCGGTGGACAGTATCCCGGCTATCTTCGCGGTCACTACCGACCCGTTCATCGTGCTGACCTCGAACCTGTTCGCCATCCTCGGCCTGCGTGCGATGTACTTCCTGCTGGCGGGCGCGGCAGAGCGCTTCTCAATGCTGAAGTACGGTCTGTCGGTGATTCTGGTCTTTATCGGTATCAAGATGCTGATTGTTGATTTCTACCATATCCCGATCGCCATTTCGCTCGGCGTGGTGTTTGGCATTCTGCTGGTGACGCTGATTATCAATACCTGGGTTAACCGCCAGCACGATAAGAAGCAGCAGGCTTAGTGCAACGTTCGGTGCGGGCTGATGCCCTCACCCCACCCCTCTCCCACGGGGAGAGGGGGAAATGCAATGCAGGCCGGGTAAGCGCAGCGCCACCCGGCACTTTCGTTAACCAATAGTTAAAAAACATGACGCAACACGTAAAATCCAGCATTTTACGCTTCCGCCTTTCGCTGCTTTCCCTGATACTCAACCAGGCAAACAAATACTTACATCCGGATACAAATGTGACTTAGAGCACATCCAGGATGGAACGCAATTTCACTCAGGAATAACGTATGAGCACACAATCTAAGGGCCTGCTTGCGCGCCTGGCGCAGGGCAGTCTTGTAAAACAAATTCTGGTCGGGTTGGTACTGGGTATTCTGCTGGCGATGGTGTCAAAACCTGCCGCGGAAGCGACGGGACTGCTCGGCACCCTTTTCGTTGGCGCACTGAAGGCCGTCGCCCCGGTACTGGTGCTGATGCTGGTGATGGCGTCGATTGCCAACCACCAGCACGGACAAAAAACCAACATTCGCCCTATTCTGTTCCTGTATCTGCTGGGAACCTTCTCTGCTGCCTTAACGGCCGTTGTGTTTAGCTTCCTGTTCCCGTCCACGCTGCACCTGACCAGCGCGGCCGGTGATATCACCCCGCCGTCCGGGATTGTGGAAGTCCTTCGCGGCCTGCTGATGAGCATGGTCTCTAACCCCATCACCGCACTGATGAACGGAAACTACATTGGCATCCTGGTCTGGGCGATTGGTCTGGGCTTCGCGCTGCGTCATGGCAACGAGACCACGAAAAACCTGGTTAACGATTTGTCCAATGCAGTGACCTTCATGGTGAAGCTGGTGATTCGCTTTGCACCAGTCGGTATCTTTGGTCTGGTTTCTTCGACGCTGGCCACCACCGGTTTCGACGCACTGTGGGGCTACGCGCAGCTGCTGGTCGTCCTGGTCGGCTGTATGCTGCTGGTGGCGCTGGTGATCAACCCGCTGCTGGTGTTCTGGCAGATCCGCCGCAACCCGTATCCGCTGGTGCTGACCTGCCTGCGCGAGAGCGGCGTGTATGCCTTCTTCACCCGCAGCTCAGCGGCGAACATACCGGTGAACATGGCGCTGGCGGAGAAGCTGAACCTGGACCGCGATACCTATTCGGTGTCGATTCCCCTGGGTGCAACCGTGAACATGGCCGGTGCGGCGATTACCATCACCGTGCTGACGCTGGCGGCGGTGCATACGCAGGGTATTCCGGTAGATCTGCCAACCGCGCTGCTGCTGAGCGTCGTTGCATCGCTGTGTGCCTGTGGCGCATCCGGCGTGGCGGGCGGCTCTCTGCTGCTGATCCCGCTGGCCTGTAACATGTTCGGTATTCCGAACGAGATTGCCATGCAGGTTGTCGCGGTCGGTTTCATTATCGGCGTATTGCAGGATTCCTGCGAAACCGCGCTGAACTCCTCTACCGACGTGCTGTTTACCGCCGCAGCCTGTCAGGCGGAAGATGCGCGTTTAGCGAAGAACGCCCTGCGCAGTTAAAAAGAAAAGCCCGGTGGCGGCTACGCCTTACCGGGCCTACAAGGTAAATGCAAAACGGCAACATGTGTTGCCGTTTTTAGTATTTGCACTCTCTCCCTGTGGGAGAGGGCCGGGGTGAGGGCACCAGCCCGCACCCGACTTAAAGCGTCACACCACTCTTAAAGATCGCCAGCTCGCGGAAGTCGTTCTTCTCGTTGCAGGTCTGCCTGCCGCTGGCAAATTCCACAATCGTGTCCACGAATTCGCTCAGCAGCTGCGGCATCGCTTTGCCGTGGATCAGCTGGCCCGCGTCAAAGTCGATCCAGTGCTTTTTCTTCGCCGCCAGTTCGCTGTTAGTGGCGATTTTCACCGTCGGCACAAACCCGCCGTACGGCGTACCGCGCCCGGTACTGAACAGCACCATGTGACAGCCCGCGCCTGCCAGCGCGCTGGTGGCGACCGCATCGTTGCCCGGTGCGCTGAGCAGGTTCAGGCCGTGCGTTTTCAGCCGCTCACCGTAGCGCAGCACGTCCACCACCTGGCTGGCGCCCGCTTTTTGAGTGCAGCCCAGGGACTTCTCTTCAAGCGTGGTGATCCCGCCCGCTTTGTTACCCGGCGAGGGGTTCTCGTATATCGGCTGGTTATGGGCGATGAAGTACTGTTTGAAGTCGTTGACCATGGTGACGGTCTTCTCAAAGGTCTCTTCGTCGCGGCAGTGGCTCATCAGAATGCGCTCTGCGCCGAACATCTCCGGCACTTCGGTCAGCACCGTAGTGCCGCCGTTGGCAATCACGTAATCCGAGAAGCGACCCAGCATTGGGTTAGCGGTAATGCCGGAAAGGCCATCAGATCCGCCGCACTCCAGGCCAAACTTCAGTTCGCTCAGCTTGCCCGGCTCGCGCTTGTCGTGACGCATCACCTCGTACAGCTGATGCAGCTGTTCAACGCCCGCTTCCACTTCGTCGTCCTGGTGCTGACACACCATAAAGTGCACGCGCTCAGGGTCAAACTCGCCCAGCGTGTCGCGGAAGGCGTCGACCTGATTGTTCTCGCAGCCGAGGCCGATCACCAGCACCGCGCCCGCGTTCGGGTGGCGCACCATGTTTTGCAGCATGGTACGGGTATTGATGTGGTCGTCACCCAGCTGGGAGCATCCATAGGTGTGACTGAACAGATGCACGCCGTCGGTGCCTTCAGCATCATTAGTCTCTTTCAGGAAACGCGTCTGAATTTGACGCGCGATCCCGTTCACGCAGCCGACAGTCGGGAGGATCCACAGCTCATTGCGGATCCCCACCTCGCCGCTGGCGCGGCGGTAGATCTGTACCTCACGATCGGCCGCCTGTCCTTCTTCTGCCTGGAAGTCAGGTTGATAGCTGTACTCGTCCAGATCGCTGAGATTGGTGCGGGTATTGTGGGAATGAATGTATTCACCCGGCGCAATATCCGCCAGCGCATGACCGATGGGCAAACCGTACTTCACCACGTTCTCCCCTTTCGCTATGGGGATCAGGGCAAACTTATGTCCACGTCCAATGGCCTGGTGTAACGTCACCGACTGGATGTCGAAGGTCACTTCCATCCCTTCGGCTAAATCTACCAGCGCGACGGCAACGTTATCCAGCGAATGGATTTTGATGTATTGCATATCAACCTCAAACGGCCTTAGTTCAGTTCAATGGCGAAGTAGTCACGCGCATTGTTAAAGCAGATGTTTCTCACCATTTCGCCCAGCAGCTGGATATCCGCTGGCGCTTCACCCGCGTGCACCCAGCGGCCAATCATCTGGCACAGAATGCGGCGGAAATATTCATGGCGGGTATAGGAGAGGAAACTGCGGCTGTCGGTCAGCATGCCAACGAAGCGGCTCAACAGGCCGAGCTGCGCCAGCTGCGTCATCTGACGCTCCATGCCGTCTTTTTGATCGTTAAACCACCAGCCGGAACCGAACTGCATCTTGCCCGGCATCCCTTCGCCCTGGAAGTTGCCGATCATGGTGCCCAGTACTTCGTTATCGCGCGGGTTCAGGCAGTAGAGAATGGTTTTTGGCAGCAGGTTTTGCTCGTTCTGTTTGCTCAGCAGTTTTGACAGCTCTTCCGCCAGAGGGCGGTCGTTGATGGAGTCGAAGCCCACGTCCGCGCCCAGCAGTTTGAACTGACGCTGGTTGTTATTACGCAGCGCGCCGATATGGTACTGCTGAACCCAGCCGCGACGGGCATATTCCGCACCGAGGAACACCAGCACCGCGGTTTTGAACTGGGCGACTTCATGCTCGCTCAGGGCTTCGCCGGAGAGACGACGCGCCAGGATGCTGTCCAGCTCGGCTTCGCTGGAATCCGCGAACAGCACCACGTCCAGCGCGTGGTCAGACACTTTACAGCCGTGTGCGGCAAAGTGATCCAGACGTTTGGTCAGCGCGGATTGCAGATCGGCGAAACGACGGATATCGGTATCCGATACTTCCGCCAGCTTCGTCATGTAGTCATTAAAGGTCGGCAGCTCAATGTTGAAGGCTTTATCCGGACGCCAGCTTGGCAGCACTTTGATGTCAAAGGTGCTGTCCTTCGCGACAACCGCGTGGTGCTCCAGGGAGTCGATCGGATCGTCGGTTGTGCCCACCATCTTCACGTTCATCTGCTGCATGATGCTGCGCGCCGAGAAGCTATCCTGCGCCAGCAGTTCGTTGCACTGATCCCAGATCTCATCCGCCGTGGCGGGAGAGAGCAGCTTGCCGGTGATACCAAAAGGACGACGCAGTTCGAGGTGCGTCCAGTGGTATAACGGGTTACCGATGGTGTGGGGAACGGTAGCGGCCCAGGCGTCAAACTTCTCGCGATCGGTCGCGTCGCCGGTACACAGGCGCTCGGCCACGCCGTTGGTGCGCATCGCGCGCCATTTATAATGGTCACCCTTCAGCCAGATATCATACAGGTTTTTGAAACGGTAATTTTCGGCAACCTGCTGCGGCGGTAAATGGCAGTGGTAGTCGAAAATCGGCTGGTCTTTTGCGTAGTCGTGGTACAGGCGGCGAGCAAATTCGGTATCTAACAGGAAATCTTCGGTCATAAACGGTGTCATTATCGTCTTCCTCATTACGGGAGCGTCAGAAAGCTTATGTTCAGATGCTGCAAAGTTATCACACCAATTTCCAGAGTCCGACGTTTTTTTCGTGAGTTAGATCAATAAACGTCGACAAATAAATTACCCTCAAAGGGGTAAACCTTCTTGCAGGCCGCGCCAGATCTGGCTTTGCGCACGCCGCATAATATCCCTACAAAGATTCACTCTTTTGTGATGTCACTCACCTTTTAAAGTTGTATGACAAGTTATCTTTTCGCCGTCGCAAACTATAAGCCGACGGAATGCATTACCGGTGTTTGTTACATCGGATTTAACGGTACGGAAGCCGACTTAGCACGATGACTTATGGCAAGGTTCGGGCCGTTCCGGGACAGGTTCCCGGTTACGCCCCTCCCGTTACAGAACAGCTCCCGGCAACGGTTGAGTTGTTGCCGTGTCCCGACACGGAAATAACATAACGATGAGGTTTTACATGCGTAAAATTAAAGGGTTACGTTGGTACATGATCGCACTGGTGACGCTCGGCACCGTGCTGGGCTACCTGACACGTAACACCGTGGCAGCAGCGGCGCCAACGTTGATGGAAGAGTTACATATCTCCACACAACAATACTCTTACATCATTGCGGCGTATTCTGCCGCTTACACCGTAATGCAGCCTGTTGCAGGTTATGTTCTTGATATTCTGGGTACAAAAATTGGTTATGCCTTCTTCGCTGTAGCATGGGCCGTCTTCTGCGGGGCGACGGCGCTGGCTGGCAGCTGGGGCGGGCTGGCGCTGGCGCGTGGTGCGGTAGGTGCTGCCGAAGCGGCGATGATCCCTGCGGGTCTGAAAGCCAGCTCTGAATGGTTCCCGGCAAAAGAACGTTCAATCGCTGTCGGTTACTTCAACGTGGGTTCCTCCATCGGGGCGATGATTGCTCCGCCACTGGTGGTGTGGGCGATTGTGATGCACAGCTGGCAAATGGCGTTCATCATCTCCGGTGTGCTGAGTTTTGCCTGGGCCATGGCGTGGCTGATCTTCTATAAACACCCGCGCGACCAGAAAAAGCTGTCTACCGAAGAACGTGACTACATTATCAATGGTCAGGAATCTCATCATCAGACCGACAACGGCAAGAAAATGTCCGTCTGGCAGATCCTGGGTACCCGTCAATTCTGGGGTATAGCCCTGCCACGCTTCCTGGCGGAACCGGCCTGGGGTACGTTCAACGCCTGGATCCCGCTGTTCATGTTCAAAGTCTACGGCTTTAACCTGAAAGAGATCGCGATGTTCGCCTGGATGCCAATGCTGTTTGCAGACCTGGGCTGTATCGTCGGCGGCTACCTGCCACCGCTGTTCCAGCGCTGGTTTGGCGTGAACCTGATTGTGTCCCGTAAGATGGTGGTCACCATGGGCGCCCTGCTGATGATTGGCCCTGGCATGATTGGCCTGTTCACCAGTCCTTACGTGGCTATCGCCCTGCTGTGTATCGGGGGCTTTGCTCACCAGTCTCTGTCTGGCGCACTGATTACGCTCTCGTCCGACGTGTTTGGTCGTAACGAAGTTGCCACCGCCAACGGTCTGACCGGGATGGCCGCCTGGACCGCAAGTACCCTGTTCGCCCTCGTGGTCGGCGCGCTGGCAGACACCATCGGCTTCAGCCCGCTGTTCGCGGTACTGGCCATCTTCGACCTGCTGGGCGCGGTGGTTATCTGGACGGTGCTGAAGAGTAAATCCGCCGAGGAACTGGCGAAAGAGTCCCTTGGGGGACCGGCGACGCAGAGTTAGCTTGTTGTGCCGGGTGGCGGCTTCGCCTTACCCGGCCTACAACACCCGATAAAACCGTAGGCCGGGTAAGCGTAGCGCCACCCGGCAAAAACGTCGCAAAAGCCGCCTCCGTGAAGTGAACCCCATATA
>NZ_NRIQ01000039.1:0-78744 GCF_020224095.1 Enterobacter sp. CCUG 70166
CTCAGCCCACGGGGAGAGGGCCGGGGTGAGGGCATCAGACCGCACGCTTGCCCAACGGCACCACCAGCGGCGTACCCGCCACCGGATCGTCAATAATCATGCAGCGCATGCCGTAGATCCGCGCGATCAGATCCGGCGTCACAATCTCCTTCGGCGCGCCCTGCGCCACAATCTCGCCGTCGCGCAGCGCAATCAGATGCGTCGCGTAGCGGCACGCCTGATTTAAGTCGTGCAGCACTGCCGCCAGGGTGTACCCCTGCGTGCGGTTCAGTTCGCTCAGCAGCTCCAGCAGATCAATCTGATGGCTGATATCGAGCCAGGTTGTCGGCTCGTCCAGCAGCATAATCGAGGTTTCCTGCGCCAGTACCATTGCAATCCAGGCGCGCTGGCGCTGTCCGCCGGAGAGAGTATCAACGCTTTGCTGGGCCAGATCGGTGATGCCCGTCGCCTGCATCGCGCGCTTCACCGCCTCGTCGTCCTCTTTGCGCCAGCGGGTAAACAGTGGCTGGTGCGGGTAGCGCCCGCGGGAGACCAGCTCCTGCACGGTGATATCCCCCGGCGTGGTGGCGTTTTGCGCCAGCAGGCCAATTCGGCGCGCCACCTCTTTGCTGGCGAAGCGCTGGATCTGCTCCCCGTCGAGGAACACGCTACCCTCAACCGGCGACATCAGGCGGCTCAGCGTGCGCAGCAGGGTCGATTTGCCGCAACCGTTCGGGCCGATAATGGCGGTGAAGTGGCCGTCCGGAATGGACACGGATAAATCCCGGGCAATGATTTTTTTGCCGTAGCCGAGGGTCAAGTTTTCGCCGCGCAAGCGGAATGTTGAATCTGTCATTTCTTGCGTGACTCCTGAACGAGCAAGATGATGAGGTAAATCCCGCCGAGGCTGACGGTCACCACGCCCACCGGCAGTTGATAAGGCATAAACAGCTGCTGAGCGCAGAGATCGGCGGCCAGCAGTAACAATGCGCCGCACAGCGCCGCCTGGGTTAATCCCCAGCGCGCGGTACCGCTAAGACGCCGCGCGATATGCGGGGCTACGAGGGCAATAAACGAGATCGGCCCGGCGATGGCGGTAGACGCTGCGGTCAGCAAGACCGCCACCAGCATCAGCATCAGGCGCGAGCGCTCTACGCTCACGCCCAGCGCGCAGGCGCTGTCGTCGCCCATCTCCAGCAGCCGCATGCGCCTGACCAGCAGCAACGCGCCAATAAACATCACCAAAATCAGCGGCGCGGCGGGCCAGGTTTTTCCCCACGTCAGACCGTTGAGGGAGCCGGCGTACCACAGCCCGGCGGAGAGCGCGGTTTCCAGCGATGCCTGTAGCAGAAGCCAGGTGTTGAACGCCATCAGCATCGCACGGATGCCGATCCCGATGATGATCAGACGGAAGGTGTCGATGCCGTTGCGCCAGGCCAGGGCCCAGATAAGCAGGGAGGTGAGAATGCCGCCCGCCATCGCCGTAAAGGTAATGGCCGTAAGATGCTGCCCGAACAGCACCATCGCCACCAGCACGCCGCTCCACGCGCCGGTATTCAGGCCCATCACGTCCGGGCTCCCGAGGGGGTTACGCATCAGCGACTGGAATATCGCGCCGCTGACGCCAAGCGCCGCGCCCACCAGGATCGCCATCGCCACGCGCGGCAGTCGCCATTCGGTGACCACCATGGTGATGTTACGCGGCGCGCTGCCGGTGAGAGCGTGAAAGACCTGCGCGAAATCAAGCGTTACGGCACCGCTTTGCAGGCTCCAGACCGCCAGCAGCAGACTGGCGACGACCAGCAGGGCGACGCTGGTAAGTAAACGACGGGACGGGGCCATTATGCGCCACCCCCGCGTCTGCGTCGAACCAGGAAGATCAGCACCGGCGCGCCGATAAAGGCGCTGACCACCGAGACGCGCAGTTCACCCGGCACCAGCAGGCGGCCCAGTACGTCAGCAAAGAGCAGCAGGGCAGGGGTCGCCAGCAGCGTGACCGGCAACGACCAGCGGTGATCCGCCCCCACCAGCCAGCGCGCCATGTGCGGCATCATCAGGCCGATAAAGGCAATCGGCCCGACCACGGCGGTCGCGCTGCCGCAGAGCACGGTAATGGCGAGTAGCCCCGTCAGCTGCGTGCGCGCCACGCGGTTGCCGAGGGCGGTCGCGGTATCGCTGCCGAGGCTCAGGCTGTTCAGCGCCCGGCTTAAACAGAGCGCCACGGCGGCAGCGACGATCGTCGGGATCACCACCACCTTTAAGGTTTCAAGGGTACGAATATCCAGCGAACCCGCCTGCCAGAAGCGCAGCTGGTCATACACGTCCGGGTTGAGCAGGGCGATGCCGTTGGACAAGCCTTCCAGTACCGCCGCGAGCGCTACGCCCGCCAGCGTTAAGCGTACCGGGCTGAGCTGGCCGCCGCCCTGGCTGCCGGTAAACGCCACCACCAGCGAGGCCGCCAGCGCGCCGCAAAAAGCCATCACCAGCTGTTCAGAGGGGGACGTAAATCCAAACAGCGCTGCGCCGAGCACGATGGCAAAGCTGGCGCCGGAGTTAACGCCGAGAATGCCGGGGTCCGCCAGCGGGTTGCGGGTGAGGGTTTGCATCAGAGCACCGGCAAGGCCGAGCGCACCGCCAGCCAGCAATCCGGCAAGGGTTCGGGGCAGGCGAGCGTCGAGCACGATGGTGCAGTCGGCGCTCTGACAGGTACCGGATAGCGCATCGACAATAACGGACGCGGGCAGCGGTTTTGCGCCGACCAGCAGGCTGAGTGCAATCGCAAGGATTAGCAGTAGCAATAAAACGGGCACGGCAAGGGCGCGCACCGCAGAAGAGGAAAACGACATAGCAACATCCATGATTTGATAATGATAGTGATTATCGTTATCTATCTTATTTGGCTATGTTAGCATGTGCGCCCATGGAATGGGTAGAAATAGACTCAAGGCTTTGTCATGAATCAAAAATCCTGGCTGCTTAACCTCAGCCTGCTCAAAACACACCCGGCGTATCGCGCCGTTTTTATCGCTCGCTTTATCTCCATTTTGTCCCTCGGTCTGCTTGGTGTGGCCGTACCGGTGCAAATCCAGACCATGACTCACTCCAGCTGGCTGGTGGGGTTATCCGTCACCTTAACCGGCGGGGCGATGTTTATCGGCCTGATGGTGGGCGGCGTGCTGGCGGACCGCTACGAGCGTAAAAAGCTGATCCTGCTGGCGCGCGGCACCTGCGGGGTGGGCTTTGTCGGGCTGTGTCTGAACGCCATGCTGCCGGAGCCGTCGCTGGTGGCCATTTACGTGCTGGGATTGTGGGACGGCTTTTTTGCTTCGTTAGGCGTGACGGCGCTGCTGGCGGCCACGCCCGCGCTGGTCGGGCGCGAGAACCTGATGCAGGCGGGGGCGATCACCATGCTCACCGTACGTCTCGGCTCGGTGATTTCGCCGATGGTGGGCGGTCTGTTGCTGGCGACCGGCAACGTGGCGTGGAACTACGGCCTTGCCGCGGCGGGAACGTTTATTACCACCCTGACGCTACTGCGTCTGCCGCTCCTGCCACCCCCGCCGCAGCCGCGCGAGCATCCGCTGAAGTCCCTGATGGCCGCGATTCGTTTCCTGTTCAGCAACCCATTGATTGGCGGCATTGCGCTGCTCGGCGGCCTGCTGACGATGGCGAGCGCCGTGCGCGTGCTGTATCCGGCGCTGGCGGGTGAGTGGCAGATGAGCGCCTCAGAGATTGGCGTGCTGTACGCCGCCATTCCGCTCGGTGCGGCCTTCGGGGCGCTGACCAGCGGCAACCTGGCGCAGAGCGCGAGACCGGGGTTGATCATGCTGGTGGCGACGCTGGCCTCGTTTATCGCCATTGGTTTCTTTAGCCTGATGCCGGTGTGGGCGCTGGGGGTGATGTGTCTGGTGATTTTCGGCTGGCTGAGCGCGGTCAGCTCTCTTTTACAGTACACCCTGATCCAGACCCAGACGCCGGAAGGGATGCTCGGGCGCATTAACGGCCTGTGGACGGCGCAGAACGTCACGGGCGATGCGATTGGCGCGGCGATCCTCGGCGGGCTGGGGGCGATAATGACCCCGGTGGCGTCGGCGAGCAGCAGCGGGTTTGTGTTAGCCGTTGTTGGCGTGATTTTACTGGCGGTTCTGGTGGAGTTGCGTCGGTTCAGGCAAACCCTGTAGGTCGGGTAAGGCGTAGCCGCCACCCGACAAAACGCCCGGTGGCGCTGCGCTTACCGGGCCTACGGGGAACGTGCCACTTATTTAAAAATTGAATTCAAACGCTGCAACACCAACATCGCGCTGTAATAATCCAGGCGGAACGTCTCGGTTCCTAATGCCCAGACGCGCTTGTTCTTCACCGACGGCAGATGCGCCAGCAGCGGGTTGGCGTAAATCGCGTCCACGTCTTTCTGATCGCCGGCAAACACGAACAGCCCTTCGCCGTTCAGCCCCGTCGCCAGGTTTTCACCCCCTAACTGGATAATGTCGTGGCGTTTGCCCTGACTTTTTGAGGTGTGCAACCCGGCAGGCACGTCGGCCAGCGTAAAGCCCAACTGGTGCAAAAGCTTGCCCTGCGCGGAGTCTGTCGTCCACAGGTTCGCCGTGTGCGCCGCGGCGGTGTAGACGATGGCGTTCACCGGCTGTGGCGGCAGCTTCATCTGCTGTTTCACCTTGGCGAGCTGTTTGTCGAAGGCAGCGATGCGCTCTGCGGCCTGTGTCTCCTGCCCGGTGAGCGTCCCCAGTTGGGTCAGCAGTTCCTGCCAGCTTTTGTCGTCGTAGTTAATGATAAGCGTCGGCGCGATGGCGGAAAGCTGATCGTAGAGCGCCAGCGCGGAATCCCCGCCGGTGGCGCTGATCAAAATCAGGTCCGGCATCTGGGCCGCGACGGCTTCGGCGCTCGGCTCGCCGATGTACAGCCGGGCAACCTTACGCTGTTTGGCGATATCGCCCCACTGACGCAGGAAGCCCTGCGCATCCGCCACGCGGTTGTTTGGCGTGGTCGCGCCGCTGGCAATGACCGGCGCGTCAATGGCCAGCAGGGAGCCGGTTAAGGTCACGCTGGTGGAGACAATGCGCGTCGGTTTGCTCTCAAGCGTGTGAACGCCGCGGCTGTCGGTGACCTGGCGCGGCCAGTCGGCGGCGACGGCTGAGGTTAGTCCTAAAACAAAAAGTCCTGTTAAAAGAAGGGCATTGCGGCAAACGGCAGCGATTTTCACAGAGCGGCATCCTGATTTTATTGAAGATAATGCTTCTCATTTTCAGGGCTGTAGGGAAGGGATGCAAGCGTTTGTCGCACAAGTTATTTGCCCGACGGTTGACAGCGGGGCGATGTGGGATTAGGTTAGCCGACGAAAATATAAATGATAATCATTATTGCTTCTTTTATCATTTTAAGGAGGATGATATGGACACGTCCCTGGCTGAGGAAGTTCAGCACACCGCGACAACGCTGCAATCAGACAGCTTTTTCTTTATGTCGCCTTACCGCAGTTTTACCACGTCCGGCTGTTTTGCCCGTTTTTCTGAACCCGCCGTCGGCGGTGACGATCCGGCGGGTCCCTTTCAGCAGAAATTAGCTCAGGCTTTCCAGAATGCGAAAAACAGCGGCATTGCCCATCCGGTGATGGTAGGGGCGATCCCCTTCGATACCCGCAAACCGTCATCGCTGTTTATTCCACAACGCTGGCAAACCTTCTCCCGCCCGGCGCGTCAGCAGTCCGCACGTTATGCCTCCGGCGCGCAGACGCTGAACGTGCAACAGCGCACCGAGATCCCGTCGCAGCCGGTTTTCGAGGAGATGGTTGCTCGCGCCGCGTCGCTCACCGCTACGCCGCAGGTGAATAAGGTGGTGCTGTCGCGCCTGATTGATATCGCTACCGACAAACAGATCGATAGCAGCGCGCTGATGGAGCGTCTTATCGCCCAGAACCCGGCGAGCTTTAACTTCCACGTACCGCTGGAAGACGGCGGCGTGCTGCTGGGCGCCAGCCCGGAACTGCTGCTGCGCAAAGAGGGCGCGCACTTTAGCTCGCTGCCGCTGGCAGGCTCTGCGCGCCGTCAGCCGGACGATGTGCTGGATCGCGAAGCGGGCACTAAGCTGCTGGCCTCCGAAAAAGACCGCCACGAGCACGATCTGGTCACGCAGGCAATGAAAACCATTCTGGAACCGCGTAGCCATCATCTGAGCATGCCGGCTTCCCCGCAGCTCATCACCACCCCGACGCTGTGGCATCTGGCCACGCCGGTAGAAGGTGAGGCACGTGAAAACGAGAACGCCCTGACGCTGGCCTGCCTGCTGCACCCGACGCCCGCGCTGAGCGGCTTCCCGCATCAGGCGGCAAAAGAGCTGATTGCCGAGCTGGAGCCGTTCGACCGCGAGCTGTTCGGCGGCATCGTCGGCTGGTGCGACAGCGAAGGTAACGGCGAGTGGGTGGTAACTATCCGCTGCGCGCGGCTGCATCAAAATACCGTTCGCCTGTTTGCCGGTGCGGGCATTGTGCCTGCCTCCTCCCCGGTCGGCGAGTGGCGCGAGACGGGCGTGAAGCTCTCCACCATGCTCAACGTGTTTGGTTTGCACTAAGGAATACTCATGACCATCCCTTTTACCCGCTGGCCTGAGGAGTTTGCCCGCCGCTACCGTGAAAAAGGCTACTGGCAGGATCTGCCGCTGACCCACATCCTGACGGACCATGCGGACAGCGATACGGTCGCGATAATTGACGGCGAACGCCGCATCACCTACCGCGCGTTTAATCAGGCGGTGACGAATCTGGCGTCCTCCCTTCAGGCGCAGGGGCTGCATCGCGGGGAGACCGCGCTGGTGCAGCTTGGCAACGTGGCTGAGTTCTACATCACCTTCTTCGCGCTACTGCAAATCGGCGTCGCGCCGGTCAACGCGCTCTTTAGCCATCAGCGCAGTGAACTCAACGCCTACGCGGAGCAGATTAAACCCGCCGTGCTGATTGCCGATCGCGACCACGCGCTGTTCTCGGGCGACGATTTTCTCAACACCTTTGTGGATGCGCATCGCTCGGTACGCGTTGTGCTGCTGCGTGGCGATAAGGGCGAACATGCGCTGGAGGCGGCGATTGCGCGCCCGGCGGACAATTTCATCCCGAACCCGACGCCCGCCGACGAAGTGGCGTTCTTCCAGCTCTCCGGCGGCAGCACCGGCACGCCGAAGCTGATCCCGCGCACGCATAACGATTACGACTACAGCATCCGTCGCAGCAACGAAATCTGCGGTATCACTGCGCACACCCGCTATCTGAACGCCCTTCCCGCGGCGCATAACTACGCCATGAGCTCGCCAGGATCGTTAGGCGTTTTCACGGCGGGTGGCTGCGTGGTGCTGGCGAACGATCCGAGCGCCACGCTCTGCTTCCCGCTGATTGAGCAGCATCAGATAAACGTCACCTCGCTGGTGCCGCCCGCGGTCAGCCTGTGGTTGCAGGCGATTGCCGACGGCGCGGGGAACGCCCAGCTGAAATCCCTCAGGCTGCTCCAGGTGGGCGGCGCGCGCCTCTCCGCCACGCTTGCGGCGCGCATTCCGGCGGAAATTGGCTGCCAGCTTCAGCAGGTATTTGGCATGGCGGAAGGGCTGGTGAACTATACCGCCCTCGACGATGCGCCGGAGCGCATCATCAATACCCAGGGCCGCCCGATGTGCCCGGACGATGAAGTGTGGGTGGCGGACGAGGACGGCAACCCGCTGCCGCGCGGGGAGGTCGGGCGTCTGATGACGCGCGGCCCTTACACCTTCCGCGGCTATTTCAACAGCCCGGACCACAACGCCAGCGCCTTCGATGCCAACGGCTTCTACTGCTCGGGCGATCTGATCGCCATCGATGAGCAGGGTTACATCACCGTGCAGGGGCGCGAGAAAGATCAGATCAACCGCGGTGGCGAGAAGATCGCCGCCGAAGAGATCGAAAACCTGCTGCTGCGCCACGACGCGGTGATCCACGCCGCGCTGGTGAGCATGGAGGACAGCCTGCTGGGCGAAAAAAGCTGCGCGTACCTGGTGGTGAAACAGCCGCTGCGCGCGGTGGAGGTGCGCCGCTTCCTGCGCGAGCAGGGCGTTGCCGAATTTAAGCTGCCGGACCGCGTGGAGAGCGTGGATGCGCTTCCGCTCACGCCGGTCGGCAAAGTTGATAAGAAACAGTTGCGCCTGTGGCTTGCTGAACGCGCCCGGGGCTGAGGAACAGAGAATGGCTATTCCAAAATTAACCGCATATGCGCTGCCAACCGCCGCCGAACTGCCGACCAGTAAAGTAAGCTGGGCGTTTGAACCGGAGCGCGCCGCGCTGCTGATCCACGATATGCAGGAGTACTTCCTGAATTTCTGGGGCGAAAATAGCGACATGATGCAGCAGGTGGTGGCGAACATCGCTAAACTGCGCGCGTACTGCAAAGAGCACAATATTCCGGTGTACTACACCGCGCAGCCGAAAGATCAGAGCGATGAAGACCGCGCCCTGCTGAACGATATGTGGGGGCCGGGTCTGACTCGCTCACCGGAGCAGCAGCGCATCGTCGCTGAGCTGACCCCGGACGAAGCGGACACCGTGCTGGTGAAGTGGCGCTACAGCGCGTTTCACCGCTCCCCGCTGGAGCAGATGCTGAAAGAGACCGGCCGCAACCAGCTTTTGATCACCGGCGTGTACGCCCACATCGGCTGCATGACCACCGCCACCGACGCCTTTATGCGCGACATCAAACCGTTCTTTATCGCCGACGCGCTGGCGGATTTCACCCGCGACGAGCACCTGATGTCGCTGAAATACGTGGCCGTACGTTCGGGCCGCGTGGTGATGACCGACGAGCTGCTGCCGTCTGTTCCGGCAACGAAGGCCGCGCTGCGTGAGCTGATCCTGCCGCTGCTGGACGAGTCCGACGAGCCGATGGATGACGAAAACCTGATCGACTACGGTCTGGATTCAGTACGGATGATGGCGCTCGCCGCCCGCTGGCGCAAAGTGCACGGCGACATTGATTTCGTGATGCTGGCAAAAAATCCGACCCTCGATGCCTGGTGGGCGCTGCTCTCCCGCGAGGTGAAGTGATGGCTTTTGATTTTACCGGTAAAACCGTCTGGGTGACGGGCGCGGGTAAGGGCATTGGCTATGCGACCGCGCTGGCATTTGTGGAGGCCGGGGCGCAGGTGACCGGGTTCGATCTGGCTTTCCCTCACGGCGAATATCCGTTTGCCACCGAAACACTGGACGTGGCGGATGCGGCGCAGGCGAGTGATGTCTGCGGGCGTTTGCTCAGCAGCCTTGAGCGGCTCGACGTGCTGGTTAACGCGGCGGGCATTCTGCGTATGGGCGCGACGGATCAGCTTTCGCAGGAGGACTGGCAGCAGACCTTTGCGGTCAACGTCGGCGGCGCGTTCAACCTGTTCCAGCAGACGATGGGCCAGTTCCGTCGTCAGCAGGGCGGGGCGATTGTGACCGTAGCCTCTGACGCGGCGCACACGCCGCGCATCGGCATGAGCGCCTACGGCGCGTCGAAAGCGGCGCTGAAAAGCCTGGCGCTGACCGTCGGGCTGGAGCTGGCGGGCAGCGGCGTACGCTGTAACCTGGTGTCGCCGGGTTCTACGGATACCGACATGCAGCGCACGTTGTGGACCAGCGATGATGCGGAACAGCGGCGCATTCGCGGCTTCGGCGAGCAGTTCAAACTCGGCATTCCGCTCGGTAAAATTGCCCGTCCGCAGGAGATTGCCGCGACCGTGCTGTTCCTGGCATCCGATGCCGCCAGCCATATCACTTTGCAGGATATCGTGGTGGACGGCGGCTCCACGCTGGGGGCGTAATGATCTGGAAACGTCATTTATCCCTCGACGAACTGAATGCCACTAGCCAGAACACGATGGTGGAACACCTTGGCATCGTCTATACCCGCCTCGGGGACGATACGCTGGAAGCGGAGATGCCGGTGGATGCGCGCACCCACCAGCCGTTTGGCCTGCTGCACGGCGGTGCGTCGGCGGCGCTGGCGGAAACGCTGGGGTCGATGGCCGGTTTTCTGATGACCCGCGACGGGCAGAATGTGGTGGGCACGGAACTGAACGCTACGCACCACCGCGCGGTCTCTCACGGTAAGGTGCGCGGCGTATGTCAGCCGCTGCATCTGGGCCGCTCCAGTCAGAGTTGGGAGATTGTGGTGTTCGACGAGCAGGGGCGGCGGTGCTGTACGTGTCGGTTGAGTACGATGGTGCTGGGTTAGATTGTGCGGCGGGAGTGCCGGGTGGCGGCTTCGCCTTACCCGGCCTACGAAACATGCAGGCCCGGTAAGCAAAGCGCCACCGGGCGGTTGTTACAACATCGATACCACCCGCTTCAACAGCCGAATTCGCGGCGCAATGGACGCTTTATCCAGCCATTCCGCCGGGCTGTGGAACCCGGCGCCAACCGGCCCGAAGCCGTCAAGCGTGGGGATGCCGAGCGCGGCGGTGTGGTTGGCGTCGCTGCCGCCGCCGACTGCCTGCCAGGTAATGTCGATGCCTTCCGCTTTACCCGCCGCTTCAACCTGCTGCATCAGCGCCTGCGTCGCGTCGCTCGCGGCCATCGCCGGTTTGTGATTAACCCGCGTCAGCGTGGTGGTCACGCCGTCTAAAAAGCCTTGTTCACATAACAACTCCAGCGCCTGGTTCACCCGGTCATACTCGTCGTTTTCCCAGAAGCGAACGTCCAGTTCTGCCACAGCGCTGTCCGCGACCACGTTCGCCGCGCTGCCGCCCTGAATCACACCGACGTTAAGTGTAGTGCCGCGATCCCAGTCCGTCAGCGCATTGATGGCGATAACGCTCTTTGCCAGCGCGGTGATCGCCGAGCGGCCTTTTTCCGGGTCATTGCCCGCGTGTGCCGCCACGCCGCTAAAGGTGAGGTGATAGCCCGCCATCCCTTTACGCGCTTTCACCAGCGAACCGTCGGCGCGGGCGGCTTCGCACACCAGCACGCAGCGGGAACGCTTAGCCAGCTCGCCAATCCACTCATGGGAATGGACAGATCCGGTCTCTTCGTCCGGGTTCATCGCAACGGCAATCGCGAGACGATCGTTGTCTGCGGCGTCAAGCGCGCGCATTGCCCACAAAATATTCAGAAGTCCGCTCTTCATATCCGAGACGCCGGGGCCGTACAAGCGGGTTTCATCCTCGCTCAGCGGACGCGCGGCCACGGTGCCGGCGGGAAATACGGTATCCAGATGCCCGACCAGCAGCACGTCGAACCGTTCCGCCTGCGGCTTGTTACTGACGAAGACGCCGGGGCCCACCTTGTCGCCCAGGTTCACCTGCTCCGTATGCCAGCCTTCGCGCTGCCACAGTTGCTGCATGATGCCTGCAACAGCGGCGACGCCGTCAATCGTCTGGGTGCCGCAGTCTACGTTCACCAGGGTTTTCAGCTCTTCGATATAATGGTCAAGATTCATGTTCACGTCCTGTTCAGAGAATAATGCGCATCAGCAGCATGGCTAAGAAAGCGTTGACCACCGAGAGGGCGATCATCAGCGGAATACGTTTGGCGCGGGTGCCAATCACCCCCAGAATGCGGCCCAGGTACTGCACCTGCGAGCCCATCAGGTAGATGGCGGGCGCCAGGATCGCCAGGTGCTCGCCGGTGAGGATGCCTTTATCAAACAGGCCGATGGCAACGCCGATCCCGCCGCCCATCGACATCCAGCCGCCAATCAGCACGGCGGCCGCTTCGCCCGGCAGGCCAAACAGGCCCATCAGCGGGGAGAAGATCGTGCCCAGCCCTTTCAGCGCGCCGGTAATTTCCAGCGCCTTGATGATGATAAAGGCCATCACCACGTTGGGCAGCGTGCTGCTGGTGGCAATGCTCCAGCCTTTGCGCGCGCCTTCGATAAACACATCGGTAATGACGGGATTGGACTGTGGGGCACTCATGCGGCGTCTCCTTTATGGGTAAACGTCAGGATCAGGCGCAGCAGATTGGCGCCGACAATTTTCATGATAAACATCACCGCGATACAGGCCCCGATGGAGGTGGGCACCGCCGCCGTGCCGTCAACGGCGAGCAGCGTGAAGAGGATCGCCCCGGAAGAGAAAAAGTTGGTGATCATCGCCCCGGCGGAGAACTGGAACATGGCGAAAACGTCTTTCTCTTTTTCGCTGATTTGCCCTTCATCAGAGAGATTACGGGTAAGCGACGCGCCCACGTCGGTACTTTGCAGGCTGCCAATCAGCGCCAGCCCGGTGGTGCCAGGGATCCCCAATAGCGGGCGCAGCAGAGGAGTTAAGAGTTTGCGCGCGGCACGCAGGGCGCCATAGTGCTCCAGCACGTTGATCATCCCCAGCGCGAACATCACCGCAGGAATTAAACCGAGCGCGAAGAGAAACCCGTCCATCGCGCCGCTGCCGCCGGTGCCGCGAAAGGCGCTGCTGGCTGTGGTTAACGTACCGTCATCCAGACTGGCTTTGCTGACCACTTTGCCAAATGCGCCGTTGAGGGTGGTGAAATCAAAGACGCCGTACCACTCTTGTCCGCCTAACAGACCCGAGAAGAAAACGGCTGCAAACGCCAGCGCGAAGTACGCGCCCGGCCCGACCTGACTATCCTGAGGTACTGAACTGTTCATATCCTTTTCCTTGTATGCACGCGATTGCGCAGGATCATTCTGGCGAGGTTATGGCCAAAAAAAATGATACAAATCATTCCGTAAGGCGGTGTCTGGCCGAAAAAGGTAAAAGTGTGAACGGTGACGCTACGAAAGTGATCGGCTTAACAATGTGGTGTAAATGTCTGGTTTGACCACGCATTATTGCGTTTCAAAGTTGTTAAATTTTATCCGTTGTTCTAGAAACAAAATGTAACATCTCACTGTTTCACAACAACGGATAACCATTATGAACAACTCAGGGAAATACCTTATATGGGCAGGGCTCTCCGTTGTGGGAGCCTTTGCCCTGGGCTACATCGCCCTCAACCGGGGTGAGCAGATCAATGCGCTCTGGATCGTGGTCGCCTCCGTCTGCATTTATCTGATCGCATACCGTTTTTATGGCCGTTATATCGCGAAGACGGTACTGGGCGTAGACGGCACGCGCATGACGCCGGCCGTGCGTCATAACGATGGTCTGGACTACGTGCCGACCGATAAAAAAGTGCTGTTCGGTCACCATTTCGCGGCGATTGCCGGGGCAGGCCCGCTGGTGGGGCCGGTACTGGCCGCGCAGATGGGCTACCTGCCGGGGATGATCTGGATCCTCGCGGGGGTGGTGCTGGCGGGCGCGGTGCAGGACTTCATGGTGCTGTTCGTCTCCACCCGTCGCGACGGTCGTTCGCTGGGTGAGCTGGTGAAAGAGGAGATGGGGGCAACTGCCGGGGTGATTGCGCTGGTGGCGACCTTTATGATCATGGTCATCATACTCGCGGTACTGGCGATGATCGTGGTGAAAGCCTTGACCCACAGCCCGTGGGGAACCTATACCGTCGCCTTCACCATTCCGCTGGCGCTGTTCATGGGGATCTACATTCGCTATCTGCGTCCGGGACGCATTGGTGAAGTTTCAGTCATTGGCCTGGTGTTCCTGGTGTTTGCTATTATCTCCGGCGGCTGGGTGGCGGAAAGCCCGACCTGGGCACCGTTCTTCGACTTCACCGGCGTGCAGCTGACCTGGATGCTGGTGGGCTACGGCTTCGTGGCGGCGGTGCTGCCGGTATGGCTCCTGCTGGCCCCGCGTGACTACCTCTCTACGTTCCTGAAAATTGGTACCATCGTCGGGCTGGCGATCGGCATTCTGATTATGCGCCCGACCCTGACCATGCCTGCCCTGACCAAATTCATTGACGGCACCGGCCCGGTCTGGACCGGTAACCTGTTCCCGTTCCTGTTTATCACCATCGCCTGTGGGGCAGTGTCTGGCTTCCATGCGCTTATCGCCTCCGGGACCACGCCGAAGATGCTGGCGAATGAAAATCAGGCCTGCCTGATTGGCTATGGCGGCATGCTGATGGAATCCTTCGTGGCGATTATGGCGCTGGTCTCGGCCTGTATTATCGACCCGGGCGTGTACTTCGCGATGAACAGCCCGATGGCGGTACTGGCCCCGGCCGGCACTGTTGACGTGGTCGCCTCTGCCGCGCAGGTGGTGAGCGGCTGGGGCTTTGCGATTACCCCTGAAACGTTGACGCATATCGCTAACGAGGTCGGCGAGCAGTCGATTATCTCCCGTGCGGGCGGGGCGCCGACGCTGGCGGTGGGTATGGCCTACATCCTGCACGGTGCGCTGGGCGGGCTGATGGATGTCTCGTTCTGGTATCACTTCGCCATTCTGTTCGAGGCGCTGTTTATCCTGACGGCGGTGGATGCCGGTACGCGCGCGGCGCGCTTTATGTTGCAGGATCTGCTGGGGGTGATCTCCCCGAATCTGAAACGTACCGATTCACTCCCGGCTAACCTGCTGGCGACGGCACTGTGCGTGCTGGCGTGGGGCTACTTCCTGCATCAGGGCGTGGTCGATCCGCTGGGCGGGATTAACACCCTGTGGCCGCTGTTCGGTATCGCCAACCAGATGCTGGCGGGCATGGCGCTGATGCTTTGTGCCGTAGTCCTGTTCAAGATGAAGCGCCAGCGTTACGCATGGGTGGCGCTGGTGCCAACGGCGTGGCTGCTGATCTGTACCCTGACAGCAGGCTGGCAGAAAGCCTTCAGCCCGGACAACAAGGTGGGCTTCCTGGCCATTGCCAACAAGTTCCAGGCGATGATCGACAGCGGCAAGATCCCGGCGCAGTACACCGAATCTCAGCTGTCCCAGCTGGTGTTTAACAACCGTCTGGACGCCGGGCTGACCATCTTCTTTATGGTGGTGGTCGTGGTGCTGGCGTTGTATTCTCTGAAAACCGCGCTGGCGGCGTTGAAAGTCGACACGCCAACGGCGAAAGAGACGCCGTATGAGCCAATGCCTGAGAACCTGGACGAGATTGTCACCCAGGCGAAAGGGGCGCATTAACCCGTGTGCCGGGTGGCGGCTTCGCCTTACCCGGCCTACATTTCTTATCCTCCCTCTCCCTCTGGGAGAGGGCCGGGGTGAGGGAAACAAACGAGAAACTGATTATGTTCGACACCCTTTCCAAAGCAGGTAAATACCTGGGCCAGGCCGCTAAAATGATGATTGGCGTGCCGGATTACGACAACTACGTCGAGCATATGCGCGTCAACCACCCGGATCAGACGCCAATGACCTACGAAGAATTTTTCCGCGACCGTCAGGACGCCCGCTACGGCGGTAAGGGCGGGGCGAAGTGCTGTTAACCCTCTTTTGGTAAATAGAGGCTGATCTGCTCCTGTTTACAGCCGTAAATTGCCGCCAGCTTTTCGCGGGTGCGCTTTTGCGGTCGGGAGTCCAGCGCCTCCAGCTGTGACACGGCGGACTGACTGATGCCAAGCTTCTCCGCCACCTCCTGCTGGGACATCCCGCGTAAAATGCGCCAGGCGGCCTGCAGGCTGACGTTCTCGTTATGCATGATGTCGCACACTTCACCCGGTAAACCTACGTTATCGTAGATGTCTGATTCGTAAGGGATGTCTTCCCAGTCGTTTTCATCATCGTCATCGTACTCAAGCATGGCTAAACGCATGCGAAAATATTCACCGTAGGGTATGACAACATACTGTTTTTTTCCTTCTTCATCCTTGATGAACTGAATAGTCATATTCCGTATGCTCCTCATGAAGGTAGGTAGTGGTTGTCCGGCGTTTTACTGCCACTACGTAGCAGATATCACCCGGCGGATCCCCGAAGGTGTAAATGACCCTGTAATCACCTAATCGCAACCTGTAGTGGTTTTCGGGAGAAGATAATTTCTTGATATCCGCGACAGGTGATGTTTTATCATCCATCTTCTCCAGCCTGAATTTAATGCGGTTCTGATATCGAGGATCGATTTTAGAAAACTGCTTCTCTGCTGTTTTAGACCAGACAATCTTCATCCGTACCTCCACTGTACGCCCACACAAAACATAAGGAAATAATAAGACTATTAGATAAATTCCGAATTTCTTATGGGGTACTGTAGAGCGGAGAAAAACCGCGAGAAAGCGGCAAAACGCGAATCGTCGAGGCAACTCGAACAGGCCTCTGCCGGGCGACAGAGGCATACAGTAACTTTGCGATCAGGCGTTCAGACCGCCGTCCACATCCAGACCGGTGCCGGAAATTTGCCCCGCAGCCGGGCTGGCGAGGAAGGTGACCGCCGCTGCGATATCCTCCGGCTGGCCGTAATGACCAAGCGCGATCATCCGGCGCTGGGCTTCCGCCTGCTCGCCGTCTTCCGGGTTCATATCGCTGTTGGTCGGGCCGGGATGAACCAGGTTGACGGTAATGCCGCGCGGGCCTAAATCGCGGGCCAGACCCCGGGTAAGGGAGTTTAGGGCCGATTTGGTCATCGAGTAGACGGCGATCCCCGGCTGCGCCACGCGGTTCGCCAGACAGCTGCCGATGTTGATGATGCGTCCGCCGTCAGACATATGCACCAGCGCTTCCTGAATGGCGATCACCACGCCGCGGATATTGACGTTGATCAGAGCGTCGATGTCCGCCAGGGTCATGGACTCCAGCGGGCCGCCGCGTGCAATCCCAGCGTTATTGACCAGAATATCCAGCCCGCCGAGGGAGCGCACCGCCTGCGTGACCGCATCCTGAATCGCCTGCGCGCTGGCGCTGTCGGCCTGAATCGCCTCGCCGTGTCGCCCCAGCGCGTTGATTTCATCGACGACCTGCTGGGCTTTATCGACGGATTTTTCGTAGGTGATAACCACATCGGCACCGGCGCGTGCCAGCGACAGCGCAATCGCCCGACCCAGCCCACGACTGGCGCCGGTGACCAGCGCCTTTTTACCTGTTAAATCGATCTGCATGATGACCTCGTTGTAAGAGTGGAGAGAATCATCATTAGGTATAGCCCGTCGGCGCGATTAACGGCTGAAGGATTCCACCTTCTCAAACGCGGCGCGCAGAACGTCAGGGCTTAACGTAATCGGTAAAAAGTGAATCGACTCCACCGGGCGCAGGGTGTGGGCAATGACCTTGTCCAGCTCGTCGCGGTTATGGATATCGACCTCCAGCGCGCGAAGCGTGGTCGGCAGGTTAAAACGCTGGTATGCCGCCACCAGCTGCGCCAGCACGTCCTCCTGACCGAGCAGGGCGCTCTGCACCAGAATGCCGTAGGCCACCTTGGTGCCGTGGAGGTATTTTTCCGTCTGCGGCAGCACGGTTAAGCCGTTGTGCACCGCATGTGCCGCCGCCACGCGGGTATAGCGTTCGCCCAGACCGCCGACCATACCGCCACCGGCGATAACGGCGTCCACCACGTCCCGAAACGCCTGCGTCTGGTCGCCGCGCTGCTGGTCGGCCAGCGCCTCTTCGCTGCGCTCCAGCAGCACGTCGCGGATCGCCAGCGCACCGTTCAGGCCAAGACGCACGGTCAGCGGCAGGTTTTCCGGTTCAGGGGCGAGTACCGCCGCTTCGTACCACTTCGCCAGCGTATCGCCGATGCCTGCCAACAGGTATTCCGCCGGGGCGTTAAGGATGATTTGCGGCTCCACCAGCACCAGATAGTTGGCGTCGTCAAAAATCTCAAACTGTAGCGCCTGCCCGGCATCGTTGTACCACACAGAGAGCGGGGTCCACGCCGCGCAGGTGGCGGCGATGGTGGGAATGCCCACGAACGGCACGCCCAGACGACGCGCCACGGCCTTGACGGTATCCATTACCGCACCGCCGCCCACGCCAATCACCACGCTGGCTTCACCACCCGACGCGTTCACCAGATGAGTGACATCACGCTCGCTGCAATGGCCCTTAAACAGCAGATGTTTTGCCCCCGTTGCGTTAAAACTCTGCGGCAGATAAGGGCGTGCGCCCTCGATAGCCCGCTCGCCGTAGATCCACACCGCGCGGGAAAGCTGTTCCGGAGTAAAGAAATCATCCAGGTGCGCAAGGCTTCCCGGATGAGAGAAGTAGTTCGCCGGGCCGGGCACGACGCGGATATTGGTGTTGCTCATGAAGTTGTCCTTTTTTAGCAAGCGCTAACCCGATGTTATGTCTGGACATCCGGATGGCTAATAATATTTCGCTTTATCTTATGCCTTTTCCGTCGTTGTCAGTCAACCGGAGCTGTGAAAAATTCGCTAAATCAGAAGAGTAATGAAGGATTTACGCGGATGGTTTCCAGTCGCCTTGAGATGCGCGGTATCAGCCTGGCCTTTTCCGGCTTTCAGGCCCTGTCGCGCGTGGATTTCACCCTGAATGGCGGGTCGGTGCATGCGCTGACCGGCGCCAACGGCGCGGGAAAATCGACGTTGATGGCGGTGCTGTGTGGGACGCACGATCGTTATGAAGGCGAAATCTGCATTAACAACCAGCAGGTAAGCATCCGCGAGCCGCTGGACGCCAAACGGCTGGGTATCCACCTTGTGCAGCAGGAGGTGGACGTGGCGCTGATCCCCGGGCTGAGCATTGCGGAGAACATTATGCTCGACCAGCTGGCGCAGCCGGGACACCGCTACAGCTGGCGCGCGATTCGTCAGCAGGCGCGGCAGGCGCTGGCGCAGCTGGATGTTTCGCTGGACGTTCGCCGTTCCATCGACAGCTGCACGCTGGCTGAAAAGCAGCAGATTTTGCTGGCGCGGGCGCTCTCGCACCACTGCCGTTTTCTCATTCTTGATGAGCCCACTGCGCCGCTGGACGCGCACGAAAGCGAGCGTCTGTTTGCGGTAGTAAGACGTCTGCAACAGCAGGGCATTGGCGTGGTGTTTATTTCTCACCGCATTCACGAGCTGAAGGCCATCTGCGACACCCTGACGGTGCTGCGCGACGGCAGGCTGATTGAGTCCGGCCCGATGGCGGATCTGAGCGGAGAGGAGATCGTCGAGAAGATGCTCGGCCACGAGCTGAGCGATATCTATCCGCCCCGGCGACCGCCGCACGGTGAAGAGATGCTGCTGCGGGTGGAAGGCCTGCACGACGACGCGCTGCTGAAAGATATCTCCCTGCATCTGCGCAAAGGTGAAATCCTCGGCATTGCCGGGCTGGCGGGGGCGGGGAAAACGGAACTCTGCAAGGCGCTGTTTGGCGCCAGCAAAAGCCGCGTGGCGCGCGGCGAGCTGAACCATCAGGCCTGGAAACCGCGCGATCCGGCAGACTCGGTGCTACGCGGTCTGGCGCTGGTGCCGGAGGAGCGGCGCAAAGAGGGCATTTTTATCGACGAGCCGGTGAGCATGAACCTTGCCGTGTGCGCCGATAACAGTTTCTCGCGCTGGAGCCTGTTTGGTCATCGTCAGGCGTGGCGCTGGGCGGAAGAGGTGATTGCCCGCGTCGGCGTGCGCACGCGCGGGCCGGGGCAGGTGCTGCGTCGGCTTTCCGGCGGTAACCAGCAGAAGGTCGCCATCGGGAAATGGCTGCGCAATGACGCCAGCGTGCTGATATTCGACGAGCCGACCAAAGGCGTGGACGTGAAGGCCAAAACTGATCTGTTTCAGCTGATCGACGGCCTGGCGCGCGAGGGCAAAGGGGTGATTTACGCCTCGGGTGAATTTGCCGAGCTGGTCGGTCTGTGCGACCGCATCTGCGTGCTGTGGGACGGGCGCATCGTGGCGGAAATCGCCGGGGCAGAGGCCCGGGAAGAAACACTACTTTATTATTCAACCGGAGGAACGGCGTCGTGAGCAAGGCCCTTTCAGTGACCACGGCGGCGTCTGGCCGTCAGCAGATTTTCGATTTTCTTTATAAGTGGGGCATGCTGCTGACCGTCGTCGCGCTGGTGGCGGTGTTTGGCCTGGCGTCGGACAGCTTCCTCGACCCGAACAACATCATCAACATTCTGCGCTCGATTGCCATCGTGACGGTGATTGCCGTTGGCGTCTCTATTTCGCTGACCGTCGGCGGGTTCGATCTCTCCGTGGGATCTACCGCGTCGCTGGCGAACGCGCTGGTGATTTCGCTTTTCGTCTGGCACGGCTTTGGCACCACCGAGTCGATTCTGCTGACCCTCACGCTCTGTACGCTGGTCGGCCTGTTTAACGCCTTTCTGATCGTCATCCTGCGCATTCCGGACATGCTCGCGACCCTTGCCAGCCTGTTTGTCATTCAGGGTGTGGCGATGACCTACAGCTACGGCGGGTCGATTACCGAGAACATGGTACTGCCGAGCGGCGACATGGCGGAAGGGACCATTCCGGCGGCGTTTGGCCTGCTGGGGCAGGTGCCGACCATTGTGATCGTCATGCTGGTGGTGACCGTGCTGGCGCAACTGGGCCTGTCGCTGACCACCCATGGACGCCGGATGTACGCCATTGGCGGCAACCCCGAAGCCGCGCGCCTCTCCGGCATTCGCACCACTCGCTACAAAGTGGCAGCCTACGTGATTGCCTCTCTGCTGGCGGGGCTGGGCGGCATTCTGCTGGCCTCGCGTATTGGTTCATCGCAGGTGAATGCGGGCGGCGGCTACCTGATGGACGCGGTGGCGGCGGCGTGGATCGGCTTCTCGCTGGCCGGATCCGGCAAGCCGAACGCGCTGGGTACGCTGGTGGGGGCGGTGATCCTCGGCGTGCTGTCGAACGGGCTGGTGATGCTCTCCGTGCCGTATTACGCCATGGACATTATAAAAGGGCTGGTGCTCGCGGTAGCGCTGGCGATTACCTACATACAAAAACGCTGACAACACAACGGGATAATAAATGAAAAAGATTGCGCTCTCTTTGGTAGCTCTTGGGTTACTCACTTCTCTGCCGGGCCTGGCGGCTACCCCCGCGCCGGTTCCGACCGCCATTGCCAGCCATGACGGCCCGATCCGCATCGCGGTGATCCGCAACCTGGGCTCGGACGACAACACCACGCAGTTTGTTGCCGGGGCGATTCAGGAAGGGAAAAAGCTCGGCTTTAAGGTCAGCACCTTTTTAAGTAACGGGGACGACGCCAAATTCCAGGATTTCGTTAACCAGGCCATCAGCCAGAAATACGACGGGATTATTCTCTCTCAGGGGCGCGATCCGTACTCCACCGCGCTGGTGAAGAAGGCGGTGGATGCCGGGATCAAAGTTTCGGTGTTTGATACCGCTGTGAACGGCGAGATCCCGGGCGTAAGCGTTACCCAGCAGGACGATGCCTCCCTGACCAACCTCTCTTTCGGCCAGCTGGCGAAAGATTTCAACGGCAAGGCCAATATCGTCAAGCTATGGGTCGCGGGCTTCCCGCCGATGGAGCGCCGTCAGGCGGCCTACAAAGAACTGCAAAAACAGTATCCGGAGATTAAAGAGCTGGAGTCCATCGGCGCGGTCTCTTCTGACGTGCAGGGCGACACTGCCAACAAGGTGGGCGCGATCCTCGCGAAATACCCGAAAGGTAAAATCGATGCCATCTGGGGTACCTGGGATGCCTTCAGCCAGGGCGCGTATAAGGCGCTGAAAGAGAACGGCCGAACCGAGATCAAACTCTACAGCATCGACATCTCCAACCAGGATTTACAGCTGATGCGCGAGCCGGGTAGCCCTTGGGCAGTGAGCGTGGCGGTGGATCCGAAGCTGATTGGCGCGACCAACGTACGCCTGATTGCCAATAAGATTGCCGGAGAAGCGACGCCTGCCACTTACGATTTCAAGGCGGCGGCCATTTCGCCGGCGCTGCTGACCGCCCAGCCGGGCGCGGTGAACGTGGCGTCTCTGGGGAAAATCATTCCGGGCTGGGGCCAGACGGAAGATTTTGTTGCGCCGTGGTTTGCGACGCTGGAAGCCAGGTCAAAATAATGCCCGGTGGCGCTTTGCTTACCGGGCCTACGGTGTTGTAGGCCGGATAAGGCGCAGCCGCCATCCGGCGAAAGGACTTATACATGTCTGCATTACCTCAACCCGAATACAGCCGCAATATGCGGCTGATTGGCCATAGCGATCAGGGCGGTCGCCCGGACGGCGTGCAGCTGATGGTACACCGCGGTTTCGCCTATATCGGCCATATGGTGTCGCAGGGCTTTTCGATAGTGGATGTGCGCGACCCGAAAAAACCAAAAGCCGCAGGATACGTGCCTGCGCCGCCGGGTACCTGGAATGTGCATCTCCAGGCGCATGACGACCTGCTGCTGGTGATCAACGCCCGGGATCTGTTTGCCGATGCGCGTTTTGCCGACGAGAAGGTCTACTACACCCGCCAGGTGGGGGAGACCGTCAGCGATGTGCAGGATAAAGGCTGGAGCGCCGGGCTTCGCGTCTTTGATATCTCCACACCGGACAGGCCACGCGAGATAGGCTTTTTATCGCTGAGCGGCATCGGCATTCACCGCATCTGGTACGTCGGTGGCCGCTGGGCGTATGTCTCAGCGCTGATAGACGGCTTTACCGACTACATCTTTCTGACCATCGATCTGGCGGACCCGCGCAAGCCTGAAGTGGCGGGACGCTGGTGGCTGCCGGGGATGAATCAGGCCGAAGGCGAACAGCCGAACTGGCCGGAAGGCAAACGCTACGCCCTGCACCATGCGATTATTGCAGGCGATACCGCGTACGGCAGCTGGCGCGACGGTGGCCTGACGCTGCTGGACGTGAAGGACCGCACCCGGCCTAAGCTCATTAGCCACCGTAACTGGAGCCCGCCGTTTGGCGGCGGGACGCACACCGCGCTTCCGCTGCCGGATCGCGACCTGCTGGTGGTGCTGGACGAGGCGGTGCTGGATAACCAGCAGGACGGCGAGAAGCTGATCTGGCTGTTTGATATCCGCGAGCCGTCGAACCCGGTGAGCATTTCTACCTTCCCGCAGCCGGATGAAACCGACTACGTGGCGAAAGGGGCGCATTTCGGCCCGCACAACCTGCACGAAAACCGGCCGGGGAGCTTTGTCAGCTCAACGCTGATCTTCGCGACGTACCAGAACGCGGGCGTGCGCGCGTATGACATTTCCAATCCGTATCGCCCGGTAGAAACGGGGGCGCTGGTGCCCGCGGCGCCGGAAAAGATGATGGATACGCGGCCCAATCGCCCGCAGGTGATCCAGTCGTGCGACGTGTTTGTGGATGCGCAGGGGATTATTTACAGCACGGATTATAACGGTGGGATGTCAGTGATTGAGTATCTGGGGTGAGTTTTTGCCGGGTGGCGGCTTCGCCTTACCCGGCCTACATTTTGCACCCGTAGGCCCGGTAAGCGCAGCGCCACCGGGCAAACGTTCTCAACTGTACTGCCGCACCCGCGCGACCAGCTCTTCCGCGCTGTCGATGCGGTCGGCAATCACAATCAGCGCCTTGCCGAGGGATATCGCGTGGCGCAGGCATTCGTGACGCATCGCTTCATCCTGAATGGTGTCGATATCCGCCACATGGGAAAGCCCGACGCTGCGGCGAATCAGCTCGGTGCCGCAGAATCCGATGGCGTCATGCCAGACCTTTTTCAGGAACGCAGAGGCATAGCCCGGCGCGCTCAGCGCGGCGTCGCGCGTTTTCTCATTCGCCAGCGCCTGGAAGCGCTCCGCGAAGGTGTTCCACAGTTCCTGAATATCGGTCAGGCGCTGCTCGCGCGCGGCGGCGGCATCGCGAATGCCCAGATGCCCCGGCAGGCCGCAGAAATTCAGCAGCAGGTTGCCGATGGCAGTGCCAACGTCAAAGCCAATCGGGCCAAAGTAGCCGAACTCGGCGTCGATGGCTTTCAGGCTGCCGTCGGCCACAAAAATTGAGCCGCTGTGAATGTCCCCGTGCAGCAGGGCTTCGGCATGCGAAAAGAAGCGGTGCTTCAGGGAGGCCACAGCGATTTTAAGCTGGGCGTCGTCGCGCAGGGCGGCAACATCGTTCTCCAGATCGGCCGGGTAGCTGTTGCGTGCGTGGATCTGGTACGGATCGTTAAAGAACAGATCTTCAGTGATCTCGCACATCTCCGGGTTGATGAATTTTGCCACCTGCGCTTTTTTCTCGTGCGGATGCAGATAAAAATCGCTGGTGTGGAACAGGGTGTGAGCCAGATATTCACCCAGCTGCCGCGCCGCCTGCGGGTAGTAAATGTTGTTAATCAGCTCGCCGCGCCAGATGCGATGGCTGGAGAGATCTTCCATCACCATCACCGCCAGTTCCGGGTCAAAGTGGTGGATTTTCACCGTGTGCTTAGGGCTGTGCTTGTAATGCTCGACCAGGGTTTGCGCCTCCAGGCGAGCGCGATCCAGCGTCAGCGGCCAGGACTCGCCGACGCAGCGCACATAGGGCAGCGCCTGCTTAACGACGATGCGGCTCACCCCCGCGCTATCGAATATTTTAAAGACCAGGTTGAGGTTGCCGTCGCCGATTTCCTGCGCCTCCACCAGCGATGACGGATCGTCAAGTCCGCCAAACTGCCTGGCATACTCCACGGCGTCCTGAGCGGTAAAGGTACGGTATTGCGACATGGCCTGCTCCTCAGTTTTGCTAATTAAGACATGTAGACGTCTATACATCTGGATTTCATCCTGACACAATGTGCTACAACAACGCAACAGGGAATTAACGACATGCAGACATTACAGACGACCAGCCTGCGGGTGGCGAATAATCAGCTCTTTATTCTCGACCAGCAGGCGCTTCCGCAGGAGAAACGCTGGCTGGATGCCTCGACGGTGGAGGCGCTGGTTGGGCATATCCACGCTCTGCGCGTGCGTGGCGCGCCGTTAATTGGTCTCTCTGCAAGCCTGCTGCTGGCGCTGTTAGCGGAAAGCGGTAAAGGCCGCGATGAGCTGGCGGCGGCGCTGGAGACCCTGCGTGCCTCCCGCCCGACGGCGGTGAACCTGATGAACAATCTCGACCGCATGAAGATTGCGCTGTGGCAGGAAGCGTTCGTTCCGGCGCTGGTGGCTGAAGCGCTGCGCCTGATTAATGAAGACAAACGGCTTTGCGACGCGATTGCGAAAGCGGGTAGCGCGCTGGTGAAGCCCGGCAGCCGCCTGCTGACCCACTGCAATACCGGCGGGCTGGCAACGGCGGGCGTCGGTACGGCGCTGGGTGTGATTGCCCGCGCGCATCAGGAAGGCAACGTCAGCAACGTCTGGGTGGATGAAACCCGTCCGCTGTTGCAGGGCGGCAGGCTGACCGCATGGGAGCTGGGCGAGCTGGGCGTGCCTTATCAGCTGATTACTGACTCCATGGCCGCCAGCCTGATGGCAAAAGGGCAGGTGGATGCCGTGTGGGTGGGGGCAGACCGCATTGCCGCCAACGGCGACGTGGCGAACAAAATCGGCACCTATTCCCTGGCGGTGCTGGCGAAGTTCCACGGTATTCCGTTCTACGTCGCCGCCCCGCAAACGACCCTCGACCGGGACTGCCCGAACGGTGACGCGATCCCGATTGAGCAGCGCGCGGCCAGCGAAGTGACGGGCGTGGCGGGAAGCTTTGGCGCGGTGCAGTGGGCGCCGCAAGAGGCGCAGGTCTATAACCCGGCGTTTGACGTTACCCCCGCCTCGCTGATTAGCGGCTGGGTGCTGGATACGGGCGTGGTCACCCCTGAAGAGGTAGCGAAAGGGAAATTCGCCTGAGTGGGACTATCCTTGTAAGGGGTTCCCTTTAGAGGACGTTATCGTGACGCTCGATCCTGAAACAGACTTAAAACTGGAACGCGTGGTGGACGCACCGCGCGACCTGCTGTGGCTCTGCTGGACCACACCGGAGCACATCAAAAACTTCTTCATTCCTGCTCCCCATAAGGTGACTGAATGCGACCTCGATCTGCGCGTGGGTGGGCGGTTCAATACCGTGTTTGAGGTGGACGGGCAGCGGATGGATAACCGGGGCGTATTTCTTGAAATCGATCCGGGGAACAAGCTGGTCTTTACCGATGGCTATACTGAGGGCTGGAAGCCGGCTGAAAAGCCGTTTATGACGGCGATCCTGCTGCTGGAAGATGTGGGTGAGGGCAAGACCCGCTACACGGCGATAGCGCGTCACCCAACGAAGGAGATCCGCGAGCAGCATGAACAGATGGGCTTCCACGAAGGGTGGGGCGTGGTGTTGGATCAGCTGGTGGGGTATGTGAAAGGGCTGAAACGGTAGTGCTCTTAGACCCCCTCTCCCTTGAGGGAGAGGGCTGGGGTGAGGGGGGAGAATTCATTGATTATGTTGAAGACAGATTTCTCTTTTTGGTATTCCTCATCTGACGAAATACTCGCTCTCCCTTTTCATCAAAGTATCTTTCCGGCCATATCACATCGGGTGGAATGTCTGGCGCCTGAGCGATAAGCAATTCACCTTTGGGCCATGGTCGGGTAAGCGCATTTGCCAGTGTGGATGAGGAAAGGCCAGCCTTTCTGGACAACGCAGCCAGGCTTGTTCCATGTTTCTTTAGTGCAGCGATAATATCGGCCGGGTGCCAGTTCTGATGTTGCATTGTGTCCTCCTTACATGTGTTCGTTACGTGCTCAATTATCCTATTTTGGGATAAAAAGGCAACGGGAGGATATTCGATTTCAGGATATTTGTATGGAATCGGAACAATGGCTTCAGTTTACTCGGATGAATACCAGCGTGTTATCAATGCGTTGAAGAAAGCGCGTAAAGAGAAGGGGATGACTCAGGCGCAGCTTGCGGAGGCACTGGGAAAACCACAATCGTTCATTGCTAAAGTGGAAAACGGTGAGCGTAGGTTGGACGTGGTGGAGTTTGTGCATCTGGCGAGGCTGGTTGGCGCAGATGTGCAGAGGATTATCGCCAGTATTTAATTAATGCCTGAGTATGGAACTGACCACCTGAGCCGTATGTTCCCCTCACCCTAACCCTCTCCCCAGAGGGGCGAGGGGATAGCACGGTGCTCGCATTACTTTGCGGGGTAGGGAGAAAAGATCAGGCCAGGCGTGGATACGCATCCGCGATTGCATCGCCCGTGAACTGGGCAACCCAGCCTTCCGGATTGTCGAAAATACGAATGGCGGTAAAGTTCGGCTCTGAACCCATGTCAAACCAGTGCGGCGTGCCTGCGGGTACGGAAATCAGGTCGTTTTTCTCGCACAGCACCTGATACACCTCATCGCCGATGTGCAGGCAGAATAGTCCCGTCCCTTCCACGAAAAAGCGCACTTCATCTTCGCCGTGGGTGTGCTCGTTGAGAAACTTCGCGCGCAGCGCCTCTTTCTGCGGATTGTCGGCGCGAAGGCTAATCACGTCCCAGCTCTGATAACCTTTCTCTGCCACCAGCTTGTCGATTGCATGCTGATACGCCTCAATCACGGCTTCAGGCGCGGGATCCTGCCCTAAATCACGGTCTGCCGCCCAGCGTTCAAACCGCACGCCTTTGGCGTTGAGCTGTTGGGCAATCTCGGCGGCGTCGGTGCTGTGCCACAGGTGCTTACTGGCGTCTTTATCGGAATAAATGGTCAATGCGCTCATGAAGGGATCTGCTCCGGGTTAATCTCGTCAAACTGGTGGATCTGATGGTGATGGCTTGCGCCGTCATCTTCACCGCGTATCAGTTGCAGGGTGCGAAAACCCGCCTGTTCAGCCGCGTCCAGCTCCTGATGAATATCCGACAGGAACAGGATCTGCGACGGGGCGATGCCCGTTTGCGCCGCAATATTTTGATAAGACTGCACCTCACGCTTGGCGCCGATGCGGGTATCAAAATAGCCGCTGAACAGATGAGTAATATCACCTTCGTCGCTGTAGCCAAATAACAGTTTCTGCGCGGCGACGGAGCCAGAGGAATAAACATAGAGATCAATCCCTTGTGCCTTCCATTTTTCCAGCGCGGGCAGTACATCAGGGTAGAGATGGCCGGTAAAGTCACCGTTGATGTAACCGTCCTGCCAGATGATGCCTTGCAGGGCTTTGAGCGCCGTCGATTTGCGGTCTTCATCCATAAAGGTAAACAGCACGTTGATGAGTTCGCTGACGCTGGCATGCGGAGTGCTGATTTCATCGCGCAGGTTGTCCAGAATCGATTTGACCGGCTCGGCGTACTGCTGCGCGGTCACAAAGGCCGCCAGCCGCTCACGCGCGTAGGGGAACAAAACATCATGGACAAAACGGATATCGCTGGTGGTCCCTTCAATATCCGTCACAATCGCGCGAATCATACTCTCTCCCATTGTCGTAAACGCATTTCGCATTCAAATAAGAATTCTAAACCTTCCAGATGACGGCGGGCTTCGGCCACGTCGCGTCCCCAGCAGGTTAAGCCATGACCGCGCAGAAGAAAACCATAATTAAGCGGGCGTTCCTGCGCGTAATGGGTGATTCGAGAGGCGAGGGCGTCGATGTCCTGGTCATTATCAAACACCGGGATGGCCACCGTATCCCGATGCGTGGTCTGTCCGGTAAGGGATTTTTGCATCTCGAAGCCGGAGATCTTCAGCTCGGTCTCGTTGACCAGCCGCGACAGCACCGTGGCATTGACGGTGTGAACGTGCAGGACGGCGTTAGCATCCGGGAACAGGCGGTAGATGAGGGTATGCAGCCCGGTCTCTGCCGACGGTTTACGGCCAGAAGGCGCACGGTTGGTGGCGATTTCAACCTGTAGAAAATCGGCGGTGGTCAGGCTGCCTTTGTCTTTTCCGGATTCGCTCAGCCAGCACAGATGTTCATCCTGACGCACGGACATATTGCCGCCGGTAGCGGGCGCCCAGCCTTTAGCGCCAATCCAGCGGCAGGCCTCGACCAGGTGTGTGAGTTGCAGGTTGTCTGTCATTTCCTTTTACCCTCTCGGTCAGGAATATTTATATCATTTAGACGTCTAAGCGTCTTGATTGCCAGAGACTAACATCGTGTTATAGTGTCAGCAACATAAGTATTACAGGCAGGCACACTACAATGAGCAATAACCCGTTGATCCCGCAAAGTAAACTTCCGAATCTCGGCACGACGATTTTTACGCAGATGAGCGCCCTGGCGCAGCAGCACAACGCCATTAACCTCTCACAAGGTTTCCCGGATTTTGACGGGCCGAAATATTTGCAGGAGCGTCTGGCGTACCACGTTGCGCAGGGAGCCAACCAGTATGCGCCGATGACCGGCGTGCAGGCGTTGCGTGAAGCCATTGCGGATAAAACGGCGGAGTTATACGGCCATAAGCCTGACGCGAACAGCGATATCACGGTAACCGCAGGGGCGACCGAAGCGCTGTATGCGGCGATAACCGCCCTGGTGCGTACGGGCGATGAGGTGATTTGTTTTGACCCGAGCTACGATAGCTACGCCCCGGCGATTGAACTGGCCGGTGGCGTGGTGAAACGCGTGGCGCTCCAGCCGCCGCATTTTCGTCCGGACTGGCAGGCGTTTGCCGCGCTGCTGAGCGATAAAACCCGGCTGGTGATCCTGAATACGCCACACAACCCATCGGCGACGGTGTGGCAGAAAAGCGATTTTGCCGCCCTGTGGCAGGCCATCGCCGAACGTGAAATCTATGTTCTGAGCGACGAGGTGTATGAGCACATCTGCTTTGCCGAGGAGGGTCATGCCAGCGTGCTGGCGCATCCGCAGCTTTGCGAGCGCGCAATCGCGGTATCATCATTTGGGAAAACCTACCATATGACCGGCTGGAAGGTAGGGTACTGCGTGGCGCCCGCCGCCATCAGCGCTGAGCTGCGTAAAGTGCACCAGTATTTGACGTTTGCCGTAAACACACCCGCCCAGCTGGCGCTGGCGGATATGCTGCGCGCTGAACCTGAACATTACCGGGACCTGCCAGCTTTTTACCGTGCGCGGCGGGATCGGTTTGTGACTGCCTTGAGCGAGAGTCGGCTGGAGATCCTGCCATGCGAAGGCACCTACTTCCTGCTGGCGGACTACAGCGCGATTTCCGATCTGGATGATGTCAGTTTTTGCCAGTGGCTGACGAAAGAGGTGGGCGTGGCGGCCATTCCGCTGTCGGTGTTCTGCGCCGATCCCTTCCCGCATAAACTGATTCGTCTTTGCTTTGCGAAGCAGGAGTCGACGCTGCTGGCAGCGGCTGCGCGCTTAAATTCGCTCTGACTATTCAACCGTCCAGGCTTCTGAAAAACGACGGTCCGCGAAGAGTTCCAGCAGACCGTTGATTTGCTTCAGTCGCAGCACTTCATCGCTGTCCATACCCAACTCCAGGCCAATTTTCTGCTCACTCCAGCCCATAAGCACCAGTTCTCGCACGATTTCTGACATGGCATTGATCTGGTGGCGTCCACGTGCGCGGTTGTGACGAATGGTTGTAGCCATGCGATCGAACTTTTCCTGGCGTGCTTTACGCAGGCAGGTAACAGGGAGGTAACCTTTAAGTTGACGCTTCAGAACAGCCCGATGACTGCCAAGCTCATGGCGATGGAATCCATCGACAATTTCATAGCTCTCAGGCGCATTTTCCGTCACAACGATAGGTTGTGTGAATCCATCCAGCTCCAGTGATTTGCTGAGCAACCGCTTCTCCGCCGGAGCGACATTATTTGGGTTGTAGTCATTGGCGGTGATGTCAGTCTGTTTTATCCACAATACGCAGTCGACGGGTTGATTATGAAAAGGGCTGATTTCGTGTAATGCCTGGCGAAAGGCATTAATAGCGCCGATTTTCTCTTCTTCAGAAAGGGCCTGCAGGTACGTCTGCATTTCTCTGATTATTTGCTGCTGCATAAAATCCCCCATTCCTTGCGTTTAGCTTTCACTCTTTCGCTGTAGCGTTGATAGTGTTTAGGTTTGTTTGGACTAAATGAGAGAGCCCGGCACCAGTAGTCATTGTTGAGTAAAACCTTGCAAATGCGTCGCCAGGAAGGGATATCTTTTGCGCCAATGTCACCCTCCTGCGTATCGGGAATATCGTCCAGGCCTCGCTTTTGATACCAGTGGAGATAAATTGCGATTTTATTTCGGTAATGTTCCGCCGTATTTTGCGGCATGCTGTCGAGTAGCAGCATGGCGTATTCGCGCCAGCCGAGATGGTCAGGTTTTAGGATCTTCCGGTGGCCATAAAAATGGTTATCGTGCCCGGCATAAATACCTCCACTTCGCACGCCGCAGGCGCGTTCACACATCGCCGCCCAGCGTTCGGGTTCAATGACATGATAGAGCCATAAGCCCTGACGCTGTTCCGGACCAAACGGTTCGCAGATGCGCATATAACGCGGCGGCACCCCCGCCTTGTACATCAGGTCGTATAACGGGTTATAGCAACATTTTGATTTCGCGAACCACGTCCAGATGTCGGCGGTTTTCCAGTCGTACAGTGGGTAGATATACCAGGCGTGCCCACCCGGGGCGACGGTCGTCCAGGGTTTATCGTCAGAAAAGCGCTGCTTACGCGCCGACGCTATAGCCAGAAAGCGGTTGTAAGATTCATCGGCGCGGATCCCCACCATGACTGCGGAAGGACGTCTTTGCGCATACCATTCGGCAAACTCGCGCACGAAGGCTTCAAACGTCATTCCCTGCTGATAAAAATCGAAATAGTGATAATCGGTAATGGCATCTTCTGGTGGCTGGCGAACCCAGTTTGTTCCGGGTTCCCAGCACTGCCATTCAGGTTGAAACTGTGACAGGGCGTTCTGGGTCGTGAGCGGAAGCGCTACCCACCAGAACTGGTGGATAACATCCCGATAGAGCGTTTTCATAGCGTCAACATGCTGAATGGTCGACGAGAATTGCGCTTCCCAGTCCAGAAAGATGACGTCTATTTTTCGCTTTAATTGCCGTGCTTTCTGGGCAACAAGATGCAGCATCACGGTAGAATCTTTTCCACCGGAAAAGGAAACGCATACCCTGGGGAAATTGTTAAGCGTCCAGTGTATGCGTTCCGCAGAAGCGTCTAAAACATTTTCCTGTAAAGGGATTTTATAGTTCGACATGATTAATCGCGTCCTGCGTGTTAAATGTCTTGGGAAAATCAAAACGATATTATGGAATTATTTATCCTTAATTTCACGGAGTCATTTTTTTCGGTTCGCTTTAATTATATTCACCATGCAAATGTATTTTACGCAGACGGCGGAGAAACGCAGAGCTTATGCATTTTTTCAATGAATGTTGAAAAAACAGAGCTATTCAGTGATGAACGGCCGTAGAGCATATAGATCTTTAATTCAGGCAGCGCAAACGGTGGCTCAAGCCTTTTTAATTTCAAAGATTCTTTAAATGTTTCATAGATCGACACGGGGATATAGCCTAACAAATCAGATGAACTGACCATAGAGATGAGAGAGCTAAGGGAGTCGGTGCGAAAAGCAATATTTCTTTCCGGAAAAGCGTCATTGGCCCGACTCTGGAACTCTTTTACACCCGGATGAGCACTCTGGTAAAAAGTGAATTTCTCCTGGTATAGCGCGTCCACCGTAGCTGTGTCAGCGAGCCTTGGGTGGTCTGCTCTACAGATTAAGGCTATCGGCACCGTAGTGAAGTGGGTGCAGACCACAGAGCGATTGTGGATAGGTGCGATAGAGAAGATGAGATCGGCTTTACGATAGGCCAACAAATCTTCCGCTGATTCGGAGGAAATAAGCATATCTCTTTGTTCTATCTCATAATTCTCCTCAGATATTAAAAGCTTCAACGGTTCCAGCATCGAACCAGGAGACACCATTTGAGTGCAATAGATAACGAACTTTTTCTTGATGTCCGAGTGATGCATCATGTTGATCGTCTGCTCAAGCTGATTGAGATTTTTTTCCAGATGATGATGCAAGTTAGTACCTACCGTGGTGGGCGTAATTCCCTTCCCTGAACGGATAAACAGGGGGTCATCAAGCTGACCGCGCAGGCGTTGCAGCGACTGGCTGACGGCGGATGGTGTGATATAAAGCGTCTCGGCAGCCCTACTGATACTGAGATGTTGGTAAATGCATTCGAAGATAACTAACAGATTGAGATCGAATTTTTTTAGGTCGTAGAGGTTTGCCATGTTTCGTCCTGAGTGAGTTGAGTTTGCTGTCGTTATCACACCATGGAGTACGACAGAGTGTAGTTACCCTTTACAATCCGTGTGAATAACTCGCTTAATTTAAAATTTAAGTGATCTTAATATATCACGGCTTTGGATTATTGAAACATATCTTCAAGAGTTATTAAGATAATTTTATCTTTAAAGTGTGATTGAATTATTTGAATGACAAATGGCGTTTATATATAGCGTGAAACCCATAATGAAATTAAATTTATAATGTTTCAATGACCTGTTCGAATCTGCCTATCACAGCCATAGGCAGGACTATCCCTCTTATGCATTGCTCATTGCGCGCAGGGGTGCTGTAATCAAACCGCTGTTACGGCCTTGATACAAGGTATGTAGAGCGCAACGCAACGCCAGCTTCGGCTGGCACTGAATGTACCTGCGGGGAATTCAGGTATCAGGGCCGCCCGTTGAGGCGGCCTTTTTACTTTCAGGCTTTCCTGTAAAAGGTTCACCTTGCTGTCTTGTTGCTGTTGTAAGGTTTGGCTGATTGATTTGATAAAGCATACGCATTAGCCCCGATGAACAAAGTTGGTTACCTTACACCTCAACGAAAACACGGAGGAAGTACAGATGTCCTTGATTAACACCAAAATTAAACCTTTCAAAAACCAGGCGTTCAAAAACGGTGAGTTCATCGAAGTTACTGAGAAAGATACCGAAGGCCGCTGGAGCGTGTTCTTCTTCTATCCGGCTGACTTCACCTTCGTTTGCCCGACCGAACTGGGCGACGTTGCAGACCACTACGAAGAACTGCAAAAGCTGGGCGTAGACGTTTACTCTGTTTCTACCGATACCCACTTCACCCACAAAGCGTGGCACAGCAGCTCTGAAACTATCGCGAAAATCAAATACGCGATGATCGGCGACCCGACTGGCGCCCTGACCCGTAACTTCGACAACATGCGTGAAGATGAAGGCCTGGCTGACCGTGCGACCTTCGTTGTTGACCCGCAGGGCATTATCCAGGCTATCGAAGTTACCGCTGAAGGTATCGGCCGTGATGCATCTGACCTGCTGCGCAAAGTGAAGGCGGCTCAGTACGTTGCTTCTCACCCAGGCGAAGTGTGCCCGGCGAAATGGAAAGAAGGCGAAGCAACGCTGGCGCCATCTCTGGACCTGGTCGGCAAGATCTAAATTTCCGTCGTCTTTCACGCCATAGCTGCGTTGGCGTCGCCTGCTCACCCCGGTCACTTACTTCAGTAAGCTCCCGGGGATTCTCAGGCTAGCCGCCTTGCTCTGACGCGAAATACTCTGGAAATTGTTTCAGTCATGGGCGCACCCGCGCCCATTTCATTCCAGCACCATGATGCAAGTTGCATTCAGGCAGCCCGTATAAGGCGGCTTGCATGATGACGTTTTAAGAGAGGGAAGAATAATGCTCGACACTAACATGAAAACCCAGCTCAAGGCCTACCTTGAGAAACTGACCAAACCTGTTGAGCTGATTGCCACGCTGGACGACAGCGCGAAATCGGCAGAAATCAAAGCGCTGCTGACAGAGATTGCTGAGCTGTCGCCGAAAGTGACCTTCAAAGAAGACAACGCGCTGGCAGTCCGTAAGCCTTCTTTCCTGATCGCCAACCCAGGGTCTGACCAGGGGCCGCGTTTCGCGGGTTCTCCGTTGGGGCACGAATTTACGTCCCTGGTGCTGGCGCTGCTGTGGACCGGTGGTCATCCGTCAAAAGAAGCGCAGGAGCTGCTGGAGCAGATCCGCGATATCGACGGTGATTTTGAGTTTGAAACCTATTACTCGCTCTCCTGCCACAACTGCCCGGACGTGGTGCAGGCGCTGAACCTGATGTCAGTGCTCAACCCACGCATTAAGCACACGGCGATTGACGGCGGTACGTTCCAGAACGAAATCACCGAGCGCAACGTGATGGGCGTTCCGGCGGTTTACCTGAATGGTCAGGAGTTCGGCCAGGGGCGTATGACGCTGACCGAAATCGTCGCCAAAGTGGATACCGGCGCAGAAAAACGTGCGGCGGAAGAGTTGAACCAACGTGATGCGTACGACGTGCTGATTGTTGGCTCCGGCCCGGCGGGCGCGGCGGCAGCGGTTTACTCCGCACGTAAAGGGATCCGTACCGGTCTGATGGGCGAGCGTTTCGGTGGTCAGGTTCTGGATACCGTAGACATTGAAAACTACATTTCCGTGCCGAAAACCGAAGGCCAGAAGCTGGCCGGGGCGTTGAAAGCGCACGTCAGCGACTACGACGTGGATGTCATTGACAGCCAGAGCGCCAGCAAACTGGTTCCGGCAGCGGTCGAGGGTGGTTTGCACCAGATTGAAACGGCGTCCGGCGCGGTGCTGAAGGCGCGCAGCGTGATCATTGCCACTGGCGCGAAATGGCGCAACATGAACGTGCCGGGCGAAGATCAGTATCGCACCAAAGGCGTGACCTATTGCCCGCACTGTGACGGCCCGCTGTTCAAAGGTAAACGCGTAGCGGTGATCGGCGGCGGTAACTCCGGCGTGGAAGCGGCTATCGACCTGGCGGGGATTGTTGAACACGTTACCCTGCTGGAGTTCGCCCCTGAGATGAAAGCGGACCAGGTGTTACAGGATAAAGTACGTAGCCTGAATAACGTCGACATTGTGCTCAATGCCCAGACGACAGAAGTGAAAGGCGACGGCAGCAAAGTGACCGGTCTGGAATACCGTGACCGCGTGAGTGGCGATATCCACAGCGTAGCGCTGGCGGGGATCTTCGTTCAGATTGGCCTGCTGCCAAACACCACCTGGCTGGAAGGCGCAATTGAGCGCAACCGCATGGGCGAGATCATCATCGATGCGAAATGCGAAACCAGCGTGAAGGGCGTATTTGCGGCGGGCGACTGCACCACCGTGCCGTACAAACAGATCATCATCGCCACTGGCGAAGGGGCGAAAGCGTCGCTGAGCTCGTTTGATTACCTGATCCGCACCAAAACTGCATAATAAAAGAAAGCAAGACGACACCTGCAATACAAGAGGCCACCAAAAGGTGGCCTCTTTTTTTATCTGACGACCATCACCGGAATGTGGGTGTGGCGGATCACGCTGGAGGCGTTCGACCCCAGCAGGTGCGTGGTAATAGACGGGTTGCGCGAACCAATCACCACCACGTCTGCGTTCAGCTCCGCGGCCAGTTCATTAACGGCGTCACGCACGCTACCGAACCGGACGTGGGTTTTTATGCGGGAAGGATCGATGCTGAAGTGCCCGACCATGGTTTGCAGGCGCGTCTCGGCTTCATGCTGTAAATGCTCTTCAAAACGACGCACATCAGCAGCGAAACGATGCAGGCTCAGGCTGGCAGAGCCCGGTAAAACATGCAGAAGATGAATAACTCCGTCCTGCTGCGCGAGAAATTCCGCATGACGTACAGCCTTATCACTCAGTTCCATTTCGAAAACATCAACCGGCATAATGATTGTTTGATACATACCCGTTTCTCCTTGTTTATAAACGCTGCAATCATTCAACCACAAAATATAAATGGTTTCTGCAATCCCGACAGCACTTTTATCTCGCCAGGATAAATCTCAAAACAGCCGGATTCCGGGGCAGATCCCGAGAGGTAGCTACCCTTTTATAAGCTTACCCACACCCTTTCGGAGGTTGCATGAAAGCTCTCACCTATCACGGTCCACATCATGTTCGGGTCGATAATGTCCCCGATCCGGGCATCGAACAGCCTGACGATATCATCCTGCGCGTAACAGCCACGGCGATCTGTGGTTCCGATTTGCATCTTTATCGCGGAAAAATTCCCAAGGTCCAGCACGGCGATATCTTTGGTCATGAATTTATGGGCGAGGTGGTGGAGTGCGGGAGCGAAGTGAAGAACGTGCAGAAAGGTGACCGGGTGGTGATCCCGTTTGTGATTGCCTGCGGTGACTGTTTCTTTTGCCAGATGCAACAGTACGCGGCCTGCGAAAACACGAACCGCGGGCAGGGCGCGGCGCTGAACAAAAAGCAAATTCCCGCCCCTGCCGCGCTGTTTGGCTACAGCCATCTTTACGGCGGCGTGCCGGGCGGACAGGCGGAGTATGTGCGCGTGCCGAAAGGCAACGTGGGGCCGTTTAAAGTGCCTCAGCTGCTGTCAGACGACAAAGCGCTTTTCCTGTCAGATATTCTGCCTACCGCCTGGCAGGCGGCGAAAAATGCGCAGATCCAGAAAGGCTCCAGCGTCGCCGTATTCGGGGCCGGGCCGGTGGGGTTACTGACCATTGCCTGCGCGCGGCTTCTCGGCGCAGAGCAGATTTTTGTGGTTGACCATCATCCCTATCGACTGCGGTTTGCCCAGGAGCGCTACGGCGCGATCCCGATTAACTTTGATGACGATAACGACGCGGCGGAGAAAATCATTGAGCAAACGGCCGGGCAGCGCGGGGTGGATGCGGTGATTGATGCCGTCGGGTTTGAGGCCAAAGGCAGCACGACGGAAACGATCCTCAGTAACCTGAAAATTGAAGGCAGCAGCGGCAAAACCCTGCGCCAGTGCATTGCTGCGGTGCGACGCGGCGGCGTGGTCAGCGTGCCGGGCGTGTACGCCGGTTTCATCCATGGCTTCCTGTTTGGCGATGCCTTCGATAAAGGGCTGAGCTTTAAGATGGGGCAGACGCACGTCCACGCCTGGCTGGGAGAGCTGCTGCCGCTTATCGAAAAAGGGTTGCTTACACCGGAAGATATTGTGACCCACTATCTTCCGCTGGCTGATGCGGAGCGCGCCTATAAGATCTTCGAAAAACGGGAGGAGGAGTGCCGCAAGGTGATCCTGGTGCCTGGCGCAGACACCCCGGAGGCAGCGCAGCAGAAAGTGAAGGGACTGGTGAATGCCTTCCCCGGCGGCGTTGTGTGAGGTTTCGTCCCCACGGCACTACGACAGAGTAAACATGGATTAAGCGGTTTTTGTCCGATATAACACAATCGGTGAATTTGCGGAAAGAGGATGCAGGTGCATCCTCTGTGCAAAGCGGGGTCGCTTGTTCAGAAGGGATTAACGCAGGTAATCGCTAGCGGCTTCGGGCTGGTAGAGCAGCTCAAGCACTTCCAGATGGGCTGAGGCGCCGCCCGGGAGTTCCCAGTGGATAGTATCGCCCGTGCGCAGTCCAAGCAGCGCAGCGCCCACGGGTGCCAGCACCGAAAGCTGCATGCTGCTGTCGGTCATCTGCGCCGGATAGACCAGCGTACGGGTGAGTTCCTCCCCGGTGGTCAGGTTGCGGAACTTCACCTGGCTGTTCATGGTGACCACATCATGCGGCATGGTCTCAGGCGTACACATCTGCGCCCGATCTAGCTCTTCGTTCAGCGCATCGGCTACCGGCAGCGAGGCGAATTCTGGTTTCTCCAACAGTCGGTCAATACGTTCTGCGTCGAGTTCATTGATGATAATCGTAGGTCTGGACATTTTTACTCCATGTCGTTAATGCTGCGTGTAACGCAGAAACCAATCCAAAAGAAAACCCTCGCCGTCTGGCAGCGAGGGTTTAACTTATCTGATGATACTGTCTGAAACCCTAAGTTTGAAGTGATGAAGGTCACATTCGTGCGCCATATGAATTTTTGGCAATAAACCCGGCATCCCGATTCACGCTGAACGGAAATTTCGTTACGCTGGTAAAACTTAAACCGGGCAATGCGCGTTGCAGCCCCAGCGTAGAGAGAGCGATATGTACTTTTACCAACCGTCTCAGGGGCACGGCCTGCCGCACGACCCGCTGAACGCCATTATCGGTCCACGTCCGATTGGCTGGATTTCATCCTGTGATAAGGCCGGTCAACTGAACCTTGCCCCGTACAGCTTCTTTAACTGCTTTAACTATCGCCCACCGATCATTGGTTTTTCCAGCAACGGCTGGAAGGATAGCGTGCGGAATATTACCGAAACGGAAGAGTTTGTCTGGAACCTCGCAACGCGCGATCTGGCTGAGGCGATGAATGAAACCTCCGCCACACTCCCTCATGGCGAGGATGAATTTACCTTTGCCGGCCTGACGCCCGTAGCCAGCCAGCTTGTGAGCTCGCCGCGCGTGGCGGAAAGCCCGGTGAATTTCGAGTGTCGATTGTCACAGTGCATTCAGTTGACCGGCGCGGATGGGACACCGATTGATACCTGGCTGGTGCTCGGCGAAGTGGTGGGCGTCCATATCGCTGAGAGTTTGCTGGAAGAGGGGATTTACCAGACCGCGAAAGCGCAGCCCATTCTGCGTGCGGGTGGACCGTCAGCCTACTACGGCATCAGCGACAGCCATCGCTTCGATCTGGTACGCCCGGATGCGCGCAGGAACAATCAGTAACCAGCTTTATCGATAACAAACTGTTTGCCGCAGTTGCCCGGATGCGGCTGTGGCGCAAAGGTGCTGGCTGAGAGCGAGTTGTTAATGGTGCTGGATTTTAGCGAGATCTGCATCTCGGTCAGATAAGCCGGATTGCCATGGCAGGTAAGCTTGAACGCTTTTACGTTCTGTTTCCCCCAGCTTTTGGCCACGGCTGCATCAAAATCGCTACGGCGGACGGTCTTGCCATAGTTTTCCGCCAGAAATTCCCCAACCGCACTATTTTTCACTTCCTGGTTCATGCGCACCATGGTGCCGAAGTAAGCGTCGGGATCAAAACCAAAGCAGACGCCGTGTTTCGCGTATTCATAACGTTCAAGGCAGGAGTTGCCGCCCGCGCCGGGCATCACGCTGTTCAGCTTCGCCGCGCCCGTTAGCGATAGTCCGGTCTCTGCGGCGTCACATTTGCGGCTGGCTTTTGCTTCCGGCATATTCGGAACCGGACGAGTGGCACAGCCGAAGCGCATCCAGCGGCGTTCATCCACTCCGCGAGCGGCAATAGATTTCGGCAGCGCTGGCCATAAGCCGTGGACGGTCAGAAAATCGGTTTTGTTGCTGCTCTCTTTTTGCAGGCGACACTCTTCCGGTTCGTCACGGTTGCGTTCGACCATACTCTGGCAAAATCCCGTTTGCCAGGAAAGAGCCAGAACGTAGCGATCGAAATCGCCATACTGGGTTGGCTTAAGCGGATCTGCCTGAATTGAGAAGACACAGAGTGCAAGCGCTACTGCACCAGACGGGATAACGATATCCTTCCTGAACATTTGCTTTCCTGATTGGTTGGGCGCGATTAATTTCTGGGGGTTATTAAAGCACAAAAAGCGCCCGCAGGCGCTTTTTGGAAAGCAGGAATTTCGCTTAGGCAGCGCCGGGAACCAGCACTTCGGTGGCGATAATAACGATAATCAGGCCAACCAGCACCGGCACTGACGTGCGTTTTACCACTTCAAACGGAGAGATTTTTGCCATCCCCGCCACCGCAACCACCACGCCCGATACCGGAGAAATGGTACGACCCAGGTTGGAGGCCTGGAGCATCGGAATGGACAGGTAAGCCGGGTTGATGCCGGAGGAGTGTGCCAGCTTAGGGATCATCTCAACAAACGCATAGAACGGCGCGTTACCGGAGCCGGTAGTCATCGCCGCCAGCATGGTCAGTACCACCAGCACCAGCATCAGGATAATGCTGGCCGAGCCGAAAGAGGTGGCGATAGAGATCAGGCTCTGGATAAAGCCGATGGTGCTCAGCCCCTGAGCAAACACCCCTGCGGCAACCAGCAGCATCACCACGCCCGCGAAGGCATCCGCCATGCCGCGGAAGGCGACTTCAAGACCCGTGAACACCTTCTGGGTATTAAAGCCACGAACAAATTCCAGGATGGCCGCCAGCAGCATACAGATCACCAGGATAGTGATGATGTGCAGCTGAGGGCCCCATTTGCCGTCAAAAATAAGCACGCCAATAATCGGCGTGAAGGGCAGGATGGAATAAAACGCCGGGGCGGTAGTGGTGATTTCACTGACGTCCATCATCTCATGGCTGACGTTCTCTTTCTTATCGAGGTAGCGTTGCCAGAAGAAATGCGCCACGCCCATGCCGAGAATAGCGGTGATGGAGATTGGCAGTGTGGTTTTGAAGGCGAAGTCAATCAGCGACATTTCCGCGGCTTTCGCGGCCAGCACCACGTCACCGGAAGTAGGGGAGAGAATAATCGCCGCCGGAGAGGCGCAAATAGCCGCCGCTGCGCCACGGCTGATCCCGACGTTAACCATTACCGGGAATAACGTCGCCATTAACAGCACGCCAAGGCCCGTTGCTGAGGAAACGGCTAATGACATCAGACAGGCCAGGAAATAAGCCGCGACCATCAGAAGATAGGGGGAGTTAATATATTGCAGCGGCTTAGAAGCCAGCTTCACCACCATATCATTCGCACCGATATGGGTCATATAGGCAGCAAATCCGCAGAGCATCATGATCATCATGCCCAGGTCGCCGCCGCGGCTCATCAGCAGAATTTTTATATATTCCACAATATCGGTAGCGGTATATCCGGTGCTGGCTTCGCTGGCGGGTAAAACCTGATGACCCATTAGCGCGCTAATGATCAGCAGCGTCAGGCCGCCGACAAATAGCACGCCAGTGGCTGAGTAACCTTTAATGATGTAGCGTGCTACACCGACAATGACCACGACTCCAATGAGGAGTTCGAGAAAAGTAAGCATGATTTCCCCTGTATCCTTGCTGCCCGAGAGACAAATAATCAATAAAAAAGAAGCCTGAAATGTGCCGAATAAATGGCCAGTCCTTGCTGATTAAAATCAAGAAAGAGACTACTAAAGGCAATGATGACGATATTTTTGCTAACCCTGCGTCATTTATATTAAGACGTTATTGACCTGATGAATAGATATTATATGTCATTAAATTGATGGTGAAGTGTTAAGGTTTTGAGTATTACTTGCCGACAATCGATTTAAAAACGTAAATCTCTTTAAAACTACTTCTCTTTCATTCTTTTGCCTGCTTATACTCGGTTCACTTTTACCCTATCCGACGATCTGAATATGCACGCCAGCTGGACGTATCGCCTGCGCTTTATCAAAAAACATCTGCTGATGTTTTTGCTGGCGTTTGGCTGGCTGTTAATCCAGAGTCAGGTGGCCGTCGCCTCCCATCAATGTTCAATGGATTTGCGCGGTGAGGTGGCCACCATCCAGCATATGGATATGATGGCGGAACCGGGGCCGCATTATGCTGCCGGTGCTTCACCGCTGTGTGAAAAACATTGTGTGCCGGATCAGGTACAAAAAGAATCTGCCCAGCCGCATCTGGTGGCGCTGCCTGCCGCCATGACGCTGACCTTAACGACGCCAGAGTGTTCATCTGCAAGCCATTCTGCGTGGTCTGTTACCCCTCCTGCTGTGGGGCCGCCGGCAACGATCCGCTATTGCCGGTTTCGGGAGTAAAAACCTGTTAATTCGTTGATTTTATTTACTTAACGTTTAACAGGAGTTTTATCATGCGTACCCTATTCCTTTCCGCGCTGGTTGGCGCGTCCATCTCTTTCGCTTCTTATACCGTTCAGGCAAACCAGACCTGGCAGGGCCGCGGCGTGGTTCAGTCGATCTCTGACAATGCCGTCATGCTCCGTCACGAGGCCATACCGGAACTAAAATGGCCAGCGATGACCATGCCGTTTACTTTATCTGCCGGCGCCACGCTGAATGGCGCCAAACCGGGGGATGAGGTGACCTTCACGCTTGAGCGTGCGGGTGACGGTTTCCAGATTATCTCGCTGGCGCCAGCGCGCTAAGCGAGGTCACCATGAAACAACACACACTGAGCCTGTGGCTCGGTGGGGTGTTGTTCGGCCTGTTAACCTCCGCCGCGCAGGCGGAGCCGTGGACGCTCGAACACACCCTGACCGAAGCCCAGCGCTACTCGGCAGAACTCTCCGCCAGCCGTAACGAAGCGCAGGCGCTGGATGCGATGGCGGATTCCGCCACGCAATTACCTGATCCAAAATTGAAATTCGGTATTGAAAACGTGCCGGTACAGGGCAGCAACGATCGGCGGCTTACGCGCGAAGGGATGACCATGCAGAAGGTTGGCATCATGCAAAGCTACGTCAGCTCAGAGAAGCGGGAACGTAAAGCACAGACTTTTCAGGCGCAGGCGCGAAGCGTGCTGGCAAAATCCGAGGCCGTACGTGCCGCGCTTCAGCGTGATACCGCCCAGGCCTGGCTGGATCTGGCGCTGGCACAGCAGGCGCTGAAAACGGCCAGAACGCTGGTCCGTGAAACGGAACGCCAGCGGGGCGTGCAGAAGGCGAGCGTCGGGGCGGGAGGCGCAACGCCGGACAGCGTACTGGCCCTGCAAATGATCCTCAGCGCCATGCGCGACAAAGAGACGCTGGCGCAGCGGGATGTGCAGCTGGCGCAAAGCCGTCTGCTGGAGCTAACAGGGCACGCTATTACGGCGGTTCGCGGTCCGCTGCCGCGCTATCAGCGCCTTCCTGCCGATGAAAAAACGTTGCAGGAGGGGATTGCCAGACACCCGGAAGTGGAGGCCGCGCGACGTGAAGCAGAGACCGCGAAAGCGCGTTCAGCGCAATCTGCCGTGGCAGCGATACCCGATGTGGATGTGGAGGTCTATTACGCCCACCGCGCCGAAGGCTATGACGATATGGCTGGCGTGATGTTCAGCGTGGATCTGCCTTTGTTCCAGTCAAAACGTCAGGACAAGGATTACGCCGCCGATGTTTCCCGCTCAATGCAGGCGGTGGATCAACTGACGCTGCTCAAACGCGAACACATTGCCCAGGTGCAAACGCTGGTGGCGCAGTATCAGGCTGCGCAAACGGTGTGGCAGCGTCAGCGGGACGAGGTACTACCGTTGCAGCGACAACGGCTGGCGGTGCTGACGGCGCAATATCGTTCTGGACAGTCGGCGCTTCCGGCCCTGCTGGAGGCGCGTCGTGGCGTACTGGATACGGAACTGGCGGTGAACCAGGCGGAGCGCGAAATGGCGCGAACCTGGGCTGCCGTGAACTGGCTGATCCCGCAGGAGCTGGCGCAATGAAAAAAACAACGTTAATGGCGATTGCCATCGCGATAGCTGCCGTTGGCGGCTATTTTGTCGGACAGAAGCAGACGCATCAGCCGGATGCGGCTTCACAACCCTCAGAACGCAAGGTGCTTTACTGGTACGACCCCATGGTGCCCGGTCAGCGCTTCGATAAGCCGGGTAAATCCCCCTTTATGGATATGGATCTGGTCCCACGCTACGCCGATGAAGCGCAGACGGCGTCAGGCGTGGCCATCAGCACTCAACAGCAGCAAAACCTGGGGATGAAAACCGCCAACGTTGAGATGCGCCAGCTGGTTTCGCCGTTCTCGGCCTTTGCCACGGTTGCAACGGATGAACGTAACGTCTCGGTGTTGTCAGCCCCGGCCAATGGCGTGGTGTCAAAATTGTTTGTTAATGCGCCGCAGCAGCAGGTAAAAGCCGGAGAGGCGCTGGCGCAACTGTGGATCCCGCAGTGGACCGCCGCCCAGCAGGAGTATCTCGCGGTTCGTCAGCTTGGCGATGCCGCATTGACCCGCGCCGCTCGCGAGCGGCTGGCGTTGCAGTTTATGCCAGAAGAGGTCATTCGTTTGCTGGAGCGTAGCGGTAAGCCGCAGACCACGCTCATTCTGCGCACCGACCGGGCGGGCTATGTGGTGAAGCTGGACGTGCGGGAAGGGGCGCAAATCACCGCAACGGCGCCGCTGTTTGAGATCGCCAGCCTCGATCCGGTCTGGCTGGTGGTCGACTACCCGCAAACGCAGGCGCAGTCTCTGACGGTGGGCAGTAAGGTGGTAGCAACCTCAGAAAGCTGGCCGGGGGAGCAGTTCCACGGCACGGTCAGCGAATTGCTGCCGCAGATGGAGGCGGCCACGCGAACCCTGAAAGCCCGTATCGTGCTGGAAAATTCCGCATATAAGCTGAAGCCGGGCATGTACCTCTCCGTCAGGCGTGCGGAAGAGCTGAAAGGCCCGCCGGTGCTGGCGGTGCCGGAAGAAGCGGTGATTAACAGCGGAGAGTCTGCGCGTCTGCTGCTGGCTACCGGGGACGGTTATTTCCAGCCTGTGACGGTGAAAACCGGCCTGACGGCGCAGGGCTGGACGGCGATCCTGTCCGGGGTCAAAGAGGGCGATAAGGTGGTGACGTCCGGGCAATTCCTGATTGATTCCGAAGCCAGCCTGCGTAGCGTGATGCCGGAGGTGACGCCATGATTGCCGCTGTGATTCGCGCCTCGTTGCGTAACCGCCTGCTGGTGATCCTGGCCGCGCTGATGATGGCCAGCTGGGGCTGGTGGGCGGTGCAGCGCGCGCCGCTGGACGCGTTGCCCGATCTGTCTGATGTGCAGGTCATTATCAAAGCGAGTTACCCCGGGAAAGCGCCGCAGGTGATTGAAGATCAGGTGACCTGGCCGCTGACAACCTCCATGTTGTCTGTGCCGGGTGCCAAAACCGTGCGCGGTTTTTCAATGTTTGGTGACGCTTATGTGTATGTGCTGTTTGAGGATGGTACCGATCTTTACTGGGCGCGATCCCGGGTGCTGGAATATTTAAGCCAGGTACAGGCGCAGTTTCCGCCGGGCGTGAAGGTGTCGCTGGGGCCGGATGCGACGGGCGTGGGCTGGATCTACGAATATGCGCTGATCGACCGTAGTGGAAAACACAGCCTGGCAGATCTGCGGGCCCTTCAGGACTGGACGCTTAAGTTCGAGCTTAAGACGGTACCGAATGTATCTGAAGTGGCAAGCATTGGCGGAATGGTGCGTCAGTATCAGATCGTGGCGGACCCGGCGAAAATGCGCGCGCTGAATATTACCCACAGCCAGCTATCCGGCGCGGTGCAGGCCGCCAATAAAGAGAGCGGCGGCGCCCTGCTGGAGATGGGCGAAGCGGAGTATATGGTGCGGACAACGGGCTATTTGCGCTCGCTGGAGGATTTTCGCTATGTGGTGATCGCCACCCGCAATGGCGTACCTGTCCTGCTGAAAGATGTCGCCACCATTGGCATTGGCCCGGAGATCCGCCGGGGCGTGGCGGAGCTTAACGGTGAAGGGGAGGTTGCTGGCGGCGTAATCGTGATGCGCTACGGGCAGAACGCGCTGGAAACCCTTCGCGCGGTAAAAGCGAAACTGAGCGAGCTGCAAAAAACGCTGCCGCAGGGCGTCGAGATTGTTCCGGTCTACGATCGCTCCACGCTGATTGAGGAGTCGGTCAAAACGCTGACGCACAAGCTGCTCGAAGAGTTTGCCGTGGTGGTACTGGTGTGCGCGCTGTTCCTGTTCCACCTGCGTTCCGCGCTGGTGGCGATGGTTTCTCTGCCGCTGGGGATCCTCGGGGCTTTTGTGGTGATGCACTATCAGGGCATTAACGCGAATATGATGTCGCTCGGCGGGATCGCCATTGCCATCGGAGCGATGGTGGATGCGGCAATTGTCATGATTGAAAATATGCACAAGGTGCTGGAGCAGTGGCGGCATGATAATCCGGGCAAGGAGCCTGCGTCGGGAGAGTACTGGCGTCTGGCGGAAAAGGCGGCGGTTGAAGTGGGACCGGCGCTGTTTTGCAGCCTGTTAATCATCACGCTGTCATTTATACCGGTATTTTCGCTGGAAGCGCAGGAGGGGCGAATGTTCTCGCCGCTGGCGTTCACCAAAACCTGGTCGATGGCCGTGGCCGCCGGGCTTGGGATCACTCTGGTGCCGGTGCTAATGGGCTTCTTTATCCGCGGGAAAATCCCGGATGAGAAGGCAAACCCGATAAACCGCCTCCTGATCCGCCTGTATGAGCCGCTGCTTGATAAGGTACTGACCTTCCCGAAAACGACGCTGGCACTGGCATGTCTGCTGCTGATCGCCACGCTCTGGCCGCTGAGCCGCCTGGGCAGTGAGTTTATGCCGCCGCTGGAGGAAGGGGATTTACTCTATATGCCCTCCACGCTGCCGGGGATCTCTGCTCGCGAGGCATCGCGGCTGCTTCAGCTGACGGACCGCTTGATCAAAAGCGTACCGGAGGTGGCGAGCGTGTTTGGCAAAGCTGGTCGGGCGGAGTCGGCAACCGATCCCGCGCCATTAACCATGCTGGAAACAACTATCCACTTTAAGCCCCGCGAGCAGTGGCGGCCTGGAATGACGCCGCAAAAGCTGGTGGAGGAGCTCGATAAAACCGTGTCGCTGCCGGGCATTGCCAATGTGTGGGTGCCCCCTGTCCGTAACCGTCTGGACATGCTGGCAACCGGGATCAAAAGCCCGGTCGGCATTAAGGTGAACGGCAATAATATTGCCGACATTGAGCGCGTGGCCCGGCAGATTGAGCAGGTGGTGAAGGACGTTCCTGGCGTCTCCTCGGCGCTGGCGGAGCGACTGGAAGGCGGGCGCTACGTGGATATTCGTATCGACCGGCAAAAAGCCGCGCGCTACGGCGTTTCCGTCGATGAACTGCAAAGCCTGGTCTCCACGCTGGTCGGGGGCGATAACATTGGTGAGGTGATCCAGGGACGCGAGCGGTACCCCATCAACCTGCGTTATCCCCGCGATTTGCGTGATAACGTCGACACGTTGCGGGTGTTGCCGGTAGTAACCGCCAGCGGTAGCCAGGTGGCGCTGGGGGAACTGGCCGATATCGTCGTGACGGAAGGCCCACCGATGCTAAAAAGTGAAAACGCGCGCCTTTCCAGCTGGATCTACGTGGACTTACGCGGGCGCGATCTGAAGTCCGCCGTAGATGAAATGCAAAAACGGGTGGAGGAGAAGGTGCTATTGCCGCAGGGCGTATCTCTCTCCTGGTCCGGGCAGTTTGAATATCTGGAACGGGCGACCGCGACGCTTAAAATAGTCTTACCTGTCACGCTGATGATTATATTCATCCTTTTATGGTTAACCTTCAGGCGGATATCAAATGTCCTGATAATAATGGGGACATTGCCTTTCGCGCTTATTGGTGGGGTGTGGTTATTATGGCTGCTTGAATATAATTTGTCTGTGGCGGGGGCCGTTGGCTTTATCGCCCTTTCCGGGGTGGCAGCAGAATTCGGCGTAATTATGGTTCTATATTTGAATCATGCGCTTGATAAATATCACAGGCTTGAGCCAGAAGGGGGAAATACGGTGCTATTGCGGGCGATCCACGAAGGTGCCGTGCTGCGCGTGCGTCCGAAGGTGATGACGGTCGCCACTATTATGGCGGGACTGCTGCCCATCATGTGGGGCAATGGGAGTGGCTCGGAGGTGATGCAACGTATTGCTGCACCGATGATTGGTGGCATGGTTACTGCACCGTTATTGTCGATGTTAGTTATTCCCGCACTCTACAAATTGTTACATCAACGTTAAAAATGTCAACTGCATGTGCTTATTCAGGCATGCAGTTTATGTATCGTCAGACTATTCTCAGGAGCGGGATGGTAATTAGGAATAACACCCATGCTGTTAAGCGTTCATTCAAGTATTCTGTGCTAAGGTCTGCACCGAATACTAAATATGGTAATGGCATTGTGATTGTACGAATTAAATTCCCCCTGATTTTATTGTTTATTATTGCGCAGTTATCATTTGCGTCTGCTGTTAATGCACAGAGCAATACAGCGGATAAAAGCTGGTTCACCACCTTCACGGATAACGTTGCGCAAACATGGAACGAACCTGAACATTACGATCTCTATATTCCGGCCATTACGTGGCATGCACGTTTTGCCTACGATAAAGAAAAAACAGACCGTTATAACGAGCGTCCGTGGGGGGCTGGTTTCGGTCAGTCTCGCTGGGATGAAAAAGGTAACTGGCATGGCCTGTACCTGATGGCGTTTAAGGACTCCTACAATAAATGGGAGCCTATTGGTGGCTACGGCTGGGAAAAAACCTGGCGTCCGTTATCAGACGACAACTTCCGTCTTGGGCTGGGCTATACGGCAGGGTTCACGGCGCGTGATAACTGGAAATACATTCCTGTTCCGGTACTGTTGCCGCTTGCCTCCATCGGCTATGGTCCTGCAACGTTTCAGATGACCTACATACCGGGTACGTATAACAACGGTAACGTTTACTTTGCCTGGATGCGGTTTCAGTTTTAACTGAATTTGTCTGGTAAATCGGCCAAAAAACGCACAGACATTGAAATGTAAAGGATAAAAATCGGACAGCGAAAATTAACGCGACTTTTGTCACTTTTTATCAAAGATCCGCTGGACAAAACGCCTCACAATTGTTGTACTGATACCCGACACAGCATTTGTGTCGTTTTTTAATGTAAAGGTAATTTTGATGTCTAAGATTAAAGGTAACGTTAAGTGGTTTAATGAGTCCAAAGGATTCGGTTTCATTACTCCTGAAGATGGCAGCAAAGACGTGTTCGTACACTTCTCTGCAATCCAGTCTAATGGTTTCAAAACTCTGGCTGAAGGTCAGCGCGTAGAGTTCGAAATCACTAACGGTGCCAAAGGCCCTTCTGCTGCTAACGTAATCGCTCTGTAATTCAGACGCGTCAGCAAGAATTTCAAAACCCGCTCAATGAGCGGGTTTTTTTCGTTATGAATCAACCAAAAAGATAGATCTTCAGAAAGCTGGCGACGATCGTGACGCTTAGCAATACCATACCCACGCCTGACAGATTCTCTCTCATGCTATCACCCTCGTTCAATATTGAGCCAAGAATGACAGAGAAAAATTAAGCCAACATTAAGGTTGTCGCGCTTAATGTCCGCTGGCGGAGGAAAATAACCAGAATGCGATCGCAGTCATCGCAAACGAGCCAAGCATGTTAACGGCAATGTTCGTCAGCGCCCAGCCCATCCGGCCTTCCTGAAACAGAAACACCACCTCCGCAGAGAAGGTAGAAAACGTCGTTAAACCGCCGCAGAAACCGGTCGTAATCAATACCTTCCACATAGGGTCGATGTTGGTCATGCGATTAAACCACGCCAGCCCCATCCCGATGATAAATGCCCCGATCAGGTTTGCCGCCAGTGTCCCCATCGGAATGGCCTGATGCAGCGGGTTAAACCGCATGCTTAAGAGCCAGCGCGCAACGCTACCCGTGCCCCCACCAATAAAAACGGCTATAAGTAGTTGTAACACTGTCAATACCTGCTATTTGCTGTGTAAGTGCGTCGAGTGTAACGCTGTTTTTAACCGGGAGACAATTATGTATGTTGCAGTAGGGCAGTTTGCGGTGACGCCGGACTGGAATGAAAACGCGGACAAGTGCATCTCCCTGATGAACCAGGCGAAGCAAAAAGGGGCGGCACTGCTGGTGCTTCCTGAAGCGTTACTGGCGCGCGATGATGGCGATCCGGACCTGTCGGTAAAGTCTGCGCAAATGCTGGAAGGGGCGTTTCTGAAACGACTGCTGGCCGAAAGCGTCGGTAACGCGCTCACCACCATTTTGACTATCCATGTTCCCTCCACGCCGGGGCGGGCGGTGAACACGCTGGTGGCGATACGTGAAGGCGCTATTGTCGCAAGCTACGCCAAACTTCATCTGTATGATGCGTTCAGCGTCCAGGAGTCGCGACTGGTCGATCCGGGGAGTGTAATTCCGCCGCTGATTGAGGTGGAGGGTTTTAAGGTTGGCCTGATGACCTGCTACGATATCCGTTTTCCGGAGCTGGCGCTGAACCTGGCACTACAGGGGGCCGAGGTGCTGGTTCTGCCCGCCGCGTGGGTCAGAGGACCGCTTAAGGAGCATCACTGGGTAACGCTACTGGCCGCACGCGCGCTGGACACCACCTGCTATGTAGTGGCTGCGGGTGAATGTGGCAATAAAAATATCGGGCAGAGCAGGGTTGTCGATCCGCTGGGAGTGACCGTAGCCGCGGCGGCGGAAGCGCCTGCTTTACTGCTGACAGAGATAACGTCAGCACGAATAACGCTTGCGCGTCAGCAATTACCTGTTCTGCGCAACCGCAGGTTTGCGCCACCGCAATTAATATGATGTTTTTTTCAACAATGCTTGATTCACCTTGTTACAGATTGCTATTGTGTGCGCGCGCCTGATGACCGTTAATACGTTCAGGTTTCTTTGGCGCTGAATGCAGCCTGTTTCATGTAAAGAAGGTATTTATGGGTGAGATTAGTATTACCAAACTGCTGGTGGTTGCCGCACTGGTCGTCCTGCTGTTCGGTACCAAGAAGTTACGCACGCTGGGTGGAGACCTGGGTGCTGCCATTAAAGGCTTTAAGAAAGCAATGAACGATGGCGACGCGGCAGCGAAGAAAAGTGCCGAAGATGACATCGCAGCACAGAAGCTTTCACACAAAGAGTAATGGCAATGCTGCAAGGCTTGCATAAAAAAACCGGCTCACGAGGCCGGTTTTTTGTTTTACTGTAAATAAGTTTTACAGCTTTATTTCACTTCTTCGCCCTTCGCCTGCATATCGGCGTGATAAGAGGAGCGAACAAACGGACCGCACGCAGCGTGGGTAAAGCCCATCGCCATCGCTTCGGCTTTCATTTCATCGAACTCATCCGGACTCACGTAACGCTGTACAGGCAGGTGGTGACGGCTTGGCTGTAGGTACTGGCCAAGCGTCAGCATGGTGACGCCGTGGCGACGCAGATCGCGCATCACTTCAATGATCTCAGCGTTGGTTTCACCCAGTCCCACCATCAGGCCAGACTTGGTAGGAATATGCGGATGGGCTTCTTTAAAGCGCTCCAGCAGCTTCAGCGACCAGTTGTAATCTGCACCTGGACGCACCTGACGGTAGATACGCGGTACGTTCTCCAGGTTGTGGTTGAACACGTCTGGTGGCGTCGCGGTCAGGATATCGAGCGCGCGGTCCATACGGCCACGGAAGTCCGGCACCAGCGTCTCAATCTTAATGTTCGGGCTTTTTTCGCGGATGGCGGTAATGCAGTCAGCGAAATGCTGAGCACCTCCATCGCGCAGATCGTCACGGTCAACGGAGGTGATAACAACATAACGCAGCGCCATATCGGCAATGGTCTGCGCCAGTTTTTGCGGTTCGTTAGCGTCAGGCGCAACAGGACGGCCATGAGCAACGTCACAGAACGGACAGCGGCGGGTGCAGATGGCACCCAGAATCATAAACGTCGCGGTACCGTGATTGAAACATTCAGCAAGGTTAGGGCAGGAGGCCTCTTCACAGACAGAGTGGAGGCCATTTTTGCGCATCGCCGCTTTGATCCCCTGAATACGCGAAGAGTCAGCCGGAAGTTTAATTTTCATCCATTCCGGTTTTCTTAACAGCGCCTCGCGCTCTGTAGCCACGTTTTTAACCGGGATAAGGGCCATTTTATCGGCATCGCGGTATTTAACACCGCGTTCCATCACAATGGGTTTACTCATAGCGTGCGTGTTCCAGTTGCGAATATCGAAGGAAAGCGTTTCAATTCAAGGGAATGTTGTAATTATCAACTATTTTTGAACGAACGACAGGCAGTATAACATTTAAAGGGGCGGTAAAGCAGCCTGCCAGGTCGCCAATTTGTAAAATAGTTGTTGTTTTGTGCCTTTTGCCCCGCATGCGGCAGGGCCTTACGCTGAAAGGCGGATCAAAAAGTCTGGCGGATCACATTGATGACGATTTCCAGCACCGGATCGCGCAGGCTTAGCTTGTTGTAATGCAGTGAGATTTCAATAGATTCCGTCGTAAGTTGACTTAATGGAATGCTCTCCAGTGGCCAGCACTTTTGAAGCAAAGTGAAGAGACGCACAGGCATTATACAGAGCAAGTCGCTGCTGCCAATCAGGGCCGCGAGGGTAAACATATTGTAACTGCTAAAGCTGATCGGACGGTCCGGGAACAGTTCGTCAATACGTTGTCGCAGCGGATCCTGACCCTGTCCTTCGGACATAAATGTCGCATGTTCGTAATGGCGCAAATTTTCTGGCGTCAAAGGTGCGCTCAACGCAGGGTGAGCCTGACGACAAACGAGCGCCAGAGTGTCGGTATAAAGTACGTTATGCCCTAACGCTCTGGCCGTAAAGCTATTGCCGTCGATGATCAGGTCCGTCTGGAATTGCGCCAGCTGTGTTTCCGGATCGGTGACGGGCACGTTGCGAATAAGCAACTGTGGCGCATGCTGTTTCACCGCCTGATAGATGGCCGGCATGACCAGAACGCCCACTGAGGGAGAGGTGCCTATGGTGATAGTTCGTTGCTTATCATAACTGCCGGTGAGATCCAGCGCGCCCAGTATTGATTCCAGACCCTGGCTGATGTACTCGTGCAGATGGGTGGCGTACGCAGTTGGGGTTACGCCCTGGCCTTTACGAATAAATAACGGATCGGGAAATATCGCGCGCAATTTTTGAATTGACTGGCTAATAGCAGAGGGCGTGAGATTAAGAATTTTCGCAGCATTAACGATACCTTTATGGACATATACCGCCTCAAAAATAGTCAATAAATTGAGATCAATATTACGTAAAGTCCGAAAAATTTGCGGCTTATCTTCGCCGCTGGTTTCATTCAGGCGTTTGGCTGGTAAATTAGTAGGCTCCACGCTCTTACTCCGTATCCATTCACAATATGAATGATAGTTGAATTTATTTATTATGCTTGCAGAGATTCGTAAAGTGTTTAGTAAGTTTCCATTATTTGTCGAAAACAAGCAGTTGGGTGATTGTCACGCACGTTACACGAAACCCGGTGATGGTTCTATTAAGGTTCTAATTAATATGTGACGCTAATATATGGGCGACTCGAAAATATAGAATATGCGGTTTATTGTAAAGCGTAAATGCGGTAATTAAGCAGTGGCTGGTCAAATAATTGAGCCACTGCCCAAGGTAAGTTAAGCAGCAATATATTCGTAGGTGGGATTGTTAAGCAGTGCTAAAAAGTTCTTCAGAAGCACGGGCCGGATATTGTCAGGCGTGGCGGTATCGACCCACTGGCGCATTTGCGTCATTTCCATACCGGCATACCCACATGGGTTGATGCGCTGGAAGGGGGCCAAATCCATATTGATATTCAGCGCCAGCCCGTGGAACGAGCAGCCTTTTCGGATACGCAGCCCCAGCGAACAGATCTTCATCTCTCCCACATAAACGCCCGGGGCATCGGCGCGAGGGTGAGCGTCAATATCGTACTCAGCCAGCGTATTCACCACGGTTTGCTCCAGTAAGGTCACGAGCTCACGCACGCCCAGCTTTCTGCGTTTCAGGTTAAGCAGAACATACATCACCTGCTGGCCCGGGCCGTGGTAGGTCACCTGTCCACCGCGATCGCTCTGGATCACCGGGATATCGCCCGTCATCAATAAATGTTCGGCTTTTCCTGCCTGGCCTTGAGTGAACACCGGCAGGTGTTCAACCAGCCAGATTTCATCAGGCGTGGTGTCATCGCGCCTGTCGGTAAAGTCATGCATAGCCTGAGAGACAGGCTCGTAAGGCTGTAGCCCAAGATGGCGGACAAGAATTTTATCCTGGTACAAAAGGATGTCTCCGAAGACAAGGGAGAATAGGTAACGGGGAGTATATCACAGCGGGGAAGTGGGTTACCCGGCAAACCGGGTAACCGCAGAAGGACTACAGCACCATACGAACAATTTCAATATTGCCGAGCTCTTCGTACAGCGTCTCAACCTGCTCAATGTGTGTCGCAGTGATGGTGATTGAGACCGAGTGGTAGTTACCTTTGCTGCTCGGTTTGACTGATGGAGAGTAGTCGCCCGGCGCATGGCGCTGTACCACTTCAACCACCTGATCAACCAGCTCAGGTTTCGCCAGACCCATTACTTTGTAAGTAAAAGGGGTAGGGAATTCAAGCAGTTCGTTAAGTTTGGTTTTCATGTCAGCTCCGGCGTGTGTATAAAAAATAATAACTCCCGCCACGGGGCGGGAGTTTTACTGATACGTAGTATATGGGGATCAAAATCACACTTTCAAGTGTTCAATTTTTAACCAAACCAGTGATGGAACATCAGCTTAATGTAATCAATGATTTTGCCGAAGAAATTGCCTTCAGGAATTTCCTCCAGCACCACCAGCGGGCGCTGATCGATGGTTTTGCCATCCAGCTGGAAGTTGATGGTACCCACGACCTGATTCTTTTGCAGCGGGGCGTGCAGCTCGGTGGTATTCAGCACGTAGCTGGCTTTCAGATCTTTCATACGACCGCGTGGGATCGTCAGATAGAGATCTTTGTCCACACCCAGGGAAGCACGGTCGTTATCGCCAAACCAGACAGGTTCAGAGGCAAATTCTTTACCGGCTTTCAGCGGATTCACGGTTTCGAAGAAGCGGAAGCCCCAGGTCAGCAGTTTTTTACTTTCCGTTTCGCGTCCTTTAAACGTGCGGCCCCCCATCACGGCAGAGATCAGACGCATCTGGCCTTCAGTGGCAGAAGCCACCAGGTTATAGCCAGCTTTGTCGGTGTGACCAGTTTTGATGCCGTCGACGTTCAGGCTATTGTCCCACAGCAGGCCGTTACGGTTGGTCTGACGAATACCGTTGAAGGTGAACTCTTTCTCTTTGTAGATAGAGTACTCGTTTGGCACATCGCGGATCAGCGCCTGACCGATCAGCGCCATGTCACGCGCGGAGCTGTACTGACCTTCGGCGTCCAGGCCGTGAACGGTCTGGAAGTGGCTGTTTTTCAGGCCCAGCGCAGAGACGTAGCTGTTCATCAGGCCCACAAACGCGTCCTGGCTGCCCGCTGCAAAATCGGCCATTGCCACGCAGGCGTCGTTACCGGACTGCAAGTTGATGCCACGGATAAGCTGAGAGACCGGAACCTGCATGCCTGGCTTCAGGAACATCAGCGATGAACCTTTGAACACCGGGTTGCCGGTTGCCCACGCATCGTTACCGATAGTCACCAGATCGGTTTCTTTAAATTTACCCGCTTTCATGGCCTGGCCGATAACATAGCTGGTCATCATTTTGGTCAGGCTGGCCGGGTCGCGGCGGGCATCGGCGTTCTGTTCTGCCAGAACTTTGCCGGAGTTGTAATCAATCAGGATGTAGGATTCCGCGTCGATCTGCGGAACGCCAGGGATCATGGTCTTGATGTTCAGGTCATCCGCGTGAGCTGCGGAGAACGCAGCAGCGCAAAGGGCCGTGGTCAGCGCCATGCGCTGCACAAAACGAGCAGAAAAAGTGGTCTTCATGGTCAGAACTACGACATCCGTGATGGAATTAAAAAAAGTGCCTTACTATAGCAAATGCTATACGGGCAGGCATCCGACTTTCATCATGAGAGTGTTAATGTGGTTTACACAAACTGACATTTCGGATACCACCGATTAATTACTTCGCAACAGCGATAAACGACTGGAGCTGCGCCTCGCTCTGCAAACGCTGTTGCAGGGACGCTGCCTGCGATTTGCTGGCAAACGGACCCATCTGGATCCGCCATACCGCACCGTTTTGCTCAACGCGGCCTGGCACGCCAAACTGCTGGCTTAAACGCTGCTGATACTGCTCTGCACGGGCCCGATCGCTGACGGCGCCAACCTGAACCACGTAGCTGCCGCTCGCCGTCGCAGGCGCCGCAGTCTGCGTAGCAGCCGGTGCGGTTACCGGAGCGGGTTGTGCAGCGGGTGCAGCAACAACGGGCGCAGGCGCTGGGGCAGGTTCATTTGATTCAATCACGCCCGGCGCTAACGTGGTGGGTGCACCAAGGAAACCACTGCTTTTCACCGGGGCGCCTGTCGCATCTTCACTTTGTAGCGTATCGTTGCTGATGGCGTGCACTTCACCCTGCGGCTGCGCGGGCTCTGCTGGCATTGAAGCGCCCCCCATACCACCGCTTAGATCCGGGCGTGCGGGCAGGGCGTAGGTCTGTTTCGCGACCGTGGTACAGGCCGTGCCCGGGCCAGACAGCGAACCATCCTGCGCCACGATAATCGGGTCGATACGCACTTTTGTATTATTTGAGGTATTCAGACGGTCGGCTGCCGCGCGTGACAGGGAGATCACGCGATCGTTGCCGTAAGGGCCACGATCGTTGATACGTACCACGATCATCCGGCCATTCGCCAGGTTAGTGATGCGCGCATAGCTTGGAATAGGCAGTGTCGGGTGTGCCGCCGTGATCTGCATCGGATCGAAGGTTTCACCTGACGCGGTCAGATTGCTGCCTGGCTCAGCGTCATAGATGGCAGCAAAGCCGGCCTGGCTGAAACGGGAAGGATCCTGAACGATTTTATAGCTTTTACCGTCGCGCTGATAATCCTGATTCACGCTGGCGTTCAGCGGTTCATAAACGGGATCGGCACCGCTAATTTCAACAATCGGGCCATTACAGACCGCAGGCTGCGGCGGCGCGACGGTTGCCTGTTGCTGACCATCATCACTTGTACAGGCGGCAAGTAAACTTGCTGCGATGCAGATCCCCAGCCACTGCTTACGCATTGCGATCCCCTTATTTTTATACGCTTTTGGACAACATTTTCCTGTGGGTATGGATCGACATGACGATACCAAACCCGGCCATCAACACGATCAGTGCCGAGCCCCCGTAACTCACCAGCGGCAGCGGTACGCCAACAACCGGCAGAATACCACTCACCATACCAATATTTACGAAGACATAAACGAACAAAATCAACATTAATCCACCCGCCATAACCCGGCCAAAGGTGGTCTGTGCGCGTGCGGCAATGTAGAGCCCACGCATGATCAACAGCACGTAGAGTGCAAGCAGAACCAGGATGCCAACCAGCCCTAACTCCTCAGCCAGAACGGCAAAGATAAAGTCGGTGTGGCGTTCCGGTAAAAATTCGAGCTGCGACTGTGTCCCGTGCAGCCAGCCTTTTCCGCGCAGGCCGCCGGAGCCAATCGCAATCTTCGACTGAATAATATGATAGCCTGCGCCCAGCGGATCGGTCTCGGGATCGAGCAGCATCATCACGCGCTGGCGCTGGTAATCATGCATCAGGAAGAACCAGAGAATAGGAATAAAGGCAGCCAGCAGGACCACCGCGATGCCGATCAGACGCCAGCTCAGGCCGGACAGGAACAGGACGAACAGGCCGGAGAGGGCGATGAGAATCGAGGTACCGAGGTCAGGCTGTGCGGCCACGAGCAGCGTCGGCAGGAAAATCAGCACCAGCGCAATGGCGGTATTCTTCAACGACGGCGGGCAGACGTCGCGGTTAATGAAGCGCGCCACCATCAGCGGAACGGCGATTTTGGCGATTTCTGACGGCTGGAAGCGGACAATCCCCAGATCCAGCCAGCGTTGCGCCCCCTTCGAGATAGCACCGAACGCATCTACTGCCACCAGCAAAATGATACAGAAAATATAGAGATAAGGCGCCCAGCCCTCATACACGCGCGGTGGTATTTGCGCCATCACCACCATAATGACCAGACCCATGGCGATCTGGCCAACTTTACGCTCCATCATGCCGATATCCTGTCCGCTGGCGCTCCAGATAACGAGGGCGCTGTACACCAGCAGAGCCAGCAGGATCAGCAGCATGGCAGGGTCGATGTGGATCTTGTCCCACAGCGATTTTTTATTCGGATTATCCGTCATGATTATTGGTCCTCCGCCGCAGCGGCTGCCGGGTTTTCAGCTGGCAGTTCGGTGTTGTTATCACCCAGCATGATGTGGTCGAGGATTTGACGCATGATGGTACCCACCGCCGGGCCTGCGCCGCCGTTCTCAAGAATCATCGCCACCGCAACCTGCGGGTTATCATAAGGGGCAAACGCCGTCATGAGCTTGTGGTCACGCAGACGTTCGGCAATTTTATGTGCGTTATAGGTTTCATTCGCTTTCAGACCGAAGACCTGAGCCGTACCTGATTTCGCGGCAACCTTATACGGTGCGCCAGCGAAATATTTGTGCGCCGTCCCGTTAGGGCGGTTGGCTACGCCATACATCCCGTCTTTGGCGATTTCCCAGTACCCGGAATGAATGTCACCCACCGGCGGCTCGTGCGGCTGTATCCATGGCACTTTTTTGCCGTCTTCTACGGTGCTTTGCAGCAGGTGCGGTACTTTCACAACGCCATCGTTGATGAGGATCATCATCGCCTTGTTCATTTGCAGCGGCGTTGCCGTCCAGTAGCCCTGGCCGATCCCCACCGGAATGGTATCACCCTGATACCAGGGTTTTTTAAAGCGCTTCAGCTTCCATTCGCGGGTTGGCATGTTGCCGGAACGTTCTTCCGCCAAATCTATACCGGTGTAATGTCCGTAGCCGAATTTGCTCATCCATTCAGACAGACGATCAATACCCATGTCGTAGGCGACCTGATAGAAGAAGGTATCCGCCGACTCCTCCAGTGATTTGGTCACGTTCAGATGGCCGTGACCCCATTTTTTCCAGTCACGGTAGCGTTTTTCAGAGCCAGGCAACTGCCACCAGCCAGGGTCAAACAGACTGGTATTACGGGTAATGACGCCCGCGCTCAGCGCAGAAACGGCGACATACGGTTTTACCGTTGAGGCTGGAGGATAAACCCCCTGCGTGGCGCGGTTCACCAGCGGGGTGTTTGGATCGTTGAGCAGGCCGGAGTAATCCTTGCTGGAGATGCCATCCACGAAGAGGTTCGGATCGTAGCTTGGCATAGAAACCATCGCCAGAATACCGCCGGTACGCGGGTCGGTCACGATTACGGCGGCCCGGCTACCCGCCAGCAGCGTTTCGATATACTGCTGTAGCTTCAGGTCGAGCGTCAGATAAACGTCATGTCCCGCCTGTGGGGGAACCTCTTTGAGCTGACGGATCACGCGGCCACGGTTGTTAACTTCAACCTCTTCATACCCGGTCTGACCGTGCAGGACATCTTCGTAATAACGTTCAATCCCAAGCTTGCCGATATCATGGGTTGCGGCGTAGTTAGCCAGCTTGCCGTCTTTATCAAGGCGTTCGACGTCTTTATCGTTAATTTTGGAGACGTAGCCAATGACGTGCGTCAGCGCGGAGCCGTAAGGATAGTAGCGGCGTTTATAGCCTTTGACTTCCACACCGGGGAAACGGTACTGGTTAACGGCAAAACGGGCGACCTGCACTTCCGTCAGGTTGGTTTTTACCGGAATAGAGGTGAAGCGGTGAGAACGTGCGCGCTCTTTTTTGAACGCAGCGATGTCGTCATCAGTCAGGTCGACAACGCTTCTCAGCGCGTTCAGCGTATCCTGCACGTTATCCACTTTCTCTGGCATCATCTCTATCTGGTAGATGGTGCGGTTTAGCGCCAGCGGGGTGCCGTTACGATCGTAGATAATGCCGCGGCTGGGCGCGATGGGCACCAGCTTGATACGGTTTTCGTTTGAGCGGGTCTGGTAATCGGTATAGCGGACAATTTGCAGATTATAGAGGTTGGCGATCAGCACGCCGGTAAGCAGCAAAATCCCCGTAAAGGCGACCAGCGCCCGGCGCACAAACAGCGCGGACTCAGCCGTATAGTCGCGAAAAGAATTCTGTAGTTTCATCCGCTGCTTAAATTACCCTGGTCAGTCATTACTCGCGGTGATAAGGGTGGTTGGTAGTGATGCTCCATGCGCGATACAAACTTTCTGCCACGAGAACCCGCACAAGCGGGTGGGGCAACGTCAGCGCCGAGAGTGACCAACTTTGTTCTGCTGCCGCTTTGCAGGCGGGAGATAACCCCTCTGGTCCGCCAATCAACAGACTGACATCACGACCATCCTGCTTCCAGCGCTCCAGTTCGTGCGCCAGCTGCGGCGTATCCCAGGGTTTTCCCGGGATATCGAGGGTCACGATGCGGTTTTTGCCTGCGGCAGCCAGCATCAGCTCTCCCTCTTTATCGAGAATACGTTTGATATCTGCGTTCTTGCCGCGCTTTCCTGCTGGGATCTCCACCAGTTCGAACGGCATATCTTTTGGGAAACGACGCAGATACTCAGTAAAACCGGTTTGTACCCAGTCCGGCATTTTGGTGCCGACGGCGACCAGTTGCAACTTCACGCATTAACCCCAGAGTTTTTCCAGCTCATACAGGCGACGGCTCTCTTCCTGCATGACGTGGACAATCACATCGCCGAGATCGACAACCACCCAGTCAGCGGTCGCTTCACCTTCAACGCCCAGCGGAAGCAGCCCTGCCGCGCGCGATTCCTGAACAACATGGTCAGCAATCGAAACAACGTGACGAGTTGAGGTCCCGGTGCAGATGATCATGCAGTCGGTGATGCTGGATTTACCCTTAACGTCGATAGCGATGATGTCCTGACCTTTCAGGTCATCAATTTTGTCGATAACAAAATCCTGGAGTGCTTTACCCTGCAAGTTTTCCCCCTGGGTGAATGAGATTGTACAACTATGAATTCGTGGCCAGTCAGTATACCTGAACTGACGCCAGTCGCGGGACAAATGTCACCGCCCGGCTTTTGAAGGCGGGTATCATCCCACCCTCCGCCTGAGATTGCATCGCCATTTTTGTAAAACAATTTCTGTAAAGCAGCGATCGGCGGGAAAGTCTGGCAGCGGAGGATATCAGTATGGCTTAGCCTGTCAAGGCAGGATAAACATTAACAGACAATTTCGCCGGTGATGATCAGGCATCTGTACTTTTCTGATACAAACCGTGTGCGTGGATATAGGCCAGCACGGGCGAGGGCAGGAGAGCGTCACAGTCTAAACCCTGCTGAAGACGCTCGCGGATGAGGGTCGCGGAAATATCAAACCACGGCGTTTCAGCGAGGTAAATTTTCCCGGCGGGTAGACTGTGCAGGTCTTCTATATTGTCCGTCAGATGCGTGTCAAGCCACTGCTGATGCTGCGCGTCGCGCATGGTCAACGGGTAGCCCGGACGGCGGCAGACCAGCAGATGACTGTTTTCCAGAATGGTTTCGTACTGGTACCAGCTGGGAAAGTTGAGCAAGGAATCCTGGCCGATGATAAACGCCAGCGGTTGCATGGGCCCCTGCTCAGCGCGCCACTCCCGCAGCGTTTGCGATGTCCAGGAAGGGGTATCCCTGCGCAATTCGCGCTCATCCAGCGTGAAGAGAGGCTTATCTGCGATAGCCAGCGCGAGCATCGCTTTGCGCTGCTCGCTGGTTGCTTCTGGCTGAGGACGATGCGGAGGAACATTGTTGGGCATGATGATTACCCGCTGCAACCCAATCAAATTCGCGAGGATTTCTACCGGCTTAAGATGCCCATAGTGTACCGGGTCGAAGGTCCCGCCATACATTGCCTGTAAAGAATGCATATCACCCATCGATAAATACGTCTGCCAGCGCCTTATGGCAGAGCAGCAAAGAGAGGCTCTCCAGCTCCGCCCAGACAGACTGGCCGTAGTCCTGTTTTAACGTCAGTTCGGCGCGCATCAGAAGTTGCACTGCCTGACGCAACTGCTCCTGGCTCAGGCGGTTTATCGCCTCCGTGGTCATCGCCCGACGGTTCTGCCAGACGCGATGTTTATCGAATAAGGCGCGCAGGGGCGTATGTGCCGACTGACGTTTAAGGTTGTTCAGCAGCAGTAATTCGCGCTGGAGCGTGCGGAGCAGAATGACCGGCTCACTCCCTTCCAGGCGCAGCTGTTGCAGTATGTGCAGGGCTCGCTTACTTTTAGCCGACAGCAGCGCATCAACCCAGTGGAAGGGAGTAAAGTGCGCGGCATCATTCACCGCCTGTTCCACGCGCGGTAGCGTCAGCTTGCCATCGGGCCACAGCAGGGCGAGCCTGTCCAGCGCCTGCGCCAGTGCCAGAAGGTTGCCTTCATAGCAATAGCAAAGGAGCTGGCTGGCGGCATCATCCAGTTGCAGATTGTGCAGCTTTGCGCGCGCGGCAACCCATTTTGGCAGATGCGCCTGTTCTGGCGTCTGGCAGGTGACCAGTACCGCATTGGTGGCAAGCTGGGTAAACCAGGTCGCGTTTTCCTGCGCTTTCGTGAACTTGTTACCGCGTACGATAAGCAGCAGATCGCCGTGTAATAAACTCACCAGCATGGTCAGCTGTTCATTGATGGCCGAGTTAGGACCATTCTCTGGCAGCACGATCTGGATTGTCTGACGAGAGGCAAACAGGCTCATGGCCTGACAAAGCGAGAAGATAGCGTTCCAGTCGGTACTGTTATCGATCTGGAACGTATGATGCTCATCGAAACCCTGCGCGGCTGCCGCATGGCGAACCGCATCAAGGCTTTCCTGAAGTAACAGGGGGTCATTGCCGAGTAGCAGATAGGCCGCGCGCAGCCCTTCGTTGAGCTGCGCGCGGAGTTGTTCAGGATACAACCTGATCATCAGTTACCCAGCGACGTTGGCATATCCGGCGTGCTGGCATCCGGTGTTTCGATAACGTCAGCGCCTTTTTTCGTCGACGCGGCAATGGCAGGCAGTCTGCGGATCAGTTGCTCCGCGGCCTTATCATACATTTCCTTGATGATAATCTGCTGTTCGGCGTCTTTTGCCAGGGCCGTCTGCGGGTTATCGAAGAACGAGCGGTAGACTTTGGTATTGATAGGGTAAATATCTTTACCTGGCATTAAAACGGCCGCATCAACGGTAAGCACCATTTGATATTCCGCGGTTCGTCCATCCTGGAAGATCGATGCCGTGTCTTGTGACAGCGTTGATTTCAGGACGCGGAGCGAAGGAACATCCTGACGCAGGGTTCCCTTCTCGATCAGCTCAACATCGTTCAAACGCAGCTGGTTACGAATGGCCCGGCTCAGCGGTCCATTCGGATCGGATGAGTCGAAGATCATTGTTTTCATCTGAGCCGGCACTGCCGTGGTATTGCGCAGGTGCCAGCCGCAGCCAGCGGTGACCAGCACCGCCAGAGATAAGAGTATTGTTGCCAGGTGTCGCACGTTTCCTCCCGCGCTTAGCCAACGACCAGATTCAGCAGTTTACCGGGTACGTAGATCACTTTACGTACGGTAACGCCCTCAAGGTATTTCGCGACCAGATGCTCCTGGCCTGCGCGCTCGCGAACCTGTTCTTCGGTTGCGTCGACCGCGACGGTAATTTTACCGCGCACTTTACCGTTAACCTGCACCACAACCAGCGTGGTGTTTTCCACCATAGCGGATTCATCCGCCACTGGCCACGGCGCGTTGTCGATATCCCCTTCGCCTTTCAGCTCCTGCCACAGGGTGAAGCTAACGTGCGGCGTGAACGGGTTCAGCATGCGAACGACCGCCAGCAGCGCTTCGCGCATTAACGCGCGATCCTGCTCGCCGTCCTGCGGGGCTTTTGCCAGCTTGTTCATCAGTTCCATAATAGCCGCAATTGCGGTATTGAAGGTCTGACGACGACCAATATCATCGGTGACTTTCGCAATGGTTTTATGAACATCACGACGCAGCGCCTGCTGATCTTCGCTCAGTGCAGCCACGTTCAGCGCTGGCGCATCACCTTGTGAGGTGTGCTCGTAAACCAGTTTCCAGACGCGTTTCAGGAAGCGGTTTGCCCCTTCAACGCCGGATTCCTGCCATTCCAGCGTCATATCTGCCGGGGAGGCGAACATCATGAACAGACGCACGGTGTCAGCGCCGTAACGCTCAACCATCACCTGCGGGTCGATACCGTTATTTTTAGACTTGGACATCTTGCTCATGCCGGTATAAACCAGTTCATGACCTTCGGCGTCTTTCGCCTTCACGATACGGCCTTTCTCGTCGCGCTCCACAATCGCATCAACCGGAGAAACCCAGTTACGTTCACCGTTCGCGCCAACGTAGTAGAACGCATCTGCCAGCACCATACCCTGACACAGCAGCTGTTTTGCCGGTTCGTCGGAGTTGACCAGGCCTGCGTCACGCATCAGTTTGTGGAAGAAGCGGAAGTAGAGCAGGTGCATGATGGCGTGTTCAATGCCACCGATATAGATGTCTACCGGCAGCCAGTAGTTTGCAGCATCGGAATCCAGCATGCCTTCTTTGTACTGCGGGCAGGTGTAGCGCGCATAGTACCAGGAGGATTCCATAAAGGTGTCAAAGGTGTCGGTTTCACGCAGCGCTGGCTGACCGTTGACGGTGGTTTTTGCCCACTCAGAATCGGCTTTGATCGGGCTGGTGATGCCGTCCATGACCACGTCTTCCGGCAGGATCACCGGCAGTTGATCTTCCGGCGTTGGCATCACGGTGCCGTCTTCCAGGGTCACCATTGGGATTGGCGCACCCCAGTAACGCTGACGGGAAACGCCCCAGTCGCGCAGACGGTAGTTCACTTTACGCTCGCCCACGCCCAGGGAGGCCAGTTTGTCGGCGATGGCGTTGAAGCCCTCTTCGAAGCTCAGGCCGCTGAACTCACCGGAGTTAAACAGGGTGCCTTTTTCAGTCAGCGCTTGCTCAGAGAGATCGGGTTCAGAGCCGTCAGCAGCAAGAATAACAGGCTTGATGGTCAGGCCGTATTTGGTGGCAAATTCGTAGTCGCGCTGATCGTGACCCGGCACGGCCATCACGGCGCCTGTGCCGTATTCCATCAGTACGAAGTTGGCGGCCCAGACAGGTATCGCTTCGCCCGTCAGCGGGTGGATCGCTTTGAAGCCGGTATCAACGCCTTTTTTCTCCATCGTCGCCATGTCGGCTTCGGCCACTTTCGTGTTGCGGCATTCGTCGATAAAGGTCGCCAGCTCCGGATTGTTTTCCGCCGCTTTTTGCGCCAGCGGGTGACCTGCGGCCACGGCCAGGTAGGTCGCGCCCATGAAGGTGTCCGGACGGGTGGTGTAGACGGTCAGCGTCTGGTCGTAGTTTTCTACGTTAAAGGTAATTTCCACACCTTCGGAACGGCCGATCCAGTTGCGCTGCATGGTCTTAACGGTGTCAGGCCAGTGATCCAGATTATCCAGATCGTTCAGCAGTTCGTCAGCGTAGGCGGTGATTTTGATAAACCACTGCGGGATCTCTTTACGCTCTACTTTGGTGTCACAGCGCCAGCAGCAGCCATCGATAACCTGCTCGTTCGCGAGAACGGTCTGGTCGTTCGGGCACCAGTTAACGGCGGACGTTTTCTTGTAGACCAGGCCTTTTTTATACAGCTCGGTGAAGAACTTCTGCTCCCAGCGGTAGTATTCCGGGGTACAGGTTGCCAGCTCGCGGCTCCAGTCATAGCCAAAGCCCAGCATTTTCAGCTGGTTTTTCATGTACGCGATGTTGTCGTACGTCCACGGAGCCGGTGCCGTGTTGTTTTTCACCGCCGCGCCTTCAGCAGGCAGGCCGAACGCATCCCAGCCGATAGGCTGAAGTACGTTTTTGCCCAGCATACGCTGGTAGCGTGCAATCACGTCACCGATGGTGTAGTTACGCACGTGGCCCATGTGTAGTCGACCAGAAGGATAGGGAAGCATCGACAGGCAGTAATACTTCTCTTTGCTCTCGTCTTCGGTTACTTCAAAGGTGCGCTTCTCGTCCCAGTGTTGCTGGACTTTTGATTCTATCTCTTCCGGGCGGTATTGCTCTTGCATGGCAGCCAGTGGTCCTGTGTTCAATACAGCTACAAATGTAGCCAATGGATGTGGTAATTCAGATCCGCATAGCATAGCCCAAACGCCCGCGTCAAAACAGCCTTTCACGCAAATGCACTTTGCAGGAATTTACCGGGTCTGTGCTTCACCTGACAAAGCGGCGACGAAATAAGGTCTATTATTAGAGACAGTTACTTACCCGGGAGGCAAAATGATGAACAAGGTTGCTCAATTTTACCGTGAACTGGTAGCGACTCTGACGGAAAGGCTGCGTAACGGCGAGCGTGATATCGACGCGTTGGTCGAACAGGCACGCGCACGCGTGACGCAAACGGGTGAGTTATCGCGAACCGAAGTGGAAGAGGTGACGCGCGCCGTGCGCCGCGACCTGGAAGAGTTTGCGCGAAGCTATGAAGAGAGCCAGGACGAAATCGCCGACAGTGTTTTTATGCGGGTAATTAAAGAGAGCCTGTGGCAGGAGCTGGCGGATATTACCGATAAAACCCAACTGGAGTGGCGCGAGGTGTTCCAGGATTTAAACCACCACGGTGTCTATCACAGCGGCGAAGTGGTGGGGCTGGGGAACCTGGTGTGTGAGAAGTGCCACCACCATATCGCCGTTTATACGCCGGAGATGCTGTCGCTGTGTCCGAAATGCGGGCACGACCAGTTCCAGCGTCGGCCGTTTGAGCCGTAGGTAAAAGCAAAACGGCAACGTCGTTGCCGTTTTTAGTGTCTGCTCCCTCTCCCTGTGGGAGAGGGCATCAGGCCGCAGAATAATAAGCCAGCCTCTCCGCCAGCAAATCCACAAACGCTTTCCGATCGATATCCACCATCACTGTGGTATTCGGCTTGTTTCCCGTCAGCGAGTAATAGTCCACCACCGTCATTCCCTGGGTATATTTCCCCTGTGTTTCCACACCAACCCAACGCTCGACCGTGGTAAACATTTCCGGCTTCAGTAGCCAGGCGATGGTGCATGGGTCATGCAGCGGGGCGCCGTGGAATCCCCACTTCTCGGCTTTGTGATACACCATAAAGAAATCGAGCAGCTCTGCCACGGTTGTTGCAACCGGGTTACCCACAGTACGAAATCGTTCGATGTCCTGCGCCATAATTTGTGCGCGGTGGGTAACGTCCAGCCCCGCCATCACAATCGGCAGGCCCGACTGGAAGACGATTTCTGCGGCTTCCGGGTCAACAAAGATGTTGAACTCCGCGGCTGGCGTCCAGTTCCCCAGCCCCATTGCCCCGCCCATGATGACGATACGGGCGATATTGCTGTGCAGTTCAGGATTGCTGTTCAGCAGCAGCGCTACGTTGGTCTGCGGGCCGGTCGCCACCAGCGTCACGGGCTCTGCGCTTTCACGCAGAACTTTCGCCATGAGCTCGACGGCAGTACAGTTTTGTGGTGCGAAACCCGGCTCCGGCAGCGCCGGGCCATCCAGCCCACTTTCACCGTGAACGTTATCCGCAATGATCAGCTCGCGCATTAGCGGCTTAATGGCGCCACCTGCGACCGGAATATCGGTGCGTTTTAGCAGCGTTAACATGCGCAACACGTTTCGCAGGGTTTTATCCGGCGTCTGGTTCCCTGCAGAGGAGGTGACAGCTTTTACGTCCAGTTCAGGGGAGGCAAGAGCAAGGACGAGTGCGATCGCGTCATCATGACCCGGATCGCAGTCGAGAATAATAGGCTGTGCCATGGCGTTCTCCATTCTTAGCATTATTTGTGACAAGGTTAACGCTGCGATGTGACGCCGAATAGAAAAAGAGATCTAAAGCGTGAAGCAGTGCGCAATCCACAGATTGCGCACTAAAAAGATTAATGCAGGATTTTGGCGAGGAAGTCTTTTGCACGTTCAGATTTAGGATTTGCGAAGAACTCTTCTTTCGGTGAGTCTTCAACAATTTTCCCTTCATCCATGAAGATCACACGGTTGGCCACTTTACGGGCGAAGCCCATTTCGTGCGTCACCACCATCATGGTCATCCCTTCGTGCGCCAGTTCCACCATAACGTCCAGCACTTCGTTGATCATCTCAGGATCGAGCGCGGACGTCGGCTCATCAAACAGCATCGCCACCGGATCCATGCACAGCGCACGCGCGATTGCCACGCGCTGCTGTTGGCCACCTGAAAGCTGCGCCGGGAACTTATCCGCATGTGCAGACAGCCCGACGCGTTCCAGCAACTTCAGTCCCTTTTCACGCGCCGCTTTTTTGTCGCGCTTCAGCACTTTCACCTGCGCCAGCGTCAGGTTCTCAATGATGGAGAGGTGAGGGAACAGCTCAAAATGCTGGAACACCATCCCAACGTGGGAGCGAAGCTGGGCAAGGTTGGTTTTGCGGTCATTCACTTTGGTGCCGTTAACGACAATCTCGCCCTGCTGGACAGGTTCCAGCCCATTAACGGTTTTGATAAGCGTCGACTTACCGGAGCCGGACGGGCCGCATACCACCACCACATCGCCTTTTTTCACTTCTGTTGAGCAGTCGGTCAGCACCTGAAAGTGCCCATACCATTTAGAAACATTTTTCAGGGAAATCATTATACGGTCCTTTTCTTCAGCCAGCTGACCAACAGCGATGCGCTTAAACTAATCACAAAATAGACCCCGCCTGCGAAGAGGATCATCTCAACCTGCGTTCCGTCACGTTCGCCAATGGTGGAGGCGGTACGGAAGAAGTCTGCCAGGCTCAGCACGTAGACCAGGGAGGTATCCTGGAACAGGACGATGCCCTGCGTCAGCAGCAGCGGAACCATGGCGCGAAACGCCTGCGGCAGAATAATAAGCTTCATGGACTGCCAGTGCGTCATACCGAGCGCCAGCGCAGCGCTAGACTGCCCGCGCGAGATACTCTGAATACCTGCGCGGATGATCTCGGAGTAGTAGGCGGCTTCAAACATGGAGAATGCCACCATGGCAGAGATCAGGCGGATATCGGTTTTCGGCGACAGTCCCAGCACGTTCTGTAAAAAGCCGGGAACAATCAGGTAAAACCACAACAGCACCATGACCAGTGGAATGGAGCGGAACACGTTAACGTAAGCCGTAGCAAACCAGGCGAGCGGTTTAAAGCTCGACAGGCGCATCACTGCCAGCAGGGTGCCCCAGACAATACCGACGATAATGGCGATTACGGTAATCTTTAAGGTGATCGCCAGGCCATCCAGCAGATAAGGCATGGAGGGAACAATGGAACTCCAGTCAAATTCGTACATTATTTGCCCCCCAGATTGCCCGGCAGGCGTACTTTGCGTTCAACCAGGTTCATCACCAGCATGATGAAAGCGTTAATCAGAACATAGGCGAGCGTGATTGCCGTGAAGGATTCCCATGCGTGAGCGGAGTAATCCAGCAGTTTGCCCGCCTGCGCCGCCATATCTACCAGACCAATGGTTGAGGCGATGGCCGAGTTTTTTACCAGGTTCATCATCTCGGAGGTCATCGGCGGAACGATGACGCGGTAAGCGTTAGGCAGCAGTACGTAACGGTAGGCTTGTGGCAGGGTCAGGCCCATCGCCAGTGCCGCATTCTTTTGTCCGCGTGGCAGTGACTGTATGGCGGCACGCACCTGCTCGCAGACGCGCGCAGCGGTGAACAGTCCCAGACACAGCATGGAGGAGACAAAGAATTGTACGTTAGGATCCAGCTCGGCCTTGAACCACATGCCGAGATCTTCCGGCAGCAGTTCCGGGATCACCAGATACCAGGTAAAGAACTGCACGATCAGCGGAACGTTACGGAACAGTTCCACATAGAGCGTGCCAATCGAAGAGAGAAAACGGTTAGGGACGGTACGCAGAATACCGAACAGCGAACCGACAAGAAACGCGATAATCCACGCCGTTATCGATAACGCAACGGTAACCTGAAAGCCGCTCCACAGCCAGCCGAGATAGGTGGTGTTGCCGAACGGGGCTTGTTGCAGAAAGATGCCCCAGTTCCAGTCAATTGACATAGTAAACTCCAGAAAAAAGAGGGTAGCAGCGCTACCCTCGAAGATTGGTGAGAAGCTCAATTTTTGCGCTGAGTGGGGAACGACCACTCAACGTATAGTCTGTCCATGCTTCCCGACAATCGAGAGGGCAGGAGATCCCGCCCCTGTCGTTCTAGTTAGTTAAGAGCTTTGTCGTTTGGTGATTTGAACAGCGCTTTCATGTCGTCAGACAGTTCAAAGTTCATGTTCAGGTTTTTTGGTGGAATTGGGTTCTTGAACCATTTGTCGAACCATTTTGCCGCTTCGCCAGAGGTTTGCGCCTGAGCGATGGTGTCATCGATCAGCTTTTTGAAGCCTTCATCGCCTTTACGCAGCATACAGCCGTAAGCTTCTTTCGACTGCGCAGTCCCGACGATTTCCCAGTTGTCTGGTTTCTTCGCCTTGGCGCGCTCGCCTGCCAGCAGAGCGTCATCCATCATAAACGCAACGGCACGACCGCTTTCCAGGGTACGGAAGGAGTCGCCGTGATCTTTCGCGCTGATGATGCGCATGTCCATTTTCTTCTCGTCGTTCAGCTTGTGCAGCAGCACTTCGGACGTGGTACCGGAGGTCACGACAACCGCTTTGCCTTTCAGGTCAGCAAAATCTTTGATATCGCCGCCTTTCTTCGTCAGCAGGCGGGTGCCTACAACGAAGATAGTGTCCGAGAAAGCGGCCTGTTTCTGACGCTCAAGGTTGTTGGTGGTTGAGCCACATTCAAAATCAAATGTGCCGTTTTGCAGCAGAGGAATACGGTTCTGTGAAGTGATGGGGATCAGCTTCACTTGCAGGTCAGGTTTGTTCAGCTTTTTCTTCACGGCTTCAACGATGGCGTTGGAGTAATCCTGTGAATAGCCCACGACTTTTTGCGTGTTGTCGTAGTAAGAGAACGGGACAGAAGATTCACGGTGGCCGACCACGATCACGCCGTTTTTGGCAATCTTGTCGAGAGTGCTTCCTGCTGCCGGAGCGTCTTCAGCGTGAACGATGCCCGCAGACATTCCCATAACCAGCATTGCTGTGGCCAGTTTACGTAATTGCATACCCAACTCCTTTCTTATCAGCGCCAGTGACGCTTTGATACCCATTGTGATGTTGTTATATCTCGCGCAATGCGAGTGCAGTGTTATGCAAGCTTGTTAACATTTAGTCTGGCTTAATGTAAAGATTTTGCTGCGTTATTGTTTATTTTTGCGAAGCGCGCCGCACCATTTAGAGGCAATAATCTCTCGTTGCACCGTTTCGGTGCTACCGGAGATCCATGCTGGTGCGACAAGGTTGCACGTTAAGCCAGACAGCGTTTGCGTAATTAAACAAAGCAACAGGCGTGCCAGAATTGAAGTTTAGGAGGAAATTGTCGGGTGGCGGCTGCGCCGGAGAGTAGGCCGGGTAAGGCGTAGCCGCCACCCGGCAACAGAAGGCCAGGTTATCTACGACGCTGACGCAGGCTCATCACTACGGCGGCAAAACCGAACAGCGTGGTCAGGATCCACAGCGGCCAGTTCCCGGTGCGCGCATAAGGCGTCAGGCCCGTAGCTGGCGTCACTTTCGTGGTCAGCACCTCACGGGTGAACTGCGGGATCATGGCCTGGATTTCACCCTGCGGACCAATCACGGCGGTGATGCCGTTATTGGTGCTGCGCAACAGCGGACGTGCCAGCTCCAGAGAACGCATTCGTGCCATCTGGAAGTGCTGCCACGGGCCGATCGATTTACCGAACCACGCATCGTTTGAGATGGTCAGCAGATAGTCGGTGTCCGGGCGGAAGTTATCGCGCACCTGCTCGCCGAGGATAATCTCGTAGCAAATAGCGGCCGTCAGGGCAAACCCGTGCGCATGCAGCTGCGGCTGAACGTAAGGGCCCCGGCTGAATGAGGACATCGGCAGGTCAAAGAACGGTGCCAGTGGGCGCAGAATAGACTCCAGCGGAACAAACTCGCCAAACGGTACAAGGTGATTTTTGTTGTAACGATTGGTGGAGGTATAGCTGTATTCGCTGTCCTTACCGAGCGTAATGATCGTGTTGTACGTGTCATAGAGGTTCTGCTGATTGAGACGCGCATCCACAATTCCGGTAATCAGCGTACTGCCGCGCGCGCGCAGCAGATCGTCCATCATCTTCAGGAAGGGCTGCTGATTGATCTCCAGATCCGGGATCGCAGACTCAGGCCAGATGATGAGCTGCGATTTACCCATCACCTTTTCGGTGGCGTTGGCGTAGATTTTCAGCGTGTTCAGCAGCTGATTCTCATCCCATTTCAATGACTGCGGGATATCGCCCTGTATCAACGATACCTGCGTGGCGCGCGCGGGCTCCAGCGTGAACCACTGGATATAACGCAGTGGGAAAGGCAGGGCAAACAGGATTAACGCGGCAACCAGCGGCTTCCAGTTACGTGTCACCAGAGCCAGCACCAGCAGGCCGCTGACCGCCATGAGCAGGAAGTTAATCGCCTCTACGCCCATGACGGGAGCCAGACCTTTCAGCGGGCCGTCCACCTGGCTATAGCCGAACTGCAACCACGGGAAGCCGGTCAGTACCCAGCCGCGCAGAAATTCGGTGATTTGCCAGACAACGGGAGCCGCTATCGCGACGCGCAGCCAGGTCGTTTTAGGCCACAGACGAGATAGAATACCGGCGAACAGGCCAGTGTAGAGCGAAAGATAGGCGGCGAGCAGCACAACCAGGAAGACGTTAACCGGCCCCGGCATTCCGCCAAATTGCGCGATACTGACGTAGACCCAGTTGATACCAGAGCCAAACAGCCCCAGCCCCCAGAAGTAGCCTATGGCCGCGGCCTGTACCGGACGACGATTCAGGGTAAGACCCTGTAGCCCCATCAGGGAGAGAATAGCGGCTGGCCAGATATCGTAAGGAGAAAAAGCCAGCGTACCGCTGGCTCCAAGTAACAGCGCCAGCAGCAAACGGACGCGCTGGCGTTCAAAGAGTGGGGCAAATGCCATTTACATTAATCTTCCAGTTTTGGCACCGGTGAGTCGTCCGGCATTCTGACATGAACCTGAATAATACGTCGGCTGTCAGCCATTGCGACCTTGAACTGGTAACCATCGATGTCAACGGTTTCACCGCGGGCCGGAAGATGGCCGAAGGCCTGCATCACCAGACCACCAATGGTGTCCACTTCTTCATCGCTGAAGCTGGTGCCAAAGGTGTCATTGAAGTCTTCAATGGAGGCCAGCGCGCGCACGGTCCAGGTGTGGCGGCTCAGCTGACGGAAGTCGATATCCTCTTCTTCGTCATACTCATCTTCGATTTCGCCCACGATCAGCTCAAGGATGTCTTCGATTGTGACCAGACCGGAAACGCCACCAAATTCATCAATAACAATCGCCATGTGATAGCGCTGGGAGCGAAACTCCTTCAGCATCCGATCCACACGTTTACTTTCCGGCACAACCACGGCCGGACGTAACACTTTTTCCATACTGAAGGCTTCGGCATCGCTGCGCATAAACGGCAGCAGATCTTTCGCCATCAAAATCCCTTCGATGTGATCTTTGTCTTCGCTGATGACCGGGAAACGTGAGTGAGCCGATTCGATAATCACATCGAGGCACTCGTCCAGCGTCTGGTTGCGTTTCAGGGTAATCATCTGCGAGCGGGGGATCATGATGTCGCGGACGCGCTGGTCGGCGATGTCCATCACCCCTTCGAGCATTTCGCGCGTATCTTCGTCGATAAGGTCGTTCTGCCCGGAATCACGAATCAGCTCCAGCAGTTCGTCACGGTTTTTCGGTTCGCCGTGGAAAAGCTGGTTCAGGATGAGGGAGAAAAATCCCTTTTTAGTGGTTGTCGTGTCGCTACTGTGTGAATTGTCGTCGCTCATGGCGTTTGTTAAGGGTTCTCTTGTTAGTTCAACGTTAACCGCCGCGCTATGTCCCTGCGCGGCGGCATGGTAGTCAGTGACTGACTATTCTTTCTCGGCAATGTACGGATCCTCATAGCCCAGAGCAAGCATTATCTCTGTCTCGAGGGATTCCATCTCTTCCGCTTCGTCATCTTCAATATGGTCGTAACCCAGAAGATGCAGGCTACCGTGCACCACCATGTGTGCCCAGTGCGCTTCCAGCGGCTTTTGCTGCTCTTTGGCTTCCTGCTCAACCACCTGACGGCAGATGATCAGATCGCCCAGCAGCGGCATCTCAATGCCCGGAGGGGCTTCGAACGGGAAAGAGAGCACATTGGTCGGCTTATCTTTCCCGCGATAGGTCAGGTTGAGCTCATGGCTTTCTGCTTCATCCACCAGGCGAATCGTGACCTCTGATTCTTCCTGAAACTGGGGGATAACGGCATCCAGCCATTTCTGAAACTGTGCCTCTTCTGGCATGCCGGAATTATCTTCACAGGCCAGCTGTAAATCGAGGATCACCTGACTCATTTCTGTTCATGCTCCTGCGCTTCGCGCTTACGTTCTGCGGCCAGCTCGGCCCTGCGCTTCTGATCTGCCTCTTCCCAGGCCTCATAAGCGTTAACGATACGCGCGACCACCGGGTGGCGTACCACGTCTTCGCTGTGGAAGAAGTTGAAGCTGATTTCGTCTACCTCGGCCAGCACTTCGATGGCGTGACGCAGACCCGATTTGGTGTTACGCGGCAGGTCAATCTGAGTGACGTCACCGGTAATAACCGCTTTCGAGTTAAAGCCAATACGCGTCAGAAACATCTTCATCTGTTCAATGGTGGTGTTCTGGCTCTCATCCAGAATGATGAACGCGTCGTTAAGCGTACGCCCACGCATGTAGGCCAGCGGGGCCACTTCAATCACGTTACGTTCGATGAGCTTTTCAACTTTCTCGAAGCCGAGCATTTCGAACAGCGCGTCGTACAGCGGGCGCAGGTAGGGGTCCACTTTCTGACTTAAATCGCCCGGCAGGAAGCCGAGTTTCTCACCGGCTTCTACAGCAGGGCGGGTCAGCAGGATACGGCGGATCTCCTGACGCTCAAGCGCATCGACAGCAGCAGCAACGGCCAGATAGGTTTTACCCGTACCCGCCGGACCCACGCCAAAGGTGATGTCATGGTCGAGAATATTGGCGATGTACTGTGCCTGGTTCGGGGTACGAGGCTTAATCACGCCGCGTTTGGTTTTGATGTTGATGGCTTTGCCATAGTCCGGCACGCTTTCCGCGCTCTGCTCAAGCACGCGCGCCTCTTTGATGGCCAGGTGGATCTGTTCAGGTTCAATATCCTGGATCTCACCGCGCATCGGGGCGGTATCAACATACAGGCTGCGGAGAATATCTGCCGCGGCGTTGACGCAGATTGGGCGTCCGGTGAGTTTGAAATGGTTATCGCGACGATTGATTTCGATACCCAGACGTCGCTCCAGTTGTTTGATGTTGTCATCAAACGGCCCGCACAGGCTCAGCAGGCGAGCGTTGTCTGCGGGCTCAAGGCTAATTTCACGCGTATCTATGTTCAAACTGTTCCTCTTTATTTGGTTAACTGACCTGTGGCCAAACGGCGTAATAAAACGGTCATTACCGAAATTATTCACGCCATAGAATAAAGGCGCAAGCGTTGCGGTAGATATTGGGGGTGATGAGAGGAAATACAAGGCCTGCCGGACAGGCAGGCCAGAGGGATCAGGGCTGGTAAATACCTACGCCAGAATCGTTGATTTTACGGGTGCGAGAGATAACGGATTCCGGAGTCTGTGCAATACGCAGACCCATTTCGTCCTCAGTGCGTACCACCTTCCCGCGCAGCGAGTTCGTGAGCACTTCGACAATCTCGACGTCCACAAACTTACCAATCATGTCCGGGGTGCCTTCAAAATTCACCACGCGGTTATTTTCGGTTCGACCAGACAGTTCCATGATGCTCTTACGGGAAGTGCCTTCCACCAGAATACGCTGGACAGTGCCGAGCATACGACGGCTCCAGGCGTTGGCCTGCTGGTTGATACGCTCCTGCAAAATATACAGACGCTGCTTTTTCTCTTCTTCCGGCACATCGTCAACCATATCGGCCGCTGGGGTGCCCGGGCGTGCTGAGAAGATGAAGCTGTAGCTGACGTCGAAATTCACCTCGCCGATGAGCTTCATGGTGCGCTCGAAGTCATCAGCGGTTTCGCCAGGGAAGCCGACGATAAAGTCGGAGCTAATCTGGATATCCGGGCGCGCTTCACGCAGCTTGCGGATGGTGGACTTATACTCCAGCACCGTATGTGGACGACCCATCAGGTTCAGCACGCGGTCAGAGCCGCACTGGATCGGCAGGTGCAGGAAGCTCACCAGCTCTGGCGTATCGCGATAGACGTCAATAATGTCGTCGGTAAATTCCATCGGATGGCTGGTGGTAAAGCGAATGCGGTCAATGCCGTCAATCGCCGCCACCAGACGCAGCAGTTCAGCAAAGCTGCCAGTGGTGCCGTCGTAGTTTTCCCCGCGCCAGGCGTTCACGTTCTGGCCCAGCAGGTTCACTTCGCGAACGCCCTGCGCGGCAAGCTGCGCGATTTCAAACAGGATATCGTCTGCCGGGCGGCTCACTTCTTCACCGCGGGTGTAAGGTACCACGCAGTAAGTACAGTATTTGTTGCAGCCTTCCATGATGGAGACGAAGGCGGTCGGGCCATCAGCGCGCGGCTCTGGCAGACGGTCAAATTTCTCGATCTCCGGGAAACTCACGTCAACCACCGGGCTACGGCTGCCGCGAACCTGGTTAATCATCTCTGGCAGGCGGTGCAGGGTCTGAGGGCCAAAAACGATATCCACATAGGGGGCTCTCTGGCGGATCAGCTTACCTTCCTGCGATGCGACGCAGCCACCCACGCCAATGATCAGGTCCGGATTTTTCCGTTTGAGAAGCTTCCAGCGGCCTAACACATGAAAGACTTTTTCCTGTGCTTTTTCACGAATTGAACAGGTGTTCAGCAGCAGCACATCGGCTTCTTTCGCATTTTCAGTCAGCTGGTATCCGTGGGTGGTATCCAGCAGATCGGCCATCTTAGATGAATCGTATTCGTTCATCTGACAGCCCCAGGTTTTTATATGGAGTTTTTTAGTCATCGACTTGCTCAGCTCAGGATTGCAAGCCGCGTATTGTAATGCTTTGGTGCGGTTGTGACCAGTATGAAGGTTGTCAACCTCAGGGCCGCAAAAATCCGGTAAACTTAAGGTATTCTCCAATAAGGAATAGTGACCATGACACTCCTGAACACCGAAGTTGCCGTTGTTGGCGGCGGTATGGTCGGCGGCGCACTGGCGCTGGGGCTGGCGCAGCAGGGATTTGACGTAACCGTTATTGAACAGGCGGCTCCGCCGGTATTCGATCCTGCCAGCCAACCGGACGTGCGTATTTCCGCCATCAGCGCGTCCTCTGTTGATCTGCTTCGCGGGTTGGGCGTCTGGGAGGCGGTGCTGGCGATGCGCGCGCACCCTTACAGCCGTCTTGAAACCTGGGAGTGGGAAAATGCTCACGTCTCGTTTGACGCCGCCGAGCTGAAACTGCCGCGCCTGGGCTATATGGTGGAAAACAACGTGCTCCAGCAGGCACTCTGGCAGGCGCTGGAGGCGCACCCGAAGGTGACGCTGCGCGTTCCGGACTCGCTGAAAGCCCTGCATCGTCATGAAGGTGGATATCTCCTGACGCTGGATAACAACGATGAGCTGGCCGTGAAGCTGTTGGTGGGGGCGGATGGCGCGAACTCGCAGGTCAGGCAGATGGCAGGCATTGGGATCCATGCCTGGCAGTATCAGCAGTCCTGCATGCTGATCACCGTGCAGTCAGAAAACGCGCCGGGCGAAAGCACCTGGCAGCATTTTACGCCGAACGGCCCGCATGCATTCTTACCGTTGTTTGATAACTGGGCTTCGCTGGTGTGGTACGACAAGCCGGCGCGCATTCGACAGTTGCAGGGGCTGTCCATGGATCAGTTGCAGCGCGAAATCCGCCAGCACTTCCCGCGCCGTCTGGGTAACGTGACCCCGGTTGCCGCTGGCGCATTCCCGCTGATGCGACGCCATGCGTTGCAGTATGCCCGTGAAGGGCTGGCCCTGGTGGGAGACGCGGCGCACACCATTCATCCGCTGGCGGGGCAGGGGGTTAACCTGGGATACCGTGACGTCGATGCGTTACTGGATGTGCTGGGTAACGCTCGCGCCCACGCGGAAGCCTGGGCCAGCCATCAGGTACTGAAGCGCTACCAGACGCGCCGTATGGCGGATAACTTCATTATGCAGTCGGGGATGGATCTGTTCTATGCCGGGTTCAGCAATGACGTGGGTCCGGTGCGGATATTGCGCAATATTGGATTGATGGCAGCGGAACGTGCCGGTGGTCTGAAGCGTCAGGCACTGAAATACGCCCTCGGACTATAATCTTTATTCCCTCTCCCCGTGGGAGAGGGTTCCCCACAAATTAATGCGAGCACTGAGCAATCCCCTCGCCCCTCCGGGGAGAGGGTTAGGGTGAGGGGAACATACGGCGGTGGTGGTCATTCCGTTCACTTTATGTTCCTTGCTACTCTGTAAGGACATGACCGGTGAACGTGCCAGGGTGGCTCAGTCGCCACCACCCTGGCGACCCGGGCTCCCGGCGGTAAATCGCCGCTTCGCGGTGCCCTCGGCTTATTCCTTCCGGCTTATCGGGTACGGGCGGAGGCAACGTCCCTGTAAAGCCGCCCTCTCGGCGCATCCCTGCGCCTCGCCCCGGCCGGAAGGCAAACGCCTCAGCGATTTACAGCCGGACCAGGGCATCGCTGACAGCCCTCAGTCAT
>NZ_NRIQ01000040.1:0-26678 GCF_020224095.1 Enterobacter sp. CCUG 70166
AGTTTTAGTTGACCACAACAATCAGCAACTGGTGCATTCGCAGGCGTACTGGCATAGCAAATAATCGGCAGTGTGGTAAACCCGGATGGCGGCGCGTTGCGCCTTCTCCGGGCTACCTTTCAATGGTGTTATGTCGCCCCGGTAAGCGCAGCGCCACCGGGTGAGGCTTAGCGTTCCGCCAGCGCCTTAAACACCATCGCCACCGCGTGGGCGCCGGGGTCCATATTGCCGAGCAGGCTCTCGCTATTGAGATAGGAGGCGCGTCCGGCGCCGGCTTTGCTCGACTGGCAGGTGCGATCCGCGCCGGCCTGCGCCGCGGCGAAAGCGGCCTGCAGATTATCCGGTTCGGCCAGCAGCGCCGCCAGCGCCGGCTGTAGAGCGTCAATCATCGTCCGGTCGCCCTCATCGGCGCCGCCGTAAAATTTCATCTGCCCCAGACCGGCGTTCAGCGCTTCCGCCATGCTGGCGCCTTGCTCCAGCTTCTGCCCGGCGGCGGTGAAGAAAATCGACATCAATACGCCGCTGGAGCCGCCCATCACCACCGTCAGGCGTTCGCCAATTAGCGCGAACAGCGTGGGTAAATCATTGAGCGGCAGTTGCTGGCGTTGCAATAGAGCGGCAATCTCACGCGCGCCAGCGGCGAAAGTGGAGCCGGTATCGCCGTCGCCCACTTTGGCGTCAAGCGCGTTGAGATGGGTTTCGAGGCCGGAGAGGGTGCTGGTCACCTGCGCCACGTAATCGCCCACCTGCGGGTTGGCCGATGGCGTAAAGGCGACGCGTGCGCTGGCGAGCGCGGACGGCATGATATTAACAGCCCGCGGCTGCACCGGCTTCTGCCAACTGGCGGTTTCGACATCCGACAGCAGCGCCTTTTCAATGCTCTCTTCCAGCACGATAGTGGTCAGCGAGAAGCCTTTCATATCCAGCGCCGTTACCAGCGAAGCCGGGCCAATCAACCAGTCAACGCGCGCATGGAGTGGGGTGTTGGCCAGCTCGCGGGTCAGAATCGCCATCTCGGCCACCGACACGCCGCCGAGATTATTGAGCATCACCGCCAGGCGGCCGGTTTCAGGTAGGGCGGCGGTCAGCTTCTCTACCATAATCTGCATGATTTCCGCGCTGTTATGGGTCGCGATCGTCGAGGCTCCCGGTTCGCCGTGGATGCCCATCCCCAGCTCGGCGTGGCCGGGCTGATGGCGCGGCGCGCTTTCCGCTTCCTGCGGCAGGTGACAGCTGGCCAGCGCCACCCCGATGCTGGCGGTATGGTTGGCGGCGTATTGCGCTTCACGCAGGACGGTGGCGAGGTTGAAGCCGCGCTCGGCGAAATAGCCCGCCACCTTATGCACAAGAATAGTCCCGGCGATACCGCGCGGCTGTTTGTTATCCGGCAGCGAAATATCGTCGCCGACGATCAGCATCTCTACGTTATAGCCAAGACGGCGCGCTTTCTCCGCCGCGAGGCCGAAGTTAAGCCGATCGCCGGTGTAGTTTTTAACGATCAGCAGACAGCCCGCCTCGCCGGTCACCGCCTGAATCGCGGTGAGTACCGCATCGACGCTCGGCGAGGCGAACAGATCGCCGCAGACCGCGGCGGTCAGCATGCCTTTACCAATAAAGCCGACGTGCGCCGGTTCATGGCCGGAGCCGCCGCCGGAAATCACCGCCACGTTGTTTTTATTCAGATCGCGGCGTACCACTACACGGATCGCCGGGTCGCTCTCCAGGCGGGCGAGGTTGTTCCACGGGCTGGCAATAATGGTTCCCTCGATCACGTCGTTAACGAGGCTGGCGCGCTGGTTAAAAAAGAATTGAGACATAGTGGTTCCTGATCAGTAAGCGAAAACTCACCCTCCGGAGGCGGGCCCCCGGAGTGGTAACGGTCAAAGTGGATTTAGCGACGAATAAGACGTTGCAGACGCATATCGAGCGTGATGGCTTCGCCAGGCTGAATATCATTCAGCGCTTCGCCCTGCTGGCATAGCCAGGCGATCCCCGCCGCGCGGGCGATAATCGCGCCGTGGGCCTGTTCGCTGCCGTCGCGCAGGCACAGGCCGGTGACCTTGCTGGCATCCAGTTGGAGTAAAGTCGAGGGATAAATATTGTCGGCGATAATAATCGTCGGCTCACTGGCGAATGGCAGCGTCTCCTTAATACCCTGCAGATGGCGCAGCGTGCGCTGCAGAATATCGTCGACATCGATATAACGGGCCTGCAGATAGGCGTCATCCAGCTGACGATACTGCTGGCTGAGCTCCATCAGCACTTGATGCCACGCCCATTCCGCCGAGCACTGTTCGGTGAGCAGGCGATCGTTGGCGGCATCAAACAGATCTTCATCGTCGAGCAAGGTGTGATGACCGGCGAAGATCGCCGCGATATCGGCGTTAAATTTGTGTTCCGCCAGCTCGGTGAGCGCATTGAGATCGGCCAGCGTCTGGTCGATCGCCTGGCGCAGGCGCTGCTGCTCGCGGGCGATGTCGGCGGCGGCGGGGAGCGCCGGTTGGATCGGCGCCTGCGGATAAAGCATCGCGGCGCCTTCAACACGCGCAGGTATGGCGGGTTCCGCTGTCGGCTGCGCCTCCGGCGACTCGCCGAAGTTATCGGCGGCCAGCGCCTGAAACGCCGCCAGCGCCGCATCGGCGTCCGGACCGCGGGCCAGCAGGCGCAGCTTATCGTGGCGGCGCACCTGTAGCAGAGCGATTTGATTCAGACTGTCCGGGGTGACGCATTTGCCGTTTTTCTCCAGCACCAGGTCGGCGTTAAAACCCGCCAGCGCGGCGACCAGCTTTGATGCCGGACGCACGTGCAGGCCGTTGTGATTGTTAATAATGACTGAAACCGATTTAGCATCGCCGTCGTCAGCAAGCGTTGGGGCGGCGGCGTCAGGCGTGTGCGAAGGTAAACCCAGCTGAACCCGCTTGGCTTCCAGGGCGTTCATGGCATCGGCGATAACTTTGTCGATCCCGGCGCCGGAGGCGGCGCTGACGGTGGCCGCCAGCGTCCCTTCGACCAGCGGCGCGGCGCACAGCCGCACCTTTGCCGCCATCGCCGGATCGAGCAGATCGAGGGCGGTTTCGGCGCTGAGCAGGGCGCTGCCGATATCCATCATCACCAGAACATGGTCGGTATCGGCGACGGATTCGATCGCCTCCATGACTTTAATCGGATCGGTGCCGATCGGGCTGTCGGGATCGTCGATCCCGGCGGCGATCGCCAGCTTACAGCCATCGTTCATTAACATCTGCCGGGCCAGTTCTCCGACACCTTCGCCCAGCCGGGCGCTATGAGAAACAATAACCAGGTTTACCATCGCGATTTCCTTACTCTTTGGCGGCGGCAGCCAGCATCTGAACCATAAACAGCACCGAGGTCGCGCCGGGATCCTGATGCCCGATGCTGCGCTCGCCGAGATAGCTGGCGCGGCCTTTACGCGCCTGCATGGTGATGGTGGCGTGGGCGGCGCGCTCGGCCACTTCGCAGGCGGCATCCAGCGCGGCAGGGATAGACAGATGTTGCTCGCTGGAATGACGCAGGGATTCCACCACCGGCAGCCAGACGTCGCACATCGTCTTATCGCCCGGCTCCGCTTTACCACGGTTGACGACGCCGTCCGCGCCTTCGCGGATCATCTGATAAAGCTCGTCGAGGGTCAGGCTCTGATGCGCCTGGGTGACCTGGGCGGCGCGGATAAAGAAGGTGCCGAACAGCGGGCCGCTGGCGCCGCCGACGTTGGAAAGCAGCGTCATCCCGGTATTCTTGAGAATAAAACCGATGTCTTTATCGGCGATCGACGGCAGCTTTTCGACCACTTTGCTGAAGCCGCGATGCATATTGAGGCCGTGGTCGGCGTCGCCGATCTCTTTATCAAGGCCGGTGAGAAAATCGCTCTGTTTGGTGAAAATGTCGCCACAGCGGTACAGCCAGTCGACGATTTGCGTTCTGTTCAGTGACATGTCGTGCTCCTTATTTTCCCCAGTTCAGCGCTGGGGTATGGACCGGGGCGTCCCATAACGCCAGCGTGTCATCATCCGCTTTCAGCAGGGTGATGGAGAAACCCGCCATATCCAGCGAGGTGCAGTAGCTGCCGATGAGGTTGCGTTCAATCACAATGCCGGACGCTTCGCAGCGCTGGGCAAGGCGGTTGTAAACGCCGTACAGTTCGGAAAGCGGGGTGGCGCCGAGGTTATTGACCAGCGCGATAACCCGATCGCCGTTTTGCAGCGCGGTTTTGCTCTGTTTCACTTCCTGCCACGCTCCCTTGACGTTATCCCACTGGCGCAGCGTGCGGCTGTATGCGCCGTTTTCCAGCAGGGTATCGAACATCTCATCGACGGTTTGGTCGAGCGAGCTGAAGCGGCGGCGGTCGATACCCGGCTCGCCATGGATGCCGACGCCGAACTCCATCTCATCATCTTTCAGGGTAAAGGAGGGCTGTCCGGCGGCCGGTACGGTGCAGGCGCCCAGCGCGATGCCAATCGAGTGACCAAGGTTATTTAAACGGCGGCCCAGTTCAGCGCAGGCTTCCAGCGAGTCGCCGCGTTCGGCGGCGGCGCCGACCAGTTTTTCAATCAGCACGGTATTGGCGACGCCGCGGCGTCCGGCGGTATAGAGGCTGTCTTTTACCGCCACGTCGTCATCCACCACGACGGTGGTAACCTTAACGCCACTTTCGTGCAGCAGCTCGGTGGCGGTCTCAAAATTCAGGATGTCGCCGGTATAGTTTTTGATAATCAGCAGGACGCCTTCGCCGCCGTCAATCTGCATCGCGCATTCGAACATTTTGTCCGGCGTCGGCGAGGTGAAAATTTCCCCCGGACAGGCGCCGGAGAGCATGCCCTGGCCGATGTAGCCGCAGTGCATCGGTTCGTGTCCGCTGCCGCCGCCGGAGAGCAGCGCCACTTTGCCGGCGACCGGTGCATCAGCGCGGGTGACATAGACCGGGTCCTGGTGCAGCGTCAGTTCAGGATGCGCCTTCGCCAGGCCGATAAGCTGTTCACTCAGTACATCTTCCACACTGTTAATCAGTTTTTTCATTGTTTATGCTCCGTAGGGTAGGGGGAGGTCGCCTGTCTATAAGGGTAGCCCGGCGATGTAGTGATTCTGGCTGAGCGGGCGCAAAATAAAATGCCGTCAAAATTGGTTCCATAACGGAACGTAGAAAAGAATTTTTGTTCCTTTATGGAACATTAATTGCCGATAAACAGGAGAAATGCGAGCCAGCGCTAATAATTTGTCCGTTTTTTTCTGCTATCAGAAATGGGGCAAGGATGATTTTTTTCGCCATTGTGCCGCATTGAGGCGATTTTCTGCGTTAAAGAGGGGAGACGATAGCGGCTTTTTTGCCAAAATGATCCGATCGCGATCGCAATCCCATCGCTTTCTCAGTCACATTGTTTCAATGTGAAACGCATTATTTTTTTATCTGTTTCAGAACAGAACAAAAAAGGGAAAAATTTTTTTCGCCGCGGCTCGCCCTACAGTGGATGCATCGCTCCGGCAGCGTGGCTGTAAGCGCCATTGATATCAGGCGCCGCGGCATGACGGCCTGGGCTCACGTGTCAACATACGCACTTATTTGAGGGTGAAAGGAATGCTAAAAGTTATTCAATCTCCAGCCAAATATCTCCAGGGACCTGATGCCGCCATGCTGTTTGGCGAATACGCTAAAAACCTGGCCGACAGCTTTTTTGTTATCGCCGATGACTTCGTGATGAAGTTGGCGGGCGACAAAGTATTGAACGGCCTGCATAGCCACAATATTAGCTGCCATGCGGAACGGTTTAACGGCGAGTGCAGCCATGCGGAAATCAACCGCCTGATCGCCATTCTTAAGCAGCACGGCTGCCGCGGCGTGGTGGGTATCGGCGGCGGGAAAACCCTCGATACCGCGAAGGCGATCGGCTATTACCAGAAGCTGCCGGTGGTGGTGATCCCGACAATTGCCTCAACCGATGCGCCGACCAGCGCGCTGTCGGTTATCTACACCGAGGCGGGCGAGTTTGAAGAGTATCTGATCTACCCGAAAAACCCGGATATGGTGGTGATGGACACGGCGATTATCGCCAAAGCGCCGGTACGCTTGCTGGTGGCCGGGATGGGCGATGCGCTCTCCACCTGGTTTGAAGCCAAGGCCTGCTTCGATGCGCGAGCCACCAGCATGGCGGGCGGGCAGTCCACGGCGGCGGCCTTGAGCCTGGCGCGCCTGTGCTATGATACGCTGCTGGCGGAAGGCGAAAAAGCACGCCTGGCGGCTCAGGCTGGCGTGGTGACCGATGCGCTGGAGCGTATTGTCGAAGCCAACACCTATCTGAGCGGTATCGGTTTTGAGAGCAGCGGCCTGGCCGGCGCGCACGCGATTCACAACGGTTTCACCATCCTTGAAGAGTGCCACCATCTGTATCACGGTGAAAAAGTCGCTTTCGGCACCCTGGCGCAGCTGGTACTGCAAAATAGCCCGCTGGAAGAGATCGAAACCGTGATGGGCTTCTGTGAAAAAGTCTGCCTGCCGATCACCCTTGCCCAGATGGGCGTGAAAGAGGGTATCGAAAGCAAAATCCACGCGGTGGCGAAAGCCACCTGCGCGGAAGGCGAAACCATCCACAATATGCCGTTCCCGGTCACCGCGGATAGCGTCTACGCCGCCATCCTTACCGCGGACCTGCTTGGGCAGCAGTGGCTGGCGCGTTAAGTCTTTCACAAGGTTCTATGCCGCGGCGCATTGCGGCATCAACTCCTCCCTCCGGCAGCCGCTGCCGGAGGGTTTTGTCGTTTTAACTGTGTTAACTCCAGCGGAAAAGGGATATGACAGCTCAGACTCAGGGTGCGGAAAATGAAGTTTCAGCCGTTATCAGCCAGTCGTGGCATCGCTGCAGCAAATTTATGCAGCGTGAAACCTGGCAGGCGCCGCATCAGGCGCAGGGGCTGACCTTTGAATCGATCTGCCGTCGCAAATAAACCCAACGTGCGCGGGTTCGTGTCCTGAACCGCCGCCGGAGATCACCGCCACGTTATTTTTGTTAAGGTCGCGGCGAACCACGATGCGAATGGCCGGATCGCTCTCCAGACGCGCCAGGTTATTCCACGGGCTGGTGATAATTGTACCGTCGATCACGTCGCTAACGAGATGGGGGCGTTGATTAAAAAAGAATTGAGACATAACGGCTCCTCGAGGTTGAGTGTAAGACAACCCCCCGAATGCATGTTCATGGTGCGGAGGCGATAGAGAGATTCTGGCGAAGTCAGCATGGAAAAAAACAACACGAAAATGAGTTTCATTACGAAACGTGATTGCTGTTTTTTGTTCCGAAATGAAACTTAATTAGGCGAGAAATCATCACAATGCGAACTCGCTCGACTTTTTCCTCCTGCGATCAGAGCAGGCCACACGGCGCAGTCAGTCTTTTTTGCGGGGCTTTACCCAGGATGGCGCGTAATTGGGGAAATTTATTATCGTGTTTGTCGGTGATTTCGCGGTAACGGAACGGATCGAGATCGCAAATCTCATTATTTTTGTGGTTAAGCGTTCCAATATGAAACGCATGTCATTTTTATCTGTTCCATATCAGAACAAAATGACGAAAGATTTTTTTGTACACGCCTCGCCATACAGTTATTACATCGCTCCGGTACGTCCGCTTTCGCCGTCAACATCAGGCTAAACGGGTTAACGCCAGGGCTCACCATGTAAAAACATGTACTTATTTGAGGATGAAAGGAATGCTAAAAGTTATTCAATCTCCAGCCAAATATCTCCAGGGTCCTGACGCTTCTACCTTATTTGGTCAATACGCTAAAAATCTGGCGGACAGCTTTTTCGTGATTGCGGACGACTTCGTCATGAAGCTGGCGGGAGAAAAGGTACTCAATGGCCTGCACAGCCATGACATTAGCTGCCACGCGGAACGCTTCAACGGTGAATGCAGCCATGTTGAAATTAATCGCCTGATTGCCATTCTGAAAAAACACGGTTGCCGCGGCGTGGTTGGGATTGGCGGTGGGAAAACGTTAGATACCGCCAAAGCAATTGGTTATTACCAGAAGCTGCCGGTAGTGGTGATCCCGACCATCGCCTCAACCGATGCGCCAACCAGCGCGCTGTCCGTTATCTATACCGAAGCGGGTGAGTTTGAAGAGTATCTGATCTACCCGAAAAACCCGGATATGGTGGTGATGGATACCGCAATTATTGCCAAAGCGCCGGTACGTCTGCTGGTGGCCGGGATGGGCGATGCGCTCTCGACCTGGTTTGAAGCGAAAGCCTGTTATGACGCTCGGGCGACCAGCATGGCGGGCGGGCAGTCCACCGTGGCGGCGCTGAGCCTGGCGCGCCTGTGCTATGATACCCTGCTGGCGGAAGGCGAAAAGGCACGCTTAGCCGCCCAGGCTGGCGTGGTGACCGATGCGCTGGAACGTATTGTCGAAGCCAACACCTACCTCAGCGGTATCGGCTTTGAAAGCAGCGGCCTTGCGGGGGCACATGCCATCCATAACGGCTTTACGATTCTGGAAGAGTGCCACCATCTGTACCACGGTGAAAAAGTCGCCTTTGGTACGCTGGCGCAGCTGGTGCTGCAGAACAGCCCGATGGAAGAGATCGAAACCGTGCTGAATTTCTGTCAGAAAGTGGGCCTGCCGGTAACGTTAGCGGAAATGGGCGTAAAAGATGACATTGATGGCAAGATCATGGCCGTGGCTAAAGCCACCTGCGCAGAAGGTGAAACCATTCACAATATGCCGTTCCCGGTGACGCCTGAAAGCGTACATGCCGCTATTTTGACGGCAGACCTGCTGGGACAGCAGTGGCTGGTGCGTTAATCGGGCATAGGTAAATTTACCCAGCATCTTCTCCCCCTCTGACAGTCTCTGCCGGAGGGGTTGTCTATGGCAAAACAGCGGAAATGGATATGACGGCGCACACGCAAAGCATCGGGCAGGAAGTCTCTTCGGTTCTCGCCCAGTCATGGCATCGTTGCAGCAAGTTTATGCAGCGGGAAACCTGGCAGGCGCCGCATCAGGCGCAAGGGTTGACCTTTGAGTCGATTTGTCGTCGTAAGACGGCGCTGCTCACGATTGCGCAGGCCGCGCTGGAAGATGCCTGGGAGTTTATGGACGGTCGTCCGTGCGCGCTGCTGATTCTGGATGAATCGGCCTGTATTCTCAGCCGTTGCGGCGATCCGCAGACGATAGAACAGCTGGCGGAGCTTGGGTTTCGCGACGGCAGCTATTGCGCGGAAAGCATTATCGGCAGCTGTGCGCTGTCGCTGGCGACAATGCCGGGCCAGCCGACAAAAACCTCTGGCGCTCAGCACTTTAAACAGGCGCTGCATCCGTGGTCGTTTTGCTCGACGCCAGTGTTCGATAACCATGGGCGTCTGTTTGGCTCCATCTCATTATGCTGTCTGGTAGAACATGAGTCCGTGTCTGATTTATCCCTGACGCTGGCGATTGCCAGAGAAGTCGGCAATTCATTGCTGACCGACAGTCTGCTGGCAGAGTCCAACCGCCATCTGAACCAGATGTACGGGCTGCTGGAGAGCGTGGATGATGGCGTGATGGCCTGGAATGAGCAGGGAGTGTTGCAGTTCCTCAATGCGCGCGCGGCGCTGCTTTTGCATCTCGATGCGCAGGCCAGCCAGGGCAAAAACATTCACGACCTGCTCAATATGCCCATGCTGCTGCGTCGGGCAATTAAACATGCCCGCGGTCTGAATCACGTCGAAGTCACTTTTGAAAGCCAGCACCAGTTTGTTGATGCCGTCATCACCCTGAAGCCGATTGTTGAGGAGCAGGGCAACAGCTTTATCCTGCTGCTGCACCCGGTGGAGCAAATGCGTCAGCTGATGACCAGCCAGCTTGGTAAGGTGAGCCACACCTTTGAGCAGATGTCGACGGACGATCCAGAAACCCGACGCTTGATCCATTTTGGTCGCCAGGCGGCAAGGGGGAGTTTCCCGATCCTGCTGTGTGGGGAAGAGGGCGTAGGGAAAGAGCTGCTGAGCCAGGCCATTCACAATGAAAGCGAACGCGCCAGCGGACCGTATATTGCCGTGAACTGTCAGCTGTATGCCAACAGCGTGCTGGGGCAGGATTTTATGGGCAGTGCGCCTACCGATGATGAAAATGGTCGGTTGAGCCGCCTTGAGCTGGCGAACGGCGGCACGCTGTTTCTGGAGAAAATTGAATATCTGGCACCGGAGCTGCAATCCGCGCTGTTACAGGTGATTAAGCAGGGAGTATTAACCCGTCTTGATGCCCGTCGGCTGATTCCGGTGGATGTGAAAGTGATCGCCACCACTACGGTTGATCTCGCTAATCTGGTGGAGCAAAACCGCTTTAGCCGCCAACTGTATTACGCGCTGCACTCTTTTGAGATTGTTATCCCGCCGCTACGGGCGCGGCGTAACAGTATTCCCTCGCTGATTTATACGCGACTGAATAGCCTGAAAAAACGCTTCTCATCCAGCCTGAAGATCGACGACGACGCGCTGGCACAACTGGTGGCTTATTCGTGGCCGGGCAATGATTTCGAGCTGAACAGCATTATCGAAAACATCGCTATCAGTAGCGATAACGGGCATATCCGGCTGAGTAATTTACCTGATTATCTGTTTGCCGAGCGTCCCGGTCTGGAGACCGCGTCTTCCCTGCTGCCAGCCAGCCTGACGTTTACCGCTATCGAAAAAGAGGCGATTATCCATGCCGCCCGTGTCACCAGTGGGCGAGTACAGGAGATGTCGCAACTGCTGAATATTGGTCGCACCACCTTGTGGCGTAAGATGAAGCAGTACGACATCGACGCCAGCCAGTTTAAGCGCAAACATCTGGAGTAGTTTCTTCGATTCTGGCCATGGAGAACAGCGCATCCGACAGCCGGTTGATATAACGCTTGGGTTCATCGCGTAACGTCAGCTTTTTGTCCATCGCGATGAGGATCCGCTCCAGCCGCCGTGCCAGGGTGCGCGCCACGTGTAGTTGTGCCGATGCCAGATTTTTCCCCGGAATGACAAATTCTTTCAGGGGGCCGCTCTGCGCCATATTGCGGTCAATAAGTTGCTCCAGCGCCTGAATATCCTCGGCGTTAATCGTCTGCGTTAAGCGGGCGAGACCTTTCTCATCGCTGGCGAGTTCCGCCCCCAGCACAAACAGCATCTTCTGGATGGCATGCAGATCCTGGCGTAATTCTGCCTGGCGCGAGCTGGCATAGCAGACGCCAAGCTGGGAAATCAGTTCATCCACCGTACCATAGGCGTTAACGCGGATGTCGTCTTTGTCGATACGGCTGCCGCCAAATAGCGCGGTCGTGCCTTTATCACCGGTTCGGGTATAGATGCGATACATTTATTTTATCTCGCTGAAGGGAAGCACTTTGACCAGTTGGCCCGCATTGGCGCCGAGCGTGCGGATGCTGGCTATCCCAGCGGCGATATGCCCGCAGACCAGCGCCCGATCCTCGGGTAGCTGGGCGTGGGTTAGGGCAATATCACCACTGGCGCTGAGGCCGAGACCCACGCGTAGCGTTGAGCTTTTAGCCGCCAGCTTGCTGAGGGCCAGCGCGCAGTCATGCTCGTCGCAACAGATTGTCCGGCAAGGGACGCCTTGCTCTTCCAGCCCCCAGCATAGTTCATCAAGCACGCGCGTATCCTGCCAGCGTGAGTGATAAAACAGATGTACGCCCGGTGATGAAAGTGACATTGCGCCCCCTTATTGATCAGAATGCCTGACGGAAGATCCCGGCAATTTCTTTCTCGTTCCCTTTACGCGGGTTGGAGAAGGCATTGCCGTCTTTCAGCGCCATTTCCGCCATATACGGGAAATCGGCTTCTTTGACGCCCAGCTCGCGCAGATGCTGCGGAATACCGATATCGGCTGACAGGCGAGCGATGGCGCGAATCGCCAGCTCGGCAGCATCCATGGTGGACAGACCGTCAGTGTTCTCACCCATAAACTCCGCGATGTCGGCAAATTTCTCCGGATTAGCGATCAGGTTATAGCGCGCCACGTGCGGCAGCAGGACGGCATTTGCTACGCCGTGCGGCATGTCGTACAGACCGCCAAGCTGATGCGCCATCGCGTGAACGTAGCCAAGGTTGGCGTTGTTGAAGGCCATACCCGCCAGCAAAGAGGCATAGGCCATATTCTCGCGAGCTTTCAGGTTGCTGCCCAGTGCTACGGCCTGGCGTAAGTTGCGGGCGATCAGACGAATTGCCTGGATAGCGGCGGCGTCGGTAACCGGGTTGGCATCTTTTGAAATATAGGCCTCAACGGCGTGGGTCAGGGCGTCCATTCCTGTTGCCGCAGTCAGTGGCGCAGGTTTGCCGAGCATCAGCAGTGGGTCATTAATGGAAACCGACGGCAGGTTGCGCCAACTGACAATCACAAACTTCACTTTGGTTTTGGTATTGGTCAGCACGCAGTGACGGGTGACTTCGCTGGCGGTACCGGCGGTGGTATTCACCGCGACGATCGGCGGCAGCGGATTGGTCAGGGTTTCAATCCCGGCATAGCTATAGAGATCGCCTTCGTGCGTCGCCGCGATACCGATGCCTTTACCGCAGTCATGCGGGCTACCACCGCCGACGGTAACGATGATATCGCATTGCTCTTTACGAAAAACGTCCAGGCCGTCGCGCACGTTGGTGTCTTTAGGGTTTGGCTCGACGCCGTCAAACACCACCACGTCAATACCGGCTTCACGCAGATGTTCGAGGGTTTTATCAACCGCGCCGTCCTTAATGGCTCGCAGACCTTTATCAGTCACCAGCAGCGCTTTTTTACCGCCCAACAGTTTGCAGCGTTCGCCCACGACGGAAATAGCATTCGGGCCAAAAAAGTTCACATTTGGCACCAGGTAATCAAACATACGATAGCTCATAATTTACCTTCTTAGATTTAAATTATAATTCAGAGAAACAATTCAGTGCGGTTTGCGCTAATAACATGTCTTGTTCGACAGTACCGCCACTTACGCCGACAGCACCGATTAATTTATCGTTTAACATGACAGGTAAGCCGCCACCAAAAATAACGATCCGCTGTTGATTCGTTAGCTGTAAACCATATAGTGACGCACCCGGTTGTACCGCGTCGGTAATTTCATGGGTCCCCTGCCGCAGACAGCAGGCGGTATACGCTTTATTAAGAGAAATATCACAGCTGGTGACGAACGCGTCGTCCATGCGTTGCATCAGCAGCGTGTTGCCGCCGCGATCCACCACGGAAAAGACCACCGGCACGTTGATCTCAAGCGCTTTAGCCTCGACGGCCTGCGCCATTTTTTTCGCCGCCGCCAGCGTAATGGTGGCGATTGGTTGGCTCTTATTCACAGTCTCTCCTGAAAATGTTGTAGGGCTGAGGTCACGAAAATATCGCGATACAGCTATTTTTTATCATTGGGTTTGGCTTTATTTTCTCGCCGCGCGTTATTAAGTCAATAGGGTGAAAATTTAAAAAGTATTAATTTAATTTTGTGTATTAGTGTTTATTGATAATGATCATTTAACTTCGTCACAATTCGCTCCGAATATTCCTGAGAACCGTTTCAATATGGAACGATGAATTTTTATTACGTGCCAAATTGGAACGAAATTAATTTTATTTTTTTATTGCTGTGCTCATTTAGAGTTCGGCCATTGCTGATGAAAGGCGAATGCCGGGAGGTGTGTCCCCGGCAATACGGCCCGGCGTCCCTATTTTTTATCTTTTGAGTCCATAAACTATGAGAAGATCAAAACGATTCGAAGTGCTTGCGAAGCGCCCTGTAAATCAGGATGGGCTGATTGGCGAATGGCCTGAAGAGGGACTGATCGCCATGGAAAGCCCCTACGATCCGGCTTCGTCGGTGAAGGTAGAGAATGGTCGTATTGTTGAGCTGGACGGCAAGAGCCGCGCCGAGTTCGACATGATTGACCGTTTTATTGCCGACTACGCGATTAACGTGGCTGAAACTGAACGGGCAATGCGGCTCGACGCGCTGGAGATCGCCAGAATGCTGGTGGATATCCACGTCAGCCGGGAAGAGATTGTTGCTATTACCACCGCTATCACCCCGGCGAAAGCGGTGGAGGTGATGGCGCAAATGAACGTGGTGGAAATGATGATGGCGCTGCAAAAAATGCGCGCCAGACGCACGCCGTCCAACCAGTGCCATGTCACCAACCTGAAAGACAACCCGGTACAGATTGCCGCCGATGCGGCTGAAGCGGGGATCCGTGGTTTTTCAGAACAGGAAACGACGGTCGGGATCGCCCGCTATGCGCCGTTTAACGCCCTGGCGCTGCTGGTCGGTTCCCAGTGCGGTCGCCCCGGCGTGCTCACGCAATGTTCCGTTGAGGAGGCGACTGAGCTGGAGCTGGGGATGCGCGGGTTAACCAGCTACGCCGAAACCGTGTCGGTATACGGTACAGAGTCTGTGTTTACCGACGGCGATGATACGCCGTGGTCCAAAGCGTTTCTCGCCTCGGCCTATGCGTCTCGCGGACTGAAAATGCGTTACACCTCTGGCACCGGTTCGGAAGCGCTGATGGGCTATTCCGAGAGTAAATCGATGCTCTATCTGGAGTCGCGCTGCATCTTTATCACCAAAGGCGCGGGCGTACAGGGGCTGCAAAACGGTGCGGTCAGCTGTATTGGCATGACCGGCGCGGTGCCGTCGGGGATCCGCGCGGTGCTGGCGGAAAACCTGATTGCCTCAATGCTCGACCTTGAAGTGGCCTCCGCCAATGACCAGACCTTTTCCCACTCTGATATTCGCCGTACCGCCCGTACCCTGATGCAAATGCTTCCCGGCACCGACTTTATCTTCTCCGGCTATAGCGCCGTACCGAACTACGACAACATGTTTGCCGGGTCGAACTTCGACGCGGAAGACTTCGATGATTACAACATTCTGCAACGCGATCTGATGGTTGATGGTGGTCTGCGTCCTGTAACCGAAGAAGAAACCATCGCCATCCGCAACAAGGCGGCACGCGCCATTCAGGCGGTGTTCCGCGAACTGGGCCTGCCGCTGATTAGCGATGAGGAAGTTGAGGCCGCCACTTATGCTCACGGCAGCAAAGATATGCCCGCGCGCAATGTGGTGGAAGATCTGGCCGCCGTGGAAGAGATGATGAAGCGCAATATCACCGGGCTGGATATCGTCGGCGCGCTAAGCCGTAGCGGCTTCGAAGATATCGCCAGTAACATTCTCAATATGCTGAGACAGCGCGTCACCGGTGATTACCTGCAAACGTCGGCCATTCTGGATCGCCAGTTTGAGGTGGTAAGCGCCGTTAACGACATTAATGATTATCAGGGACCAGGCACCGGCTATCGCATCTCTGCCGAGCGCTGGGCGGAAATTAAAAATATCGCGGGCGTGGTTCAGCCAGGCTCAATTGAATAAGGTGGTACACCGTGGAATGCACAACTGAACGTAAGCCGGTTTTCACCTTGCAGGTAAGCGAAGGCGAAGCGGCTAAAGGGGACGAACGCGTAGATGAAGTGGTGATTGGCGTCGGTCCGGCCTTTGATAAGTATCAGCACAAAACCCTGATTGATATGCCGCATAAGGCGATTCTTAAAGAGCTGGTGGCAGGTATTGAAGAAGAGGGGCTGCATGCGCGGGTGGTGAGAATTCTGCGCACCTCGGACGTTTCTTTTATGGCGTGGGATGCGGCCAATCTCAGTGGTTCCGGCATTGGGATTGGTATCCAGTCGAAGGGAACCACGGTGATTCATCAGCGCGATCTGCTGCCGCTGAGTAACCTTGAACTGTTCTCTCAGGCTCCGCTGCTGACGCTGGAAACCTATCGCCAGATCGGTAAAAACGCCGCGCGCTATGCACGCAAAGAGTCGCCTTCGCCGGTGCCGGTGGTCAATGACCAGATGGTGCGCCCTAAATTTATGGCCAAGGCCGCGCTGTTTCACATCAAAGAAACCAAACATGTGGTGCAGGATGCTGCGCCTGTCACGCTGCATATTGTACTGGTGAGGGAATGACCATGAACGACAACATCATGACCGCGCAGGATTACCCATTAGCCACCCGCTGCCCGGAGAAAATCCAGACGCCTGGCGGGAAACCGTTAACCGACATTACCCTTGAGAATTTGCTGGCAGGCAAGGTCGGACCGCAGGATGTGCGTATTTCTCAGCAAACGCTGGAGTACCAGGCGCAGATTGCCGAACAGATGCAGCGTCACGCCGTGGCGCGCAATTTCCGTCGTGCGGCAGAGCTGATTACCATCCCAGATGCCCGCATTCTGGAGATCTACAACGCGCTGCGCCCGTTTCGTTCTTCATTTGCGGAACTACAGGCGATTGCCGATGAACTGGAATATACCTGGCATGCCACGGTGAACGCCGCCTTTGTCCGCGAGTCGGCAGAGGTGTATCAGCAGAGAAACAAGCTGCGCAAAGGTAGCCAGTGACGGAGGGAGGTATGCCGTTAATCGCCGGGATTGATATCGGCAACGCCACCACCGAAGTGGCGTTGGCACAGCATGGGCAGTTTATCGCCAGCGGGATTGTCGCCACCACGGGCATGAAAGGGACGCGGGACAACATTGCCGGGGTGGTCGCTTCTCTGCAGCAGGCACTGGATAAAACACCGTGGTCGCTTCAGGCCGTGGCGAAAATCTGCATCAATGAGGCCGCGCCGGTGATTGGCGATGTGGCGATGGAAACCATCACTGAAACCATCATTACTGAATCGACAATGATTGGCCATAACCCGCAAACGCCGGGTGGCGTCGGTGTGGGGATGGGAACCACCATCAGCGTGGATAAGCTGGCATCACTGAGCGAGGATTGCTTTGCACAGGGCTGGATCCCGCTGGTGGGCGAAGAGATCGATTTCCTCGAAGCGGTCTGGCTTATCAATACGGCGCTCGATCGTGGGATCAACGTGGTGGCGGCGATCCTGAAAAAAGATGATGGCGTACTGGTCAACAATCGCCTGCGTCGGGCAATGCCGGTGGTCGATGAAGTCACGCTACTGGAGAAGGTTCCGGAAGGTGTGCTGGCAGCGGTGGAAGTGGCGGCCGCCGGGCAGGTGGTTCGGGTATTGTCGAATCCTTACGGCATCGCGACCTTTTTTGCCCTGACGCCGGAGGAAACGCAAACCATCGTCCCTATCGCCAGAGCGCTGATTGGCAACCGTTCCGCCGTGGTGCTGAAAACGCCGCAGGGTGATGTGCAGTCGCGAACGATCCCGGCGGGTAAGATCTTTATTCGTGGCGAAAAGCGCGGTGGGGAAGCTGACGTAGCGCAAGGCGCGCAGGCCATTATGCAGGCGATGAGCGCCTGCGCGCCCGTGTGCGATATTCGCGGTGAAGCAGGTACGCACGCGGGCGGGATGCTTGAGCGGGTGCGTAAGGTGATGGCCTCGCTGACCGGTCATGACATGAACGCCGTGCATATTCAGGATCTTCTGGCGGTGGATACGTTTATTCCCCGCGCGGTGCAGGGGGGCATTGCCGGGGAATGTTCAATGGAGAACGCCGTTGGCATTGCGGCGATGGTGAAATCCGATCGCTTACAGATGCAGGCTATCGCCAGCGAGCTGAGTGCGCGGCTAAACACGCCCGTCGAAGTCGGTGGCGTGGAAGCCAACATGGCTGTGGCTGGCGCGTTAACGACGCCGGGATGCGCCGCTCCGCTGGCGATCCTCGATTTAGGCGCAGGATCCACCGATGCCGCCATTATCAATAACGATGGCGTAGTGAAGGCGGTACACCTTGCCGGGGCGGGGAATATGGTCAGCCTGTTGATTCAAACGGAGCTCGGCTTAAGCGATCCGTTTTTGGCAGAGGAAATTAAAAAATACCCGCTGGCCAAAGTGGAGAGTCTGTTCAGCATTCGCCATGAGAACGGCGTGGTGGAGTTTTTTCGCGAGCCGCTCAGCCCGTCGGTGTTTGCCAAAGTGGTGTATCTGAAAGACGGGGAGCTGATCCCGGTAGATAACCAAATCTCGCTGGAAAAAATTCGTCTGGTGCGCCGTCAGGCCAAAGAGAAAGTCTTTGTGACCAACTGTCTGCGCGCGTTACGTCAGGTTTCGCCCGGCGGCTCGATTCGCGATATCACTTTTGTGGTGCTGGTAGGTGGCTCATCGCTGGATTTTGAAATTCCGCAGATGATCACCGATGCGCTGGCGCATTACGGCGTTGTCGCCGGGCAGGGCAACATCCGTGGCACTGAAGGCCCGCGCAATGCGGTGGCGACCGGGCTGGTTTTAGCCGGAGAAGCAAAAAAATAGCGCAGAAAACAGCCGCGCAAGCGTTTAGCTGCGGGGTAAGTCAAAGAAAGGCGATGTTCTCTTTGATATCCCGGCGGAGTTGGGTACATAGTATCAAGGTGTCTCTCACGTGGTTAATTTTAAGGATAAGAGCATGCCAACAGCAATTGAAAAAGCCTTGGATTTTATTGGTGGTATGAACACTTCGGCGTCAGTACCCCATTCAATGGATGAAAGCACCGCTAAGGGAATTCTAAAGTATTTGCATGACTTAGGTGTGCCAGCGAGTCCGGAAGTTGTGATGGCACGGGGTGAGCAGGAGGGATGGAATCCTGAGTTCACGAAAAAAGTGGCCGGATGGGCAGAAAAAGTCGCCTCCGGTAACCGCATCCTTATCAAAAACCCAGAGTATTTTTCGACCTATATGCAGGAGCAGCTCAAAGAACTCGTGTGAGCTGACTATCGAATAAAACGCTAACGGACGTTTCCATCTAAGGATGGCGGCGTCCAGAAGGGTTGCCACATGCTGCTTATTGGGCAGACATATCTAAACGAAAGATTAGTAAAAAACCACCTGCATAGCAGGTGGCATTGATAACGCCCCATAGGAGCGTACTCAGTCCAGACTCTGAGAGCCTTCCCTTCACACCTCTTTTAGTGGAAGCTGGCTCTCTTCAACTTCATGCTTTTCCTGATACTTCACGTACTTTCTTATCATTTCTTCATTTATACCTACGGTATCTACGCAGTAACCCCGTGCCCAAAAGTGATTTCCCCACAGCTTGTTCTTCCGCAGGTAGGGAAATTTGCTGAACAACCTAAGGGCTGTTTTACCTTTCAAATGACCTATTACATGTGAAATAGAAAGACGTGGCGGGACTTTTACCAGCAAATGGACATGATCTATCTGAACATTCAGCTCTACCACTTCTATCCCGAGCTGCTCACTTGAGATCCTTATCTGCTTATAGACCTCTTTGCCAACATTGTTCCTGAGGATGCGAAATCGGTACTTGGGTGTCCATACGATATGATATTGACAACACCAGAGCACGTGAGATGCTTTCTGGAATCTACTCATGGTTAAATCCTTATCAGTTATGGGGATAACAGATTCGGATTTTCCCATGAGTAGCATTATTGGCAGAGCCAACTTATTGCTGACCACCTCCATAGGAGGTGGTGTTCATGCTGGGATAAAAAAGGACCTGCGATTTCTCGCAAGTCCTTGAAATTTGGTGGCCCCTGCTGGACTTGAACCAGCGACCAAGCGATTATGAGTTTGGTAAGATATACATCACTATTATTCCCTTTCCTTGAAATACAAGCATTTAAAGCATGTTCAAAATCACCATATTGACCTAAAATTACTCCATATTACCTATATGGAATATCCCCGGCATATCCCCAGGGATATGTGGGGCAAAATTGGAAACTCTAAAATTTACCAAAGCGGCAATAGCGGCCATCATTCCCGATCCTAACAAGCGTTTGGAGTTCGCTGATAGTGTTTTGCCGGGGTTACGTCTGCGAGTAACCAGCTCGGGGGCGAAATCGTTTTGTGTGGCTCGTTACCGGGAAAATAAATTTATTCGGGTCACGCTGGGTAAATTTCCCGATCTCACTGTTGACCAGGCCCGTGAAATGGCGGCTCGTACTTTGGGAGAAGTGGCGACAACGCGACAAAATCCCAATGAACGTCGGCGGGAAGAGAAAAATAAATCTATCACATTGGCCGATGCGCTGGCGGAGTACATCAAATCGCGCGAACAGCGCATCAAGCAAACGACGATAGACCAGTATCAGGGCATCCTTAACAATTTCTCTGGTGACTGGCTTAAAAATCCGCTGGCGGCCATTGATCGCGAACGGGTTGAGTCCAGGCATAAAGCGATCACTGATGGGGGTGTGTGGTTCGGTGATAAGCCGCGACGTTCTGGTGTGGCGACTGGCAGCAAAGCCCAGGCTGATTTGTGGGCGCGTGTCCTACGTGCTGTTTATCGTTATGCCCATGACCATTATCGAGATTCAGAAGGTAATAGGCTGCTGCCTGATCCGCCGACAATGGTGCTGAGCACTAAACGTAAATGGCATGGAACTACACGAAATGGGCATCGGGTCAGGTAACGCTTATTTTCAGAAAGGTAAACTCATGGCCGCTAATCTTACCGAGACTGCTATACGTGGATTGAAGACTAAAAGCACGGCGTACTACGTGTGGAGCAACAGTGCTCAACGTGGTACTGGCAGGCTTGGCGTCAAGGTTCAGCCTTCAGGCAGCAAAGTTTTTTATTTCCGTTATTACGTTGAGAAAGGGAAGAAAGAGAAGTTCATCCAGTTGGGCATCTGGCCTGAGATGAAACTGGTGACGGCCAATGAGCTGGCGAAAAAGTATGGTGCCTGGCTTGTTGAAGGAAAAGAGCCCCAGCAAGAGCTTGAGCAACAGCGCCTGGCCGAACAGCACATCATGCAGATCCATCGTTCTCAAGGATCGTTTGAAGAACTGGTGCATGGTTACGTTAATAAGATGAAGCTCGACAATAAGCGGACCTGGGCCGATGTACTGAAGCGTCTTGAAAAAGAGTGCTATTCAGTCATTCCTCGCGAGACCAAAGCGAAAGATGTCACGCCCTTACAGATCAAAACGATCTTGTCAGGCATTATCCAGCGTGATGCGGTGGTCCATGCAAACCGAATTCGTTCCTATCTGATGGCGGCATTCAACTATGGGCTTAAAGCCGATAACGATCCGATGAATACCAGCGTGGGTATCACGTTTGGTCTTGAAGTTAACCCGGTCTCGGCCATACCGAAACAGTCTTCGGCGGAAAAAGTGGGTGATACATGGTTAACGCTGGAAGAGTTGCGTGTTGTCATGGAACAGTTCGTCGAGGCCACCAACGTTGGGCCGCTGATGCAGCATCTGATTCGCTTCTGTGTTTATGCTGGTGGACAGCGTCCGTTTGAAATGATTGCCAGCCAGTGGAGTGCTATTGATTGGCAACAAAAGACGTTGCTGGTCATAGCCGATGTATCGAAAAACAAGCGTGAGCATCTGATCCCGCTGACTGAATCGGCACTACAGGAATTAGCCTCAGTTAAAGAGCTGACTAAGGAAAGTAACAGTCCCTTTATTTTTCCGTTATCAACGAACGGTGAGCGCCCTGTGCGCACGGATAGTCTGGCGCGTTCCATCATGTATTTTCGGGCCTTTAATCCTGAGTTTAAAGTTTTCACGGCGCGAGATTTACGTCGTACCTGTAAAACGCTGATGGGGGAGGCGGGGATCAGCAAAGAGATCCGCGACCGTATTCAGAATCACGCTTTGAACGATGTCAGCTCGAAACACTATGACCGTTATGATTACTTGACTGAAAAACGCAGGGCGCTTGAGATTTGGGAGGATCGGGTCAACAACTATCAACGGCAGCAGGAAAACAACGTTGTGAACTTGTTTGGACGGAGGTAAGGACTTGTCAAGATATGAGCTTAATTCAGCAGAAGAGCGATATCAGCCAGGCTCAAACGACCTAGTGCTTGCCAATAAGCTGGGGATCATTGATGAGCAGGAAATGGAGGCGCTGGAGTCTGGCTTGCTGCTGATGCTGTATGAGCAGCTATTTATCGAGGGCCAGCCGCCTGAGGTGCTAGCTTTTGATCACATCAGCACGTGGCATCGCCAATGGTTGGGGAATGTATATGACTGGGCAGGGAGGCTGCGTAACACTAACCTGACTAAGGACGGCTTTCAGTTTGCCGCTGCCGACAGGATTCCGCTGCTGCTTGATGGTTTCGAGAAGCAGTTTCTTTCCCGGTCTGGTGAACTGAAATCCTTGGCTCGTCCGGAGCTGGTTCGTTATCTGGCTGAATGCCATGTGGAATTTATTTTGATCCACCCATTCAGAGAAGGTAACGGGCGTCTGTCGAGATTGCTTTGCGATGTGTTGTCGGTTCTGGCGGGAAAGGGCTTACTGGACTACAGCCTGTGGGATGAGCATAAGGCGTTTTACTTCAAGGCAATACAGGCAGGCGTATCAGGGAACTACAGCCCTATGATGCAGCTGGTGAGCGATATCTTGCCAGACTAGCGGGCGAGGCCAACGGCTTTCGCCAGTGCCTGATTGCGTTTAAGCTGCTGCTCAATTTTGTGCACAGGAGCACCGGTTTCTATCGCGGTCGAGCTGGCAACGGCGCGGTAGATTTGTTCTTTAGTAACGAAGGATGACATTGGTTGTTTGTGCATGGGCTGTTCCTTAATGGATCCAATTTGATTATAGTAGTACTGACTGAATTGGGCAATAGGTCTCACTGTGTAATGTATTAAAACACTATCAAAACCATAGAGGCAGTGAATTTTTTATTCTGAGGGTAAATGATCATTGTGGAAACTGGAAATAAGTTTGTTACTGTAGAAAGTATTGTAGTTCAGTGTGGCACTGAATTGGATAAAGTCATAGATCTTTGGTGTGATGATAAGCTCCCTCTTTATGTACATTTTGAAGGATGTTTATGTCAGTTATCATGTACTATTCATAATGTGGATGATTCCGCATTAAAGACGAATGACGACTATATTTATACAGGTATTAGTACACCTAATAGCTTAATGGATAACATTGAGCAATACGGAGGGTTTATTGAAGATAGGAAAAATGAAATAATTAATGAACTTGATTCTTATCAAAAAAACAAATCTAATTTGACTAATGTTAGACAGTTTCGAAGGAAAAAGGGTGCCGAGATTTGCTATATTCCCATCGGTGATGATCAGCTTTATTACGATGGTTACGCGTACGGGTATTGGCAGGTTAAACCAGGTGCAACCACAAAGTTTGTAAAAAGTGATTATAAAGTATTCAATGCAAATCCTTTTTTCTCAGATGACGATAACTCATCTTTTTTGAAAGTCATTGGACATGATGAAAACGATTTTTTGACATTTAAAGAAGTGATTGAAGTTAGCATTAATAACCTATACATGAATGTTGATGATATCGAAAAATTAGCATGTATATTGACTGTTTCACCTAGCCTTGAAAAGGTAGAAAGTGGAAGCCGTTATTCAAAAATAGAACATTTGGCTTTGTACATATTGCTGAATGAATATTGTTTGGATAATGAAGGGAATGTTAACTTTACAACGATGGCTGATATCTTAACCAGTCTCAATAAAAATAAGTATGGTGGGAAATATAAATTTAATTCTGAGACCGTTCGTCGATGGCTAAAAAATGTTTCTATATGACCGGGGATTTTAAGTGGATATGATCGTTATGATTTGGAGGGGCTTTGTTGAATAAATCATTTTTGAGAGCGGCAAAGTCCTTGTTCCTATATCTCAGGCAATCCCCACATTGACCGGCATAGGCAGTATCGTCATTTTATTCACCCCCTTCACCCGCGCCATTGCAGTTTCCGCCAACGAACGCAGGTGTTAGCCTACTTTCTATTTTCATTCCTTATTGTTCCCCGTTAATCGCTGGTACGCCACCACTTGATTCCTCTCCAGAGACCAGTACACCGCCCCGCTAAGCAACGGTATCATCGGCCTGATTTTCTTCCTCTTTAGACAGTCGTGACAGTAGTTCACATCGTAAGCACCGTCTGCCGCTGCTGACTTTATCTTTCGCTTTGTCTGGCTCATCAGGCGTGGTAATGCTCGGTATGTGTCAAGCAAGTTGCGGTCACTTATCTCTAATACTCGGCCCCTTATTAAGGCCTTAATAGCGAGGCCGTTCCTTTCACATCCTCGTAAACTGAGACATGCTGCTTTCACTGAAACGAAGGAGGCAACATGAAATCAACATTCAACTATCCAACACCACAAGAACGTTTACAGGTCCTGCGTAACTATGGCGAACCCCATGATCGCCTCGTACGTGAAAAAGAACGTCAGTGCATCACATCGATATCTCGTTCAACGGCTTGGAAACTGGAGCAAGTCGGTCAGTTTCCGTTGCGTAAGTCTATTGGGTTGAAGTCCTGTGGCTGGTTGTTAAGCGATCTGCTTTGCTGGATTAACGAACGTTAGGATCCAGAGGTTTTGTGCATTTATTTTTTTGTTTTTTTCTGAATGCTCCGTGTTCATCCTGCTATTTCTGCAATTAATAGCGGAATGGCAACTTGAGCGAAACGTTTTTAACGTGAATTTTATTAGAGGTATTGCATGTTTAACGCTCGTCCTTTTCCAATTGATTCGTTTCCTCAGATTATCAGAAATGCGGTTTATGAAGTGGAACAGCACACGCAGGCTCCTCAGGCTTTGATTGCCGCATCGGTACTGGGGGTTATTTCGCTTGCATGCCAGAACCGTATTGATGTGTGCCGACTGAATAATCTGCGCAGTCCGGTATCGCTTTTCTTACTGACGCTGGCGGAATCTGGTGAACGCAAAAGTACTGTGGACAAACTACTGATGAAGCCATTATATCAACTGGAAGAAGAATGGTTTGAAAAATATACTCATGACTTGGTTGTCTGGAGGAATGAAGAAACGGTTTTTAACATTGAAAAGAAAGCCTTGATGTCAAAACTGAAGTCAGATATTCGCAAAAATAAAGATCACTCGGCAACGAATGAACGTCTGAAAGAGTTTCTGGAGTTGCAACGTAAAGCACCTGTGAGATTCAAGCAGATATTTAACGACGCCACACCTGCGGCTATTAAGGATTACCTCTGTGGTTACTGGCGCTCTATCGGTATTATGTCTGATGAAGCTGGTACTATTTTTAATGGTTATACGCTGAACGAACTCCCCTTTATCAACAAAATGTGGGATGGTGCAACATTTTCCGTGGAAAGGAAAAGCGAACCGGAAAAATTAATCAAAAATGCCAGACTAACATTAGGATTGATGGTTCAGCCTGAGGTGTTTAAAGGTTATCTGCAACGTAAAGGTGATGCAGCTAAAGGTATCGGATTCTTCGCCCGGTGCTTGATATGTCAGCCTGATTCAAAACAAGGTTCCAGAATTATCTCCAGTCCCGTTATTTCAAGCGAACATTTGCCGGTATTCCATCAACGACTGATGGAGATAGTTAACGAAAATATTTCAAGATATAATCAAAATAATCGTCTTTGTCTGCGTTTCTCTGTAGAAGCGGAAAGTCGCTGGATAGAATTTTATAACAAGGTGGAGTCAGATATGGGCTTACTTGGCACCTTAACAGACTTTAAAGACTATGCATCTAAGGTCGCAGAAAATACGGCAAGAGTAGCCGCTCTTCTGCATTTTTTTAATGGCAATGATGGCGATATACCTCTTTCTGCAGTCGAAGATGCTGTGAAGATAACTACCTGGTATGTGAATGAGTACATCCACATATTTTCTAAACCTCAAGAATTCACGCTGGCAATCTCGGAGGCTGATGAGCTTTATTGGTGGATAAAAAACCATTGTAATCGCCTTGTTGTACCTTATATTACTAAAAATACCATACTCCAATATGGCCCTAACAAATTCAGGAATCGTAGTAAAGCAAATGAATTACTCAGTACATTATTCTCTCAAAATAAAATCCTTGTGGGAAAAAAGGGGAAAACCACATTAATAGCTATCGCTGGTTTGAACGCCTCAACTTCATTCTGATTAATTGTATTTAATTCAAGAGTAAAAATGAATAATGAGCCCAGTTCAGTTAATGGTTTGTTGTCATGATAGGTAATGTATATTAAATCCATCACTTACTTCAATATCATCAAACAGGATACTATATGACATACGATAGTGAATTCGGATCACATTTATCCCTATATCGGGATAGAATCAAACAGGTTATTGATGACTCCCTAAACGAACATCTTAACTCAATGATTCTACGTGTTGATCTGCATGACCCAATTGATACAGAAAATATGGATAACCCATTCTTTCAACCCAGGGTTGACTCTGGTGCTATATCTCGCTTTACCAGTGCGTTAAAAGCAAAGCTTAAACACGATAAGCATATTAAAACTCAACGGAAAGACTGGCCTGATAGTCGACATTCCACTTTACGTTACGCATGGGTCAGAGAATATACCAAAAATGGAAAGCGGCATTACCATTTGATACTGTGCTTCAATCAGGATGCTTATTATCATTTAGGTGATTACGACTTAAACCGTAACACGTTACGTACAATGATAACGACAGCTTGGTACAGTGCACTTGGCATCCCTATAGATAGCTCGGGGAAGTTAGTTAATTACCCGCCAAATGGCAAATACCTTCTCAATCGTAAAAGGGACAACTTTGAGCAGACTTATAGCGATTTGATGAACAGGGTGGATTACATGACCAAAGTAAGAACTAAAATAGTCGGTGATGGGGACCGTAATTTCGGCTGCAGTCGCGGGTAATTTATTTTTTACAACGATGGCCTTTCTTATGGATGGAAAGGCCAAACCCATCAGTTAAAGATGGTTGTTTTACTATAATCGAGACTGTAATTTAAATTGTGTATCTGACCTGCCCCCACGATTA
>NZ_NRIQ01000041.1:0-40465 GCF_020224095.1 Enterobacter sp. CCUG 70166
TCAACGGGGAGCAGGTCAACTATAGGGAAAAAATGATATTTAATACGGTAATCCATAAAGTGCCATGATTATAATCAAATTGATGACAATCAGCATTAATACTTATGTAACAGCAAGAATTTATGTCTTGAATGTAGGCAGTCATCGTATGGGCTGATGTTTCTATACCGTTAAATTGATGCCATCCAACTATAAAACCTTGCTGCCCAAGGCCCTATAGCCCCCTCAGGCAATTTGCCCTTATCCACTATTTTGGTATTGGGATGAGGGATACCAGAATAACCTAACGACTCAGGGACCGGGATCACAGGCGGCTGTGGCTCGTCGCTTACCTTAATTCAAATTATTTTCAGATAGATATCATTCTTCTGAACATACGCGATTAACGGCAGAATCTCACGATTCTGCCGTTTTTGTATTATTTTTCAGAGGAGTAGTAATGAACAATTCTGAAGGTTTGAAGTCGTTTCACCAATCGCTTTCTGGTCTGCCACAGTGGGCATCAGAGCGGATTCTGCAGCAAATAAACCAGTTAACCGACTACGAGCCAGTGATCGGCATTCTGGGTAAAACCGGCGCGGGAAAGAGTAGCCTTTGCAATGCCTTGTTTGTCGGCGAAGTATCGCCGGTCAGCGATGTGGCGGCCTGCACCCGTGAACCTTTACGCTTTCGTCTGCTGGTTGGCGACCGCCATATGACGCTGGTGGACCTGCCCGGTGTGGGCGAAAGTGGCGCTCGCGATAACGAATATGCTGCGCTGTATCGCGAACAGCTTCCCCGGCTTGACCTGGTGCTGTGGCTGATTAAGGCCGATGACCGGGCGCTGGCAGTGGATGAACACTTTTATCATCAGGTGATTGGGGAGGCATACCGGCATAAGGTGCTGTTTGTTATCAGCCAGTCGGATAAGGTCGAGCCCACCAGCGGTGGGGGGCCATTGTCCAAAGAGCAGAAGCAGAATATCAGCCGTAAAATCTGTCTGCTGCATGAGCTGTTCCAGCCCGTACATCCAGTGTGTGCCGTGTCGGTCCGTCTTCAGTGGGGACTGCGGGTGATGGCCGAGCGAATGATTAAGTGCCTGCCACGTGAGGCCACCAGCCCGGTGGTATCGCAACTCCAGCCTTCCTTTCGCACGACGGTAGTCCGGGAACAGGCGCGTAGCGATTTTGGTGAAACCGTCGGTGCTGTACTCGATAGCATCAGTGCCTTTCCCCTGATACCCGCCCCGGTGCGGGCCGTCATTCAGGCCGTGCGCACCACCGTGGTGTCAGTGGCCCGTGCCGTCTGGGATTTCTTCTTCTGAGTATTTAACCCATCCCTGTTATTTCCCTGACCCTGTCGCCGATGCGACGGGGATTTCTTTTATTTGTTTTCCCATTATGAGGAGTCTGCTTATGACCCGTCTGGCTTCGCGCTTTGGCGCAGCAAACCTTATCCGTCGCGACCGCCCGTTAACCCGTGAGGAGCTGTTTCGCGTGGTGCCCAGTGTGTTCAGCGAGGACAAACATGAATCCCGCAGTGAGCGTTATACCTATATACCTACCATCTCCCTGCTCGACAGCCTACAGCGAGAAGGCTTCCAGCCATTCTTTGCCTGTCAGACCCGCGTGCGTGACCCCGGTCGTCGTGAACATACAAAGCATATGCTGCGTCTGCGGCGTGAGGGGCAGATTACCGGTAAACAGGTACCAGAAATTATCCTGCTCAACTCCCACGATGGCACTAGTTCGTATCAGATGTTGCCGGGACTATTTCGTGCGGTTTGTCAGAACGGGCTCGTCTGCGGTGAGTCGTTTGGCGAGGTGCGGGTGCCACACAAGGGGGACGTGGTGAGTCAGGTGATTGAAGGCGCGTATGAGGTGCTGGGGATTTTTGACCGGGTGGAGGAGAAACGGGATGCCATGCAGTCGTTGCTGTTGCCACCCCCGGCACAGCAGGCACTGGCAAAAGCCGCCCTCACATACCGCTTTGGTGAAGACCACCAGCCGGTGACTGAATCGCAGATCCTCTCCCCTCGCCGCTGGCAGGATGAGAGCAATGACCTGTGGACCACGTACCAGCGTATTCAGGAGAACCTGATTAAGGGCGGGCTCAGTGGCCGTAATGCCAAAGGAGGACGGTCACATACCCGTGCCGTTCGCGGTATCGACGGGGACGTGAAACTTAACCGGGCACTGTGGGTGATGGCGGAAGCCCTGCTCACGCAACTGCAGTGACCGTTTAATGTTGCTGCTTTGTTAATATCGGACACCACCTGTCCGCATCGCACCGTGCTGACGGTCCTCACTCACCGAGGGAAGGCCTGTAACCCCCGCTGCCTCTGGCTTTTGCAGAAATGAAAAATAGTTTCTGTGGTGTCCATACCCTGTCCGACCCCCTCTTTAAAGTAATCACATCATTTTCAGTCAGTTAACTTTCACGGAGAACGTCTCATGACACAGGCAGAACGCCGCCATGACCGGCTGGCTGTCAGGCTGTCACTGATAATCAGCCGTCTGGTGGCAGGGGAAACGCTGAGTGTGCGTAAGCTTGCCGCTGAGTTTGGTGTGTCGGTGCGCACGCTGCGGCGTGATTTTCGTGAGCGGCTGATGTATCTGGACCTGGAGTATCAGTCCGGATATTGCCGCTTACGCACTGCGGGCAGTGAGACGCAGATGGTGCCCGACGTGCTTATCTTTGCCCACCGCAGCGGGATGGCCGGTCTTTTCCCTGGCTTTGACCGTCGTCTGGTAAACGCACTGCTGATGTGCGATGAGTCTCCCTGCGTAATCGCACCCGCCAGTCCGGCTCCTTCGCCATCAGGCGCATTGTCTTTCTGGCGACTGATTCAGGCCATTACCGGGCGCAGGCGGGTGACTCTGATTGCCGAAGGGCAGCGCTGTGAGCGGCTGGCTCCCTGCCGGTTACTTATCCACCAGCAGGCCTGGTATCTGGTGGCAGAGCACGACGGACATATCGCCGTATTCTCCCTGGATGAAATCCATCTGGTTCAGCCCCTGCAGGAGACTTTCCGGCGTAACGACAGTCTGTGTCGTCTTGTTGAAGACCCGGGCTTTATTCAGTCCTTACCCCATTTTCGCTTTATCCAGCAGTCACTGCTTACGTTTGTTCCGGCCAACAGCTCACCAGAATAGCGCAAGCGTTGTTATCAACCCGGCAACAGGGAGGAGCCCAGTGCCCGTTATTGCCATTATCGCCATTGTTATCATCGTCATCATTCTGAACAAAACCGGAGTGTCCGACAGCCTCACGGCCCTGACACTTGCCACCGTTGCCGCACTACTGACGGGAGGTGGCGCAGCCGGTGCTGCCAGTGTCGCGCTGACGCCGTTCGTCGGCGTGCCGGTGGGTATTTTTGTGGGGATTTATGTCTTTGCCAAAGTGGTTCGTCTGATTTCAGGAAAAAAATAATGAAACGTAAAACACTGCCTCTGCTGGCACTGGTTGCCACCACTCTGTTTCTGAGCGCCTGCGATGACAGAAGTGATGAACTGAAGACCATCAGCAAATTCAAGGATCTCACCCCGCCGCGCTTCAGCGATGTGGTCAGTCGTCAGGATGATGTCAGCGAAGAATGGTCACAGGTTGGTTTCTCATCCGGTCTTACCCTGCAGGTCTTACGTACCCGCCAGTCGCCTGATGGATGCGAGGGTGGCAGTTACTACTACCTCGCGGATATGCAGGAAAAAACCGTCCAGCCACTGATGAATGCGCTGTGTATTGCCGATAACATCAAACTGGAATACCAGGAGGTGACGGACCCGTATACCAAAGAAAGATACTTTGAGTACGCCCATGACGGCAAACTGATGGGTCGACTGCTGATACCCTCAAACCCTGAGAACCAGGAATAAAAACAACGATAAAGGAGACAGAAATGACAATACGTTCACTAAGCCGGTTTGTACTGGCATGTTCACTGTTTACCAGCTTTACAGCCTCTGCGGTTCCCGGACTCTGGCAGCAGGGCTATGGCCAGGGCAATACGGAATACAGCGTGACTGATACCAGCGGGAAGATGTTTACCATCAACTGTACTGGAAATCCTGACCAGAATGGTTTCTACCAGCATTCAGTTTTTCTGACCCAGACGGATAATAGAATGGTCAGTTCGCACGATGACGGCACCTCTATCACAGTAGTTATGAATCACCAGCAGTACGCTATTCCGTCCAGTCTGGGCTGGCGAAACGGGGATAATGCCTGGTATGACTTCATCAGCGATATCCGCAAAGCCCGTCAGTTTGAGGTCTACGTCAATGACCGGAAAGCGGGAACCTTCAGTATTGACCCGACGAATGCCACGAAGGTCCTGCCCACGCCCGGAGACTGCGGTAACGACTGAAAGCCGTTCCTCCTTACGCAAATCAACCCCGACAGCCATCAGGCTGCCGGGGTTTTCTTTTATCAGTAGCCTGAAAATGTCCCAATCAGTTTTACTGCCACCGGGACCCTTCACCCGGATACAAGCAGAAGCGGTCACTACCACGTACAGCGATATCACTATCGAAGACGACCAGGGCAGTCACTTCCGCCTGGTGGTTCGCGACGCCGAAGGCCGGATGGTCTGGCGGGCATGGAACTTTGAACCGTATGCCGGTGAAGGTCTTAACCGCTATATCCGCAGGTCAGGCATCCGCACTGACACTTTTACCCGCTGACCCCGAATCATTTACCAGCAACATTTCACTTTCCCGAACCCACTTTATTACCCCATACGCCAGCCATCGCTGCTGGCATTTTTTATTGACGGAGACATACCCATGACTACAGCGACACAAAACAACCTCGCATCTGCTAACGAACCCGAATTTGAACTGACCGTAACGCAGGTACCTGACGAACAGCGTATCTGCTTCTGGCCGCAGCACTTTGGCACCATTCCACAATGGTTAACCCTGGAGCCGCATATTTTCGCCTGGATGGGCCGATTCTGTACGGATTACTGCGGTGGTATCTGGTCGTTTTACACCCTCAGCAACGGTGGCGCATTTATGGCCCCTGATGCTGAAGGTGACGATAAATGGCGTCTGTTCAACAGCATGAACGGCAATGGTGCGGATATGAGCGCGGAAGCTGCCGGTATCGCTGTCTGCCTGATTGAATACAGCCATCACGCCTGCCGTACAGAGTGTGACGCCATGACCGCTCACTATTACCGCCTGCGGGACTATGCCCTGCAACATCCTGAGGCTCACGCCATTCTGCGCATCATCGACTGACCGGAGGAACAACGAATGAAACAGCTTTCCTTTTTACCCGGCGAGATAACGCCACAGGACCGGCGTCTCATCCAGCGCGCCCTCAGGGTTCTGGACCGGCATCTGCATGAGCCCGGGGTAGCCTTCACCTCCACCCACGCCGTCCGTGAATGGCTGCGACTGCATATGGCCGCGCTTGAGCGGGAAGAGTTCCGGGTGTTGTATCTGGACAACCAGAATCAGTTGATTGCCCATGAGACGCTCTTTAGCGGCACGATTAACCGTACCGAGGTGCATCCCCGGGAGCTGGTCAAGCGCGCCCTGTACTTTAACGCGGCAGCGGTGATACTCGCTCATAACCATCCTTCCGGCGAGACGACACCCAGCCAAGCCGACAAAGCTCTCACGCAGCGGCTGGTGCAGGTACTTCAGCTGGTGGATATCCGTGTCCCTGACCATCTGATTGTCGGCAGCAGGCAAATCTATTCGTTCGCAGAACACGGTCTGTTGTGAGGTATGACATGAAAATTATCAGTAAACGCCAGGCAATGACGATATACCGCCAGCATCCTGAGTCCCGGATCTTTCGCTACTGCAGCGGAAAATATCAGTGGCACGGTAGTGTCTGCCATTACACCGGCAGGGACGTTCCGGATATTGCAGGAGTCCTTGCGGTATACGCCGAACGCCGCCAGGACCGTAACGGGCCCTATACCTGCCTGATGAGCATCACCCTGAACTGACAACAAAAGGAGAGCCGCCATGACCCACATCATCTGGGGCCTGCAGCGGAATACACGCCGCGCCTAGGAGCTCGTCTGGTGCAGGAGGGCAACCGGCTGCATTATCTGGCTGACCGGGCCAGCATCACCGGTATGTTCAGTGACGCCGAATGTCGGAAGCTGGATGACACATTCCCGCATTTTATCCGCCAGATGGAATCGATGCTGGCCACAGGTGAACTCAGCCCTCAACATGCCCACTGCGTCACCCTGTACCACAACGGTTTCACCTGCGAAGCCGACACCCTTGGCAGTTGCGGCTACGTATACATCGCCATTTACCCCACTCAGCGTTAATTACCTTCACGAGAGCAAACATGAAAACTTTACCTGCAACAACTCAGCGGGCGGTGAAGCCCTGCTTGTCACCCGTAGTTGTCTGGCAAATGTTACTGACACGTCTGCTGGAACAGCACTATGGTCTGACACTGAACGATACGCCGTTCGGTGATGAAAGGGTTATTAAGGAACATATCGATGCTGGTATCACTCTGGCTGATGCCGTGAATTTTCTGGTGGAAAAATACGAACTGGTTCGTATCGACAGGAAGGGATTTAGCTGGCAGGAACAATCCCCTTACCTTCGGGCTGTCGATATTCTGCGAGCGCGGCAGGTAACTGGCTTGTTGCGGCAAAGCCGTAAAAATTCGGTACGGTGAATATTACAGGCCGTGCTACTGACTTTCATCACTATCCGGGAGGGCTTGCAACGAGATGAAGAGGGCCGGGTAGCAATTCCTTACCTGACCCATTACCTGACCCAAATTGCATCCAAAGAAAAAGGAGTCAGACGATTTATCATCTAACTCCTTGTTTTATTTGGTGGCCCCTGTTGGGTTTGAACCAACGACCAAGCGATTATGAGTCGCCTGCTCTAACCACTGAGCTAAGGGGCCGTGGCGGTGAATTATAAAGTAACTCACCTCAGCAATCCAGCCATTCACACCTGCCTGCTGTTTTTATAAACAACGCATAATCAATCCTTTATACTTATCTTAAGATGCATAGACAGGAGTAGAGATGATCAATGATATTCTGGCCCCTGGCCTGCGGGTGGTGTTCTGCGGAATCAACCCGGGCAAGTCCTCGGCGCACACCGGTTTTCACTTTGCTCATCCGGGAAATCGCTTCTGGAAGGTGATCCACCAGGCCGGTTTTACCGACAAACAGCTTAAGCCGGAAGAAGAGCAGCAGCTGCTGGATACGCGCTGTGGCATCACCATGCTGGTCGAGCGTCCAACGGTGCAGGCGAGCGAAGTAAATCTGCATGAGCTGCGTACTGGCGGGCGGGAACTGGTGAAGAAGATTGAAGACTACCAGCCCGCGGCGCTGGCGATCCTCGGCAAGCAGGCCTACGAGCAGGCGTTCAGCCAGCGCGGTGCGAAGTGGGGTAAGCAGAACATTACCATTGGCGTAACGCAGGTTTGGGTGTTGCCGAATCCGAGCGGGCTGAACAGGGCGACGCTGGACAAGCTGGTGGAGGCGTATCGGGAACTTGATGAGGCGCTGGTGGTGAGGGGGCTTTAGCTCCTCTGCGGCCTGATGCCCTCACCCTGGTCCTCTCCCACAGGGAGAGGGAATAAACAAAAAAAAAAGCTCCCGATTGGGAGCTTTTTGCTGTTTACATGGGTTAGTCGTCCAGGAAGCTACGCAGCACTTCAGAACGGCTCGGATGGCGCAGCTTACGCAGCGCCTTCGCTTCGATCTGACGGATACGTTCGCGGGTCACGTCAAACTGTTTACCCACTTCTTCCAGCGTGTGGTCGGTGTTCATGTCGATACCGAAACGCATACGCAGCACTTTGGCTTCACGGGCGGTCAGGCCAGCCAGCACGTCGTGCGTGGCAGCACGCAGGCTCTCGGTGGTGGCAGAGTCCAGCGGCAGCTCGAGGGTGGTATCCTCGATGAAATCACCCAGATGCGAATCTTCATCATCACCGATTGGCGTTTCCATGGAGATTGGCTCTTTAGCGATTTTCAGCACTTTACGGATCTTGTCTTCCGGCATCAGCATGCGTTCAGCCAGCTCTTCCGGCGTCGGCTCGCGGCCCATCTCCTGCAACATCTGGCGAGAGATACGGTTGAGTTTGTTGATGGTCTCAATCATATGCACCGGAATACGGATGGTGCGCGCCTGGTCTGCGATAGAGCGGGTGATCGCCTGACGGATCCACCAGGTAGCATAGGTGGAGAACTTGTAACCACGACGGTATTCAAACTTATCTACCGCTTTCATCAGACCGATGTTGCCTTCCTGAATCAGATCCAGGAACTGCAGGCCACGGTTGGTGTATTTCTTGGCGATAGAGATAACCAGACGTAAGTTCGCTTCAACCATCTCTTTCTTCGCACGGCGGGCTTTTGCTTCACCGATGGACATACGACGGTTGATGTCTTTCACCTGCTCGATGGTCAGGCCGGTCTCTTCTTCAATCTGATGCAGCTTTTGCAGGCCGCGCTGTACGTCTTCTTTCACGTCGTGCAGCTTTTCAGACCACGGCTTGTTCATCGCGATAGCGGCGTTGAACCAGGTTTCGCTGGTTTCATTGCCGGTGAAGAGGGTGATGAAATTCTTCTTCGGCATTTTGCACTGTTCAACACACAGCTTCATGATGATACGTTCCTGGGTACGTACGCGATCCATCATCACGCGCATGCTGTTCACCAGGTAGTCGAACTGTTTTGGCACCAGGCGGAACTGTTTGAACACTTCCGACAGCTTCAGGATCTCTTCCTGAGCGGCAGCATGGCTGCGACCTTTCGCTTTGATGGTGTCACGCGTCACTTCGTACTGAGTACGCAGCTCGGCAAACTTCTCGCGCGCCAGTTCAGGGTCGATGCTGTTGTCGTCGTCGCTGCTGTCGTCGTCTTCTTCTTCATCTTCGTCTTCGTCGTCATCCATCTCTTCCTGAGACAGCTCAGAACCGACGTGAGTGGCGGTTGGCGCCATATCTTCTTCAGCGTTCGGGTCGACAAAGCCAGTGATCAGATCGGACAGACGCGCTTCTTCCGCTTCAACGCGATCGTACTGCTCCAGCAGATAGGTAATCGCTTCCGGGTATTCGGCAACAGAGCACTGAACCTGGTTGATCCCGTCTTCGATGCGTTTTGCGATGTCAATTTCGCCTTCGCGGGTCAACAGTTCAACGGTACCCATTTCACGCATGTACATGCGGACCGGGTCAGTGGTACGCCCGATTTCAGATTCCACGCTGGACAGTACCTGTGCAGCAGCTTCTTCCGCATCTTCGTCAGTGTTGTTGGAGGTTTCAGCCAGCAACAGATCATCGGCATCCGGTGCTTCTTCCATCACCTGAATGCCCATGTCATTGATCATTTGGATGATATCTTCGATCTGATCTGAATCGACGATATCTTCCGGCAGATGGTCATTGACCTCGGCATAGGTCAGATAGCCTTGCTCCTTACCGCGTTGGACAAGAAGTTTCAGCTGTGACTGCGGGTTTTGCTCCATAAGACGGTATCCACACTTAATTCGTTTGATTGGTGTCGGCGATAGGGCTGCCAACCTTTAAAGCGAGGGCGTACTTATATTTTTGCCGCTGCCTCTCAGTGCGGCTGCCGGGGGCTTCCCGATCGATATTCGGCACTTAAGCCGTTAAATTTTTTATTTCTTCGCCAGTTCCTGGTTAATCATCCAGAGCTCCCGGCGTTCTTCGCTGCTTAAGCCATGGGTGCGCTCGCGAGCTATCAACTCTTCCTGGCGCAACTCAAGCATCGAATCAAACATATGGTTGAGTGAGTCGGTGAACGTTTTTTCTGCGATATCCTTATCTGCTATATCGTCCCACATCGACAGTTTTTCAAGGGTAGCGGCCTCTTTTGTGCCGCGATAATGCTCTAAAAGTTGTCCGGTGGTCAGACCTGGCTGCGACAAACAAGTGTTGACCAATTCTGAAAATAAGCCAAGTCCGGGCAATTTTTCGTGGTTCAAACCCGCCAGTGACGGCACTTGCGGAGCAAGTTCGGGGTTTTGCACCAGCAACCCTATCAGTATACGCATGGTTGTGCGTTTTAGCTGAGGCGCGGGGCGTACCGTGCCGTTTTCAGCCTGTTTAGGCATTAAACGTTCAAGCTGGCTGTCATCCAGAATGCCGAGCTTGTTGCCTAACTCCTGACGCAGATAGATGCGCAGCGTTTCGCCGGGCACCTGGCTGATTAACGGCAACGCCAGCGTGCTGAGCTGCGCGCGCCCGTCAGGGGTACTCAAATCCACCTGCGGCATCAGGCTGTTAAACAGAAACGTGGAGAGCGGCTGTGCCTGCTCCATCCGCGCTTCAAATGCCGCTTTGCCCTCTTTACGCACCAGCGTATCCGGGTCTTCACCGTCGGGCAGGAACATAAAGCGTAGCTGACGCCCGTCGGTCATATACGGCAACGCGGTTTCCAGCGCTCGCCAGGCGGCGTCGCGTCCTGCGCGGTCACCGTCGTAACAGCAAATCACGTTGTTGGTGACGCGGAACAGCAACTGGATATGGTCCGCCGTGGTGGACGTTCCCAGCGACGCAACGGCATAGTTAATGTCGTACTGCGCCAGCGCAACAACATCCATATAGCCTTCGACGACCAGAAGACGCGGAGGTTCCGCATTATCCTGCTGTGCCTCATAAAGACCGTAAAGCTGGCGGCCCTTATGGAAAATATCGGTTTCCGGGGAGTTAAGGTATTTCGGCAGGGCATCACCCAGCACGCGACCACCAAAACCTATCACCCGGCCACGCTTGTCGCGGATCGGGAACATCACCCGTTCACGGAAGCGGTCGTAGCTTCGTCCCTGGTCGTTGGTGACCAGCATGCCTGCGTCGATGAGGGATTTACGATCTTCGCTATTGCCGCCAAAACGCTTTAACACGTTGTCCCAGCCGGGCGGGGCGTAACCAATAGCGAAACGCGCAATCACATCGTCGCTCAGTCCGCGCTTGTTCAGATACTGACGCGCAGGCTCAGCCGCAGAGTGCTTAAGAGACTGTTGGTAAAACGAATTCAGGCCATCCATCAACTGATATAGCGTTTGCCGCTGATGGCGCTCGATCTGACTTGGCCCACTGCCTGCTTCATACGGCACTTCAAGGTTATGCATCGCCGCCAGCTCTTCGACGGTTTCAACGAACTCGAGCTTATCGTAGTTCATCAAAAAATCGACGGCATTACCGTGTGCGCCACAGCCGAAGCAATGGTAGAACTGCTTTTCACCGTTTACGGTGAAAGAGGGGGTTTTTTCGTTATGGAACGGACAGCACGCATGGTAGTTCTTGCCCTGCTTTTTTAGCTTCACCCGCGCGTCGATGAGATCGACGATGTCGGTTCTGGCAAGCAGGTCATTGATGAAAACGCGTGGGATTCTTCCGGCCATATGCCCCAAAAATTTAAGCGACTTATAAACGAAAACAAGCCGCGCATTCCTTCCGGAAGCACGGCCTTACGACTACAACTCTGTCTGTCAATTGAGGGCTGTGGCCCTCAACAGATTAGTACAGACGAGTACGGCGTGCGTTTTCGCGAGCCAGTTTCTTCGCGTGACGTTTCACAGCGGAAGCTTTAGCGCGCTTACGTTCGGTCGTTGGTTTTTCATAAAACTCACGACGACGAACTTCAGCCAGAACACCTGCTTTCTCGCATGAACGTTTGAAGCGACGCAGTGCTACGTCGAACGGCTCGTTTTCACGTACTTTAATTACCGGCATGTAACTCTCACCTTTAATAAATTCGGTTTGCCGCTGGCATCAACGCCAGCTTATTTCAAAATGGTGCGGAATTTTACTGCAAATGCTGCTGCTTTGTAAAGCACCGATGCGATTTTGAAAGGGACTTTTATAAGGGGGAAGAGTATACACGAGGCTTCTTCCTGGGGCGAACAAAGTTTTACATCAACCCGCCCAGGCTCTACACTGCGCGGTATTGAAACGAGGTAAAACAAGTCATGCGTGTACTGGGTATTGAAACATCCTGCGATGAAACCGGCATCGCGATTTACGACGACGAAAAAGGGCTTCTGGCCAACCAACTGTATAGTCAGGTGAAATTGCACGCTGACTACGGCGGCGTCGTGCCTGAACTGGCCTCTCGTGACCACGTGCGTAAAACGGTTCCCCTGATTCAGGCGGCACTGAAAGAGGCCGGGTTAAGTGCAAAAGATATTGATGCCGTGGCCTATACTGCAGGACCGGGCCTGGTTGGCGCGCTGCTGGTCGGCGCAACGGTAGGGCGTTCGCTGGCCTTCGCGTGGGACGTTCCGGCCATTCCGGTTCACCATATGGAAGGACATCTTCTGGCTCCGATGCTGGAAGCCAATCCGCCAGCGTTCCCGTTTGTGGCGCTGCTGGTCTCCGGCGGTCATACGCAGCTGATTAGCGTAACGGGCATTGGCAAGTATGAGCTGCTGGGCGAATCAATCGACGACGCGGCCGGTGAAGCCTTCGACAAAACTGCCAAGCTGCTTGGCCTGGATTATCCTGGCGGCCCGATGCTGTCGAAAATGGCCGCGCAGGGAACGGAAGGGCGCTTTGTCTTCCCGCGTCCGATGACCGATCGTCCGGGGCTGGATTTTAGTTTCTCCGGTCTGAAAACCTTCGCGGCGAACACCATTCGCAATAACGACGACAGCGAGCAGACGCGTGCCGACATCGCCCGCGCGTTCGAAGATGCGGTGGTGGATACGCTGATGATCAAGTGCAAGCGTGCGCTGGATCTGACGGGCTTTAAGCGCCTGGTGATGGCCGGTGGCGTGAGCGCCAACCGTACGCTGCGCGCGAAGCTTGCCGAAATGATGCAAAAGCGTCGTGGGGAAGTGTTCTACGCGCGTCCGGAATTTTGTACCGATAACGGGGCGATGATCGCCTACGCCGGGATGGTGCGCCTGAACGCTGGCGCCACGGCTGACCTGAGCGTGTCCGTGCGTCCGCGCTGGCCGCTGGCGGAGCTGCCTGAGGCGTAAGTCTTTTGCCCGGTGGCGCTGCGCTTACCGGGTCTGCAAAAATCGTAGGCCGGGTCAGGCGAAGCCGCCACCCGGCAATAAACCGCACTACATCCGCAGCATCCCTTTCTCTTCCAGAAACGCAATAATCGTCGCCAGCCCGTCACCCGCCTTCAGGTTGGTAAAGGTCCACGGACGCTCGCCGCGCATGCGATTAGTGTCGCGCTCCATTACCTCCAGCGACGCCCCCACGTACGGCGCGAGGTCGGTTTTATTGATCACCAGAAAATCGGATTTGGTGATCCCCGGCCCGCCCTTGCGCGGAATTTTTTCCCCTTCGGCCACGTCGATCACGTAGATGGTGAGGTCCGCCAGCTCCGGGCTGAAGGTCGCGCTCAGGTTATCCCCGCCGCTTTCGACGAAGATCAGATCCAGATTGCCGAACTTCTCGCTCAAGGCTTCCACCGCCGCCAGGTTCATTGAGGCATCTTCGCGGATGGCGGTGTGCGGACAGCCGCCCGTTTCCACCCCTACGATGCGCTCTGGCTCAAGCGCACCCGCCTCGGTCAGGATGCGCTGATCCTCTTTGGTGTAGATATCGTTAGTCACCACCGCAAGATGATAGGTGTCGCGCATCGCCTTGCAGAGCGCTTCCAGCAGGGCGGTTTTGCCCGACCCTACCGGGCCGCCCACGCCAACGCGCAGGGGATGTTTGTAATCAGCCATATTGACTCCTCAGGAACGGAATAGTCGTGAATATTGGGTTTCGTGGCGTGCGGAGGCGATGGCGGACAGCGGCGTAGCTGCCCCCAGCGCGTCGTCGCCACGTAAAAATGCCTGTTCAAACCCGGCGGCAAAATGGTCGCTCAGGTCGATAATCAGCTGTTGTGCGGCCTGCTGCCCAAACGGCACCAGCTTGACGCCCGCCATCACCGCGCTCTCAATCCAGCTGTAGCCGAGGCTCAGCGCCAGCTCGCGCGCGCTAATGCCCCAGCGCACGCCGAGCCACGCCATACCGCCGAGCTGGCTCTGCATCAACAGCGGCAGCCATTCTGCCGGGCAGGCGGGTTCCCAGCTTTTAACCAGGCGCGTAAAGGCTGCGCCGCGGTTGCGTTCTTCCTCGCGCAGTTCGCGCGTTTCCCGACAGGCGAGCAGGTATGCCGTCCAGCGTTTTGCTGCCGCGACGTCCTGCTGCTCGCAGGCACAGTACAGGCGGATAAACAGCGGCAGGTCGACGCAGAAAAAGCTCTGCTCCATCTGCTGGATCTGCCAGCGCCTGAAGGCCTCAGCGTCCGTGATCCACCCGGCCTCGACAGCCCACTCCAGCCCCTGTGACCAGGTATACGATCCGACCGGCAGGCTACTGCTGGAGAGCTGCATCAGGCGCAGCCGCTGGCGGGCGTGCTCCATCAGCTCATCAGCGCCAGCAGGGCAGAGACGATCAGCCCGCCACCGAAGGTTTTACGCAGGCCGTCGTGACGGCGCAGCAGCAGCCCTGCCGCGAAGCTGGCGCACAGCACCGTGGCGCTGGCTAACATAAACCCGCTGGTGAAGAGCCAGAAGCTGTGGCCGGACATCTCCACGCCGTGCGCCCAGCCGTGGAACATCGCCAGGGCTGGCACCGCCAGCAGCAGGCGATTTTCAGTCTTAAACATCATTACGCCGCAGACCGCCAGCGAGGCGATAATCAGCATCTCCATGCCGCTAAAACCGCCGAGCAGGCTGCCCGCAACGGCACCAGCAAGCATCATGCCGAGCGTCGCTAACGGCAACAGCAGCTTGCGGCCGCTCAGGGCGGAGAGCACGCCAGCCCCCGTCAGCATCAGCAGGTGATCCAGCCCGGTCAGCGGATGGAGAAATCCGGCCTGGAAGCTGTCGGTCCCGTGGCCGGGATGTGCGAGCGCGGGAACGGAAAAAGCCAGCAGTAACAGCGGTAAGTACTTGCGCATGATGAGTCCTTAATGTGAATGAGCGTGAGAGTGGCTATGGCTGTGGGCATCGCTGGTGTAAGCGCCCGCTTCCGGTTCAAATGGCAGGCTGGCGAAGGTCACCTCCAGCCCGAACTGACGCAGCATGTCGTCAAGAACGTGGTCGTGGTGGTAGCGCAGCTCGCCGGGCATAATTTGCAGCGGCACGTGACGGTTGCCCAGGTGGTAACAGGCGCGGGCGAGCAGGAACGGATCGGCGCAGCGCACCACGGAAACCGACTCCGGGGCGGCGATCACTTCGATCACCTCGCTGCCGTCGTCGGTGGTCAGCAGATCGCCGCCGCGCAGCAGCAAACCGCGCGGCAGCATCAGCCCGGCTTCGCGACCGTCGTTCAGGGCCACGCGGGCGCGGCTTTTCACCCGCACGTCAATCGGCAGCGTGACGCTGGCGGTAGTCGGGTGTGCGTGGTCCAGGCGTTGGGTCAGATAAATCATCATCACTCCTCAAAACAGGAAATAGCGTTGTGCCATCGGCAGAACGTCAGCCGGTTCGCTGGTAATCAGTTCGCCGTCGACGCGCACCTCGTAGGTTTGCGAGTCGACGGTGATGTTCGGTTGCAGAGCGTTGTGGATCATGTCCGCCTTTTTCACCGTCCGGCAGCCTTTCACCACCGCCGTGGCGCTCTGCAAGTTGAGCTGCTGCGGGATGCCGTTCGCACTGGCGGCCTGCGAGATAAACGTCAGCCGCGTGGCGTGGCGCGCGGCGCCCAGCGATCCAAACATCGGGCGGTAATGCACCGGCTGCGGCGTGGGGATCGAGGCGTTGATATCGCCCATCGGTGCGCAGGCGATCATCCCACCTTTGACGATGGTGGCGGGCTTGACGCCGAAGAACGCCGGGGACCAGACCACCAGGTCCGCCAGCTTGCCCGCCTCAATCGAGCCCACTTCATGGGCGATGCCGTGGGTCAGCGCCGGGTTAATAGTGTATTTGGCGACATAGCGCTTCACGCGGAAGTTATCGTTATCGCCGGTCTCTTCCGGCAGTGCGCCGCGCTGCACCTTCATGCGGTGCGCGACCTGCCAGGTGCGGATAATCACTTCCCCCACGCGGCCCATTGCCTGTGAATCTGACGAGGTGAGTGAGAACGCGCCGATATCGTGCAGCACGTCTTCGGCGGCGATGGTCTCCCGGCGAATGCGGGATTCGGCAAACGCCACGTCCTCGGCGATATCCGGGTCGAGGTGATGGCAAACCATCAGCATGTCCAGGTGCTCGTCGATGGTGTTGACCGTGTAGGGCAGCGTCGGGTTGGTGGAGGAGGGCAGAATATTCGGGTGCGCGCAAGCGGTGATGATATCTGGCGCATGGCCGCCGCCCGCCCCTTCGGTGTGGAAGGTGTGGATGGTGCGCCCGGCGATGGCGGCCAGCGTGTCTTCGACAAAACCGGACTCGTTCAGCGTGTCGCTGTGCAGCGCCACCTGAATATCCATCTCTTCAGCGACCTCCAGCGAGCAGTTGATTGCCGCAGGCGTCGCGCCCCAGTCTTCGTGGATCTTAAGCCCGATGGCGCCAGCCGCGATCTGCTCGCGCAGCGCGTCCGGGTTTGAACCGTTCCCTTTGCCCAGCAGGCCAATATTCACCGGCAGCGTATCGGCGGCCTGCAACATGCGGGCGATATACCACGGCCCCGGCGTGCAGGTGGTGGCGTTTGTACCTGCCGCAGGGCCGGTGCCGCCGCCGATCATGGTGGTGACGCCGGAGACCAGCGCCTCTTCCGCCTGCTGCGGACAGATCCAGTGGATATGGGTGTCGATCCCGCCAGGGGTGACGATCTTCCCTTCGGCGGCGATCACTTCCGTTGCCGCGCCAATCGGGATCGTCACGCCGGGCTGAATGTCCGGGTTTCCGGCTTTGCCGACGGCGAAGATCCGCCCATCTTTTATGCCGATATCCGCTTTCACAATCCCCCAGTGATCGACAATCAGCGCGTTGGTGAGCACCAGATCCACGCAGTCGTCGGCGGTCATCTGCCCCTGTCCCATGCCGTCGCGGATCACTTTTCCGCCGCCGAATTTAACCTCTTCGCCGTAGATCGTGAGATCGTCCTCCACTTCGATCCACAGCTCGCTGTCGGCCAGCCGCACTTTATCCCCGGTAGTGGGGCCGAACATATCGGCATACGCCTGGCGTGAAATCTCAGCCATGTTTCACCTCGCCCATGACCTCGCCGCGAAAACCAAAAATGCGCTGCGCGCCCGTCACCTGCACCAGCGCCACTTCCCGCTTCTGGCCGGGCTCGAAGCGCACGGCAGTACCGGCCGGGATGTTGAGTCGGTAGCCTCGGGTGGCTTCGCGATCGAATTTCAACGCCGGGTTGACCTCGTAAAAGTGGTAATGCGAGCCGACCTGGATCGGCCTGTCGCCGTGGTTTTCCACGATCACACTTCGGGTTTCGCGCCCGACGTTGAGCGCAATGTTGCCGGACTGGATCCGGTATTCGCCTGGGATCATCACGCGCTCCTTACACGATCGGATTGTGGACGGTGACGAGCTTGGATCCGTCCGGGAAGGTGGCTTCCACCTGGATATCCGGGATCATCTCCGGCACGCCCTCCATCACCTGATCGCGCGTCAGGACGTGGCGGCCGGCTTCCATCAGCGAGGCGACGGTTTCGCCATCGCGCGCGCCTTCCATAATAAAGGCGCTGATCAGCGCGACCGATTCCGGGTAGTTGAGCTTTACCCCGCGCGCGAGGCGGCGTTCGGCAACCAGCGCGGCGGTGAACAGCAACAGCTTGTCTTTTTCTCTGGGAGTCAGTTCCATAGCGTTTCTCTTATGTCTGCCAGATACGCGGCGAACAGGCGGTTTTGGGGGTTAAAAGCGGGCGAAGCGACTGCCAGATATCGCGCATCACCCGCTGGCAAATGAGGTTGTCGTGGGAGAGAAAACGCACCGACAGCAGGTCGTCGGTGAGCGTCGCCCCGCCAAAGTTTTCCAGCGGGGCGAGCCGCTCGCGCACTGTATCAAGATGAGCTTCCCGGGCCGGGTAGAACAGCAGCGTGCCGACCCACGAATGGCCTGCGACGGGCAACAGATCGCCATCGCTAAGATGCAGTCGCTCAATCAAACGCGGCTCGCCATCCACCCACACCTCAAGGCGGCTCTCCAGCGTGCCGTGGCTGAAGGATTCGTTTATCACCGGACGGCCCAGAGAGTACAGCTCCCACGCCAGCAGCGTGCTGGTGGCCTTAAGGTGGAAGACGGAACGCAGCGCGGCGTTAGCGCCGGGGAAAATTATGGTGTCCTGCGGCAGCCACTCCAGCGTGGCCTCTTCGTCGAGGTAAAAATGCTGATTCAGACAGGCCTGCGTGCCGCTGCTGCGATAGAACTTGCTGGCGCCGGGCATGGTGATGAGGGCATGGCTTTTGGCGTCGAGCCGCACGGAAATATCCAGCGTATCCCCGCCCACAATCCCGCCTGGTGGATGCAGCAGGTAAAGGTGACAGGTTTCCCCTTCGGGATAAAACGGGCGCTGAACGGTGAGCGGCCCGGTGTGACGCGCGGAATGGAGGAGGGTTTTCTCAGGGGTATAACAAAACTGGAGGGCAAGCGTGGCCTGCCAGCCTTTGTATGAATTATCAGTGACCTGAGTTGCTAACATGGTGCTTCCACTTCCGCACTATCGGGGTACGTTTCAGTATGCCCTGGCGGAAATGAAGGCTGTCATATGAGTCGCTTATGGATAAAAAAACCGGCTCATGTGAGCCGGTTTCAGTAATGTAGGCTGGGTAAGCGCAGCGCCACCCGGCAAGAAAGGCTAGCGATAATCCTCTGCATCCACATCATACCCCGAAGGCTCCCAGCGGATCGCCAGCAGCGACGCCAGACCGATAAACGGCGCCAGCGCAATCACCCAGAACACGGCGGTATCCAGCGAGGCGACCAGCAGCGGGAACAGAAACAGTGATAGTGTTGAACTGCTGCGCATCAGCGTCTGGTTAAGCCCCACACCCACACCGCGCAGCGAGGTCGGGTAGCTCAGAGAGGCAAACGTCATGGTGTGCGCACCCGGACCAAAACCTTGGCCAAACAGGAACAGCGCCAGCATCGCTACGGCGACCACGCCTTCCGTGGACCCGTCAGGGCGGCCAATCAGCGCCAGGCCGAGCAGCGCCGCCAGCTGGCACGCATAACCCGCCAGTGACATCCGCCATGCGCCGAAGCGCGGAACATAGCGCACCGCCAGCAGCCCGCCGACAAACGCGAACAGCAGATTAAGCGCCAGCGAGATCAGAATGGTGGTCAGCATCGACTGCACAAAGAAGCTGGAGATGATCACCGGCAGGCCAAAGGCTACGGCGTTATAGGCGAACGAGGAGACGACCGACAGCAGCGTGGCGAGCGTGGTACGCCGCAGATAGATACCGCGGAACAGGTTCAGGTAGTTCGACCATTTTGCCTTGTTCACAACAGGCGCGGGCTGGTCGAGCGCATCCTGCGGTACGTGGGCATTAATGTTGTAAGACTGCCGCAGGATGGACGCCGCCTCCTTCAGATTGCCCTGATTCGCCGCCCAGACCGGGGATTCGCTCATATAGCGGCTGCGGATGGCGATAATCACCAGCGCGGGCACCGCGCCAAAGCCAAGGATCAGACGCCAGAGCCAGTCGCTGTGGCTTTCCGGCAGCACGGCGTAAAAGAAGAGCACCAGAAGATAAGAGATGCTGATGGCCGCATACCAGGTGGGACACCACATCGCGACGCTGGAGGCTTTATTCCCCGGGCCTTTCAGTCTGGCGAACTCGCTGAGAAACGCCATCGCGACGGGAAGGTCGATCCCAACGCCAAGACCCATCACAAAGCGCGCGCCCGCCAGCACATATTCGTTCGGGGCCAGCGCACAGGCGATAGCGGCAACGACAAAGAATACCATGTCGGCCATAAAGACGCGGTAGCGCCCGATTTTATCCGTAAGATAGCCGCCGAGCAGCGCCCCGACAATCGCGCCAAACGTAATGGCTGAAGCCACCATGCCGGTACCGGCGGGCGTCAGGTTAAATTCGCGGGTGATGTCTTTGATGCCGAATGCCAGCGCGCCGAGATCGTAGGCATCGAGAAAAATTCCCCCGAGCGCGATACCGACCACGATGCGGGCATTGGCCCGGCCCTGAGAGCCGTCATTAACGAGACGTGAAACGTCCGATGCGCTGCGTACCCACTTGATGTCGCCATCCGGGGTGTTTGCTGCCGCTGGAAGGGGAGTTGAATCTGTGATTTCTGCCATTTTCTTTTTGTGTGGTTGTGTTGTGTCTCTAACAGTTACCACAGGCAGAAGGTGACAAAAATCACATTTGGTTATAAGGCATAACGAACGGTTTACTGAGCGTCTTTCTTTTTACGTCTGAGCTTCGTCCAGATCTTCGTTTCCTGACGACGCCACAGGCGTTGAATGTTGTCGTGATGGCGCAACAGGATCAGACACGAGAGCATCGACACCGGGAAGGTAAACTGCGGTTTAAACCACCAGACATAGAACGGGGCGATCAGTGCGCTGACGATGGCGCCCAGCGACGAATAACCGCTCAGCAGGATGGTCAGCAGCCAGGTGCCCGCCATCACGCCGGTGAGATCCCAGCCGATCGGCGCAATCGCGCCAAACGCAGTGGCCACGCCTTTACCGCCTTTAAAACCAAAGAAAACAGGCCAGATGTGGCCGACGCAGGCGGCGATGGCTATCAGCCCCAGCCAGAAGGGTGTGACGCCGAGCGCATACGCGCCCCAGACGGGAAGCATTCCTTTCAGAACGTCAAAAATCAAAACCGCTACGGCTGCTCCCTTGCCGCCAATTCGTAGTACATTGGTCGCCCCCGGATTCCCGGAACCACTTTCACGCGGGTCAGGCAACCCGGCGATGCGGCAGACCAGAATGGCGCTGGAGATTGAGCCGCAAAGGTAGGCGAGGATAATCATTCCAGGCGCGATTGCACTCATAACGCTGTTCCGTTTTGAAAATGTATCTGTATTCTCAGCATCTGTGGATAATACGCATAATTCGCCGGAAGTGGTATCCGGTTTAGCCAAAAAGCAGGCAGGTCGTGATGGATATTGTATTTATAGAGCAACTTTCGGTAATCACCACAATTGGTGTTTACGACTGGGAACAGACCATCGAGCAGAAACTGGTGTTCGATATCGAAATGGGCTGGGATAACCGCAAGTCAGCAAAAAGCGATGATGTGAATGACTGTCTGAGCTACGCCGACATCAGTGAAGCGGTCATCGGCCACGTGGAAGGGCAACGATTTGCGCTGGTGGAACGCGTGGCGGAAGAGGTAGCGGACCTGCTACTGAGCAAATTTAACTCCCCGTGGGTGCGCATCAAACTAAGCAAGCCGGGCGCGGTGGCGCGCGCCGCCAATGTGGGCGTGATTATCGAGCGTGGCACAAATCTGAAAGGAAAGATTTAACGTCATAATTGCTAAACCATTTTAGGTTATATCGGTCTTAAAGCTGTATCTTTCACGGTTGTCCGCGTGGGACACCGTTTTTTTATATCTTTTTAGGGGTTTATAGATGAGCGATATGCACTCGCTGCTGGTGGCGGCAATTCTGGGTGTGGTCGAAGGATTGACGGAGTTTTTGCCGGTGTCCAGTACGGGCCATATGATTATCGTTGGCCATCTCCTGGGCTTTGAAGGCGATACCGCAAAGACGTTTGAGGTGGTGATTCAGCTGGGCTCTATCCTGGCGGTGGTCGTGATGTTCTGGCGACGTCTGTTTGGTCTGATCGGTATCCACTTCGGGCGTTTGCCGCAGCGTGAAGGAGAGGGCAAAGGGCGCCTGACGCTGATTCATATTCTGCTCGGGATGATCCCGGCGGTGGTGCTGGGGCTGGTGTTCCACGACACCATTAAATCGCTCTTCAACCCGATTAACGTGATGTACGCGCTGGTTGTCGGCGGCTTCCTGCTGATTGCCGCCGAAGTGCTGAAGCCAAAAACCCCGCGTGCAGAAGGTCTGGACGATATGACGTATCGCCAGGCGTTTATGATTGGCTGCTTCCAGTGTCTGGCGCTGTGGCCGGGCTTCTCCCGTTCAGGGGCAACCATTTCCGGCGGGATGCTGATGGGCGTGAGCCGTTACGCGGCGTCTGAGTTCTCGTTCCTGCTGGCGGTACCGATGATGATGGGCGCCACCGCACTGGATCTCTACAAAAGCATTGGCTTCCTGACCGTAGGCGACATTCCGATGTTCGCCGTGGGCTTTATCACCGCCTTTATCGTGGCGCTGATTGCCATCAAAACCTTCCTGCAACTGATTAAGCGTATCTCGTTTATTCCGTTCGCGATCTACCGCTTTATCGTCGCGGCTGCCGTGTACGTGGTCTTCTTCTGATGACCGACCGCCCTCAGTCTTTCGGCTGAGGGCAACGTTTTTCCTTCCACGCCGCAACCGCATCAATCCGCCGTTTCGTCAGCTCTTCGCGGATCTCCGGGCCTTTAAACCCTGCCTCCACCACCTCTTTCGTTGGCACCGCTTTTGCGATTTCCCACGCCTCGCGCAGCAAACGACCCTGCGGATAATCGGACGCTTCAAACCCGGTACGACCGCGCACGTCCGCTTCGCTGGTCAGCGCAATTTGCTCCACGCGCTGCGGCTTGCGCCAGGCGTCGATGTTATCGAACAGCCTGACGATGGTGGCGGGTTTCAGGATCGGAAAGGTGTGGATCAGGTCGTGGAACTCGGCGACCAGTTTTGCCAGATCGCGAATGTCATTCGGCACGCGCAGGCGCTGGCAAAGCCCTTCAACCAGCTTTACGCCAGCCGGACCGTGCCCGTGGTGGCGTGGCCACAACTCCTTTGGCGTTAAACCTTTGCCGAGGTCATGGCAGAGGGTGGAAAAGCGCACGTCCACTTCAGGGCTGAGCATAGCGGCCATGCTAAGCGTCATCAGGGTGTGAATGCCGGTATCAATTTCCGGGTGCCATTTCGCCGGGGCGGGCACGCCAAACAGCGCGTCTATTTCCGGGAACAGCACTTTCAGCGCCCCGCAGTCGCGCAGAACCTGGATAAAGACCTGTGGGTTGCGGGTGGTCAGGGCGTTTTCGGTCTCTTTCCAGACGCGTTCTGGCGTCAGGTGTTCCAGCTCGCCCGCGTCGGTCATGGCCGTCATCAGCGCCATCGTCTCGTCGGCGATACGGAAGCTCAGATGGGCATAACGGGCGGCAAAACGCGCCACGCGCAGTACGCGAAGCGGATCTTCAGAAAAGGCGGGGGAAATATGGCGTAAAAGACGATCGCGCAGATCGTTCTGGCCGCCGTAGGCGTCGATGATATGTCCGTTTTCGTCCTGCGCCAGGGCGTTAATGGTGAGATCGCGGCGCAGTAAGTCCTGCTCCAGCGTGACATCCGGCGCGGCATAGCAGGTGAAGCCGGTATAACCGGAACCCGATTTCCGTTCGGTACGCGCCAGGGCGTACTCTTCGCGGCTTTTCGGATGGAGGAACACAGGAAAATCGCGGCCTACCTGCTGGTAGCCCGCGTCAATCATCGCTTCGGGCGTGGCACCGACCACGACCCAATCTTTATCTTTGACCGGCAGACCTAATAACGCATCACGTACCGCACCACCGACCAGATAACTCTTCACGCCAACACTCCCGTTTTCTCTTTTCGCAAGATGATACGTAAGTGTGGCAGAGAAGACGAGTTAGTTCATCCAGCGGTCTTTACGTTTACGGCTTGGGATAAGGTGAGGAAGCACCAGACCCAGCACCAGACCGACGCCCAGTACGCCGCCGCCATACATAAACCACTGCATGATGATGGTGCGTTGTTTGTCATCCAGCTGTAGATTAGCGGCGTTTACTTTCTTCTGTGCGACGATCAGCTCATTTTTCAGCTTCTGATTTTCATCTTTCAGGCCGGCGATCACGCTGTCGCTTTGCGCCACTTTCTGCTGCATCTCTGCGGTGCGCTGGTTCCAGGTACCGTCAATGTTGTTCAGCTTATCGGTCAGGGTTTTCACCTGATTTTCCAGATCCGGCACGCGGGTGCGCAGGCTTGGCACTGTGCTTAGCTCTTTCAGCGGGATCCATGAGGTGCGGCCAGAGCTGTCACGAACCTGACCGTAATTGGTGTCTGCGTTAGTTTGCAGCAGAGTCACTTCCTCGCCGGCATTTACCGTACCCACGAGGCGATAATTGTCTCCAGGGCCGCTGCGTACCCAGGTATTCAGTTCATCAGAAACGTAACGTTTCTCTTCAGCGTGGACCGCGGTTGCGGCGCTAAAAGCGAGTAAAGTAAGTCCAATCAGGCGTAATTTAAGCATATCAGTCGTTATTTTCATAAAAAGTGGAACGATAGTAGTGGTATCAGTGTCGCTACGCAAAGGATTCATCATCAATCGGAATCATCTGTGTCATGATTTCCACCGCTTTAAACTTTTACGCCCGTCAAATTGCTCATTGCGTGGCAATTTGGCGCAAAATACTATGTACTGACAAACAAATGGCGAGGAAGTTCGCCTTCATCGACGCGTCTGTGACGCACGCAAAAGTACAAGGCTATGGCACAAGAGATCGAATTAAAGTTTATCGTCGAAAAAGACAGCGCTGACGCGCTCCGCCAGCATCTGAATACGCTGTCCGGCGAGCACCATGAACCCGTACAGCTGCTCAACATCTATTACGAAACGCCGGACAACTGGCTGCGCAACCACGATATGGGCCTGCGCATCCGGGGTGCGAACGGGCGCTACGAGATGACGATGAAAATCGCCGGTCGCGTGGTGGGCGGTTTGCACCAGCGTCCGGAATACAATATCGACATCAGTAAGCCAGAACTTGAGCTGGATCGTTTTCCGGCGGAAGTGTGGCCGGAAGGGACGCTGCCCGCAACGCTGTCGGCAGAGGCGCAACCGCTGTTCAGCACCGATTTCTGGCGCGAGAAATGGCTGGTGACGGAAGGCAAGAGCCGCATTGAGATTGCGTTTGATCGAGGTGAAATTAAGGCTGGTGAAGAGCAGGAGCCGATCTGCGAGCTGGAGCTTGAACTGCTGGAAGGTGAGGCGAGCGACGTGCTGAAGCTGGCGCACAAGCTGGTGAACCAGCCTGGCCTGCGTCAGGGCAGCCTGAGTAAAGCGGCGCGCGGCTATCACCTGGCCGCCGGGAATGCGCCGCGCGTGCTGCGAGAAACCCCGATTCTGCGCGTTGTGCCGAAAGCCTCCGTTGAGCAGGGCATGGAAGCGGCGCTGGAGCTGGCGCTCTCTCAGTGGCAGTACCACGAGGAGCTGTGGGCGCGTAACGTGAAAAATGCCAAAAAACAGGTGCTCGCTGCTATAGGGCTGGTGCGTCACACCCTGGCGCTGTTCGGCGGTATTGTACCGCGTAAAGCCAGTGCTCACTTACGTGATCTGCTCACTCAAACCGAAACGCTGATGCTTTCTGACGTGTCGGCACAAACGACGATCTACAGCCCGCAAAACGCCAGCGCGAAACTGGCGTTGACCGAATTTCTGGTGACGCGCGGCTGGCGCATTTTCCTCGATGCGAAAGGGCAGACTAAAATCGCGGAAAACTTCAAACGTTTTGCGGATATCCACCTCTCCCGTCACGCGGCCGAGCTGCGAACCACCTTCGCGCATCCGCTGGGCGACCAGTATGGCGATCAGCTTCCCCGCCTGGCGCGTAACATCGACAGCATGTTGCTGCTGTCAGGTGCGTATGAGGGCGTGAAGGCGCAGGCCTGGCTGGAGAACTGGCAGGGGCTTAAGCATGCCATCGAGACCCGTCAGCAGATTGAGATCGAGCATTTCCGCAACGAGGCCATTTCGCAGGATCCGTACTGGCTGCACAGCGGAAAACGTTAATTCTGGCAAGGAACCCCTGATATGCCGCTTTCTTCGCAGTTACAGCAGCACTGGCAGACCGTTTGTGAACGCCTGCCTGAGTCGTTACCCGCGTCATCGTTAAGCGAGCAGGCGAAAAGCGTGCTCACGTTCAGTGATTTTGTGCAGGAGAGCGTCAGCGCTAACCCGGACTGGCTGGCAGCGCTGGAAAGCGCGCCGCCGCAGGCTGACGAGTGGCGGCATTATGCTGGCTGGCTGCAAACCGCGCTGGCAGAGGTGGCAGATGAACCCACGCTGATGCGCGTTCTGCGTCAGTTCCGCCGCCGGGTGATGGTACGCATTGCCTGGGCGCAGGCGCTGGAGCTGGTGAGTGAAGAGAGCACCTTGCAGCAGTTGAGCGAGCTGGCGCAGACGCTGATCGTCGCCGCGCGGGACTGGCTCTACGCCGCCTGCTGTAAAGAGTGGGGCACGCCGTGCAGCGAAGACGGGGTTCCGCAACCGCTGTTGATACTGGGGATGGGCAAGCTGGGCGGCTGCGAGCTCAATTTTTCCTCAGACATCGATCTGATTTTTGCATGGCCGGAAAACGGCACCACGCGCGGCGGTCGTCGCGAGCTGGACTACGCCCAGTTCTTTACCCGCCTCGGCCAGCGGCTGATTAAGGCGCTGGATCAGCCCACCCAGGATGGTTTTGTCTACCGCGTGGACATGCGTCTGCGTCCGTTTGGCGACAGCGGGCCACTGGTGTTGAGCTTTGCCGCGCTGGAAGATTATTACCAGGAGCAGGGGCGCGACTGGGAGCGTTACGCGATGGTCAAAGCGCGGATCATGGGCGACAGCGACGATGCCTACGCCAACGAGCTGCGCGCCATGCTGCGCCCGTTCGTGTTCCGCCGCTACATTGACTTCAGCGTGATCCAGTCCCTGCGAAATATGAAAGGGATGATTGCCCGCGAGGTGCGTCGCCGTGGCCTGAAGGACAACATCAAGCTCGGCGCGGGCGGTATTCGTGAGATCGAATTTATCGTTCAGGTCTTCCAGCTGATACGCGGCGGGCGCGAACCTTCTCTGCAATCCCGCTCGCTGCTGCCAACGCTCAGCGCTATCGATCAGCTGCATCTGCTGCCGGAAGGCGACGCGCAAACGCTGCGTGACGCTTATCTCTTCCTGCGTCGTCTGGAAAATTTGCTGCAAAGTATCAACGACGAACAGACCCAGACGTTACCGGGCGATGAGCTGAACCGGGCGCGTCTGGCCTGGGGGATGCGGGTGGATGACTGGGCGGCGCTGACGGAACGGCTGGAAGCGCATATGGCGGGCGTGCGCCGCATCTTTAACGATCTGATCGGCGACGACGAAAGTGAATCGCAGGACGATGCGCTCTCCGAGCACTGGCGCGAACTGTGGCAGGACGCGCTTCAGGAAGATGACACCACGCCGGTGCTGGCGCACTTAAGCGACGATGCCCGCCATCGCGTGGTGGCGTTGATTGCTGATTTCCGTCTCGAACTGAACAAACGCGCCATTGGCCCGCGCGGTCGTCAGGTGCTGGATCATCTGATGCCGCATCTGCTGAGTGATGTCTGCTCCCGCGAGGATGCGCCGGTGCCGCTGTCGCGCATGATGCCGCTCCTGAGCGGGATCGTCACGCGTACCACCTACCTTGAACTGTTAAGTGAGTTTCCCGGCGCGCTGAAGCATCTGATTTCCCTTTGCGCCGCCTCCCCGATGGTGGCGAACAAGCTGGCGCGTTATCCGCTGCTGCTCGACGAACTGCTCGACCCGAATACGCTCTATCAGCCGACGGCGACGGATGCTTACCGCGACGAGCTGCGTCAGTATCTGCTGCGCGTGCCGGAAGAGGACGAAGAGCAACAGCTTGAGGCGCTGCGTCAGTTTAAGCAGGCACAGATGTTGCGCGTGGCGGCGGCAGATATCGCCGGTACCCTGCCGGTAATGAAAGTGAGCGATCACTTAACCTGGCTGGCGGAAGCGATCATCGACGCGGTAGTCCACCAGGCGTGGGTGCAAATGGTAGCCCGCTACGGGCAGCCGAAGCACCTTGCTGACCGTGAAGGCCGCGGTTTTGCGGTGGTGGGTTACGGCAAGCTGGGCGGCTGGGAGCTGGGCTACAGCTCCGATCTGGATCTGATTTTCCTCCACGACTGTCCGGTTGACGTGATGACCGACGGCGAGCGCGAAATCGACGGGCGGCAGTTCTACCTGCGCCTGGCCCAGCGCATCATGCACCTGTTCAGCACTCGCACCTCATCCGGCATTCTGTATGAAGTGGATGCGCGTCTGCGCCCGTCCGGCGCGGCAGGCATGCTGGTTACCTCCACGGAGGCTTTTGCCGACTATCAGAAGAACGAAGCCTGGACGTGGGAGCATCAGGCGCTGGTGCGCGCCCGCGTGGTGTACGGCGATCCGCAGCTCAAAACGCAGTTCGATGCGATCCGCAAGGCGGTCATGACGACCCCGCGCGAAGGCTGTACGCTGCAAACCGAAGTGCGGGAAATGCGTGAGAAAATGCGCGCGCACCTTGGCAACAAACATCGCGATCGCTTTGATATCAAAGCTGATGAGGGCGGGATTACCGATATTGAGTTTATCACTCAGTATCTGGTGCTGTTGCACGCGCACGATAAGCCGAAGCTGACCCGCTGGTCGGATAACGTGCGCATACTGGAACTGCTGGCGCAGAACGACATTATGGATGAGCAGGAGGCGCAGGCATTAACCCGCGCCTACACCACGCTGCGTGACGAGCTGCACCATCTGGCCTTACAGGAACAGCCGGGCCATGTGGCGCTGGACGGTTTCACCGATGAACGCGCGCAGGTGACCGCAAGCTGGCAGAAGTGGCTGGTGGAACCGTGCGTAACAAAACAAGTGTGATATTATCGCGCGCAAATTGTGAATCTTTCTGGAGTCAGGAATGAAAGTAACACTGCCAGAGTTTGAACGTGCTGGAGTTATGGTTGTCGGGGATGTGATGCTGGATCGCTACTGGTATGGGCCGACCAGCCGTATCTCTCCGGAAGCGCCGGTGCCGGTAGTTAAGGTCGACACCATTGAAGAACGTCCAGGCGGCGCGGCAAACGTGGCGATGAACATAGCCTCGCTGGGCGCGCATTCGCGGCTGGTGGGCCTGACCGGCATTGACGATGCGGCGCGTGCGCTGAGCCAGTCGCTGGCGGACGTGAACGTGAAGTGCGACTTCGTTTCTGTTCCGACCCACCCAACCATCACCAAGCTGCGCGTGCTGTCGCGTAACCAGCAGCTGATCCGCCTCGACTTTGAAGAAGGGTTCGAAGGCGTTGATCCTGAGCCGCTGCATGAGCGCATTAGCCAGGCGCTGGGCAATATCGGCGCGCTGGTGCTGTCTGATTATGCCAAAGGTGCGCTGGCGAGCGTGCAGACCATGATCCAGCTGGCGCGCAAAGCCAGCGTTCCGGTGCTGATCGACCCGAAAGGCACCGATTTCGAGCGCTATCGCGGCGCAACCCTGCTGACGCCCAACCTCTCTGAGTTCGAAGCGGTGGCGGGCAAGTGCAAAACTGAAGAAGAGCTGGTTGAGCGCGGCATGAAAATCATCGCTGATTTCGAGCTGTCTGCGCTGCTGGTGACCCGTTCCGAACAGGGCATGACGCTGCTGCAACCGGGCAAGGCGCCGCTGCATATGCCAACTCAGGCGCAGGAAGTGTACGACGTGACCGGTGCCGGTGATACGGTGATCGGCGTGCTGGCAGCGACGCTGGCGGCGGGGAACTCCCTGGAAGAAGCGTGCTACTTCGCGAACGCCGCGGCGGGCGTGGTCGTCGGTAAACTCGGAACCTCCACCGTTTCGCCAATCGAGCTGGAAAATGCGGTGCGTGGGCGTGCGGATACCGGCTTTGGCGTCATGACCGAAGACGAGCTGAAAGTGGCCGTTGCCGCCGCGCGCAAACGCGGTGAAAAAGTGGTGATGACGAACGGCGTGTTCGACATCCTGCATGCGGGTCATGTCTCGTATCTGGCGAATGCGCGCAAGCTGGGCGACCGCCTGATTGTGGCGGTCAACAGCGATGCCTCAACCAAACGACTGAAGGGTGAAACGCGTCCGGTGAACCCGCTGGAGCAGCGCATGATAGTGCTCGGCGCGCTGGAAGCGGTGGACTGGGTGGTCTCATTTGAAGAAGACACTCCGCAGCGCCTGATTGCCGGAATTCTGCCTGACCTTCTGGTGAAGGGCGGTGATTACAAGCCAGAGCAAATCGCAGGTAGCGAAGAGGTCTGGGCGAATGGCGGTGAAGTGATGGTGCTCAACTTTGAGGACGGGTGTTCAACCACTAACATCATTAAGAAGATCCAGAAAGACAGTCAGTAAAAAACGGGCCAGTTGGCCCGTTTTTTTATGTCGGGTGGCGGCTGCGCCTTACCCGACCTACGCGTTCATGTAGGCCCGGTAAGGCGTAGCCGCCACCGGGCACAACAGGCCGCACTATGCCTGGTCATCCACCGGTGGAATAGCTGGCGCTGGCTTCACCTCTTCCGGCGCATTGCGGCTCTCCAGCTCGCTCAGACGCTGTTCCAGCAGCGCCAGCTTCTCGCGGGTGCGCAGCAGCACCTGCGTCTGCACGTCAAACTCTTCGCGGCTGACTAAATCAAGGCGAACCAACTGTGCCTGCAACGTCTGGCGAATTTTCTTCTCAACGTCATCACCAAACTCACGAATACCTTTCGGCATGGACTCATGAACCTGACGCGCGATCTGCTCAATTTTCTTTGGGTCAATCATTGTCGTTTCCCTTGATGAAAAGGTGTTAGTGCCTATTGTAGCGCGTCATGCCGCGGGTTAAACAAAATTGTTTGAAGCTTATGCATTGCCCAGGGTAATCAATAGCGTTATAGTTATCTCGCTTATTCTCAGGGCGGGGCGAAATTCCCCACCGGCGGTAAATCAGCTTAACGCTGAAAGCCCGCGAGCGCTTTGGGTGAATTCTCAAAGGTCAGCAGATCCGGTGTAATTCCGGGGCCGACGGTTAGAGTCCGGATGGGAGAGAGTAACGATCCAGTCGGGCAAGGCCCGCTCACGTTATTTTTTTGCCGCTTGTACGGCGCTCCTAAGACTGCCCTGATTCTGGTAACCATAAAGTTAATGAGGTTTTTTTACCATGAATCAGACGCTACTTTCCTCTTTTGGCACTTCAACTCAACGTGTTGAACATGCACTGGATGCACTGCGCGAAGGCCGCGGTGTGATGGTGCTTGACGATGAAAACCGTGAAAACGAAGGCGACATGATTTTTGCCGCCGAGAACATGACCGTTGAGCAGATGGCGCTGACCATCCGTCACGGTAGCGGCATCGTATGCCTGTGCATCACCGAAGACCGTCGCCAGCAGCTTGATCTGCCGATGATGGTTGAAAACAACACCAGCGCCTTTGGTACCGGCTTCACCGTGACCATTGAAGCGGCACATGGCGTCACCACCGGGGTGTCGGCGGCTGACCGCCTGACTACCGTGCGTGCAGCGATTGCTGATGGTGCAAAACCCTCCGATCTGCACCGCCCTGGTCATGTCTTCCCGCTGCGCGCGCAGCCGGGCGGCGTGCTGACCCGTGGTGGTCATACCGAAGCGACCATCGATCTGGTGACGCTGGCTGGCTTCAAACCCGCAGGCGTGCTGTGCGAACTGACCAACGATGATGGCACCATGGCGCGCGCGCCGGAGTGCATCACCTTTGCGCGTCTGCACAATATGCCAGTGGTGACGATTGAAGACCTGGTTGAATACCGCCGGGCGCATGAGCGTAAAGCCAGCTGAACATGCTGATGTGAAAAAGCCGGGGAAACCCGGCTTTTTTGTTTCTAGTGGTAGTTAATTTTGAACAGTACCACGGTTTCAAACGGCCCGGACTGAATCGCTTTTCCTTCATCCCGCGAAAGTTCAGCCGTGTAGTTTTGCTCAAGATTCATCATATCGCCCGTAAAATCGGCGTATTCCTTGTACTGGTTGAATGTGTAAGGCTCCGTTCCGTTAAGAATACGCAGCTTTAACCCATTCCCTATCAGTACCGCGGTGTCGTCTGCGCTGAGCGTTTCGGTTGTGTAAAATGACGAGTCCATCTTAAATCCGTCCGAGCACTGGGCATCCTGCACTTTGGTGGTTCGTATTGAAAACATGCGAATACGCTTCTGCTGATTCACAATGTCGCGCGCACTGAAAGTGCCGAAGTCGATCTCCTGATTCTCAGGGTAAATGCTAAACGTCGCCCCGCAATCAAGTACCGTAATGTTTTGCAGCCCGTTGATGTGATACTTCAGGTTCTTCGCGTCGGCCATCTGATTAACGCCACCCTTACCGTCAAATTGCACAACGATGTAATCGCTGAGCGAACTGACATAGCCATGCGGCGGCACAGCCTTTATTCTCACGAAAAGTCGTAATCGGGCGACGAATGTGCGCGAAATATGGATATCATCCGGATTACCAGAGCAAATGCGATTCTCCCAACCCATCTGGCGGATTTGAGCAGGGGTGTAAATAGTGATGTTATTGTTGTCCAGACACTGGCGGGTATCCACGCCGTTGGGCTGACCTGTAGCATCGTAATCTATACCTTCATAGGTGACGCCCAGCTCATAATAGGGATCGGTTGCGACAGGATAAGGATTTACCCAGGCAAAGACATCTTCCGGCTTAAAATTGCTCGAGACGTTGTTGTCACACGTCACCGGAATCCTAATGTCATCAGACTCCCATATTTTTTGGCCAATTTGGGCGTTGCTGGGTATGGCAAAGGGGGAGATCGTTTTTGTCTCCTCGACGGAACCGCCAGAGCCACCCAGATAACAGTTAAGCGCCATCGCATCTTCCAAAGGTAGCGCTGAAAGCAGCAATGTAAGCAGGACACTAGCGAGCTTTCGCATCTTTATCGATTTTCCGTTCGGTAAGTTTACATTGCGCCGTTCCGGTGCATTGCAGGTCGACTTTTTTCAGTGCACCGTAATCGTCGATATAGCCGATGCTGTAATAACTACCGTGGTAATCGCCGGTAGACGCGGTTGCCGTGGCGAAAGGCGCAATCATCAGACTGTCAAAACCCGGCAGCATGGTTTTAGCATTTTTGCTCAGCCACGCCAGCGTGATGTAGTACGGCGTAGGGTTGTGGACCGTGAGCCCATTCGCGTTGGCGGAAATTTCCATTCGCATTTCAGTCAGTTCGCCGGATTTTTTGCTAATCGCTTCTGGACGCCAGAACAGCTTAATTCGGCTCTGCATTGCTACCTGCATCACGCTGCGCTCCTCGCTGGCGCTGGTGTTTTTTGGCGGTACTTCACGCAGGTTGAAATAAAACAGCGATTCCCTGTCTCCTGGCAGCTGGCGAGTAGCGGCTTGTTTAACAATCCTTATCTGCGACGAGGTGCCCGCTTCGATACGTTGAATGGGGGGAAGCGCCATAAAGTGCGTATCTTCTTTTTGTCCCTTTTCATCTTCAATCCAGGAGAGCGCCAGATAAGGCAGCACCTTGCTCTGATTGTCCACTTTCAGGCTGCTGGCCTTGTCGCTTTCTGGAAAAACAATGCGCGTGCGGTCCAGATTAATGGCTGCGTGGGTAGCAAATGCTGTGCTGGTTAGCATCAGGCACAGGCTTTTAAACGGCGTTAATTTCATGATGATTTCTTACTGACACGGCAGTATCAACTGCATACTGTTTTCTAAGTGAGAAGGTAACGAGAAGCGACACTGTTGGTTGTCGCCCCATGTCACGCGAAACTGCTGTTCTGGCTCAACGGCGGCCAGCCAGACGCGGCCTTCATCGGCCACCATCCCAACCTGCAAATTGCTTGCTTCCAGGCGAACAATCGCCCCGAGAGGTGGCGCTCCTGATGACATTCGCAGAACGCCTGTCACGTCCTTACCTGCGCGCGTGGCAATCTGACGATAACCAATGGCTCCCTCAGTCCAGGTTGAGGTCACGACGCGGTTGTCTACGTCCACGCCATCAGGGAGGTTGTTCAGATTGACCTGCACGCTGGAGGGGGAATAGCTGGAGAATGACGGTAAAACGCCGATGCCAAAACGGTTGGTCTCATCTCGCGACATGTTCAGAGGGATATTGCCTACCCCGTCGGTGCTGACCATCACACGAGGTTCATTACCGTAGCTGCGCCGGTGCAGCGCGGCGCCTTTCGCCGTTGAGGTGAAGGAACCACTCCAGCTCGCGCTGAGGGAGTTATATTCGTCAGCTTTATAGCTGCCTGAGAGATTGAGATCGCCGTACGTAGAATAATGCTGATAATTCCCGCTGACCTGCGCCCCGGAATCTGGCTTTCCGCTCTCCGCGCCTGCGGAAACGCCCCAGGTATTATTGCGATCCGACGTGTCATACCACGACACGTTATGACTCAGCGTGTCGCTGTTACGCAGGTCATAGTTAAGACGATGATCGGGATCGAGCGGTACGCTGAGCGAGAGATAGAACTGAGTATCGTCACTTTCGTCTTCCTCATCGTAATGCGTTTTACTCCAGGACAGGGTGACGCCAAGGTTCTTCCAGCGGCCCATATCAAAGTTGTAGCCCGCCGTGATGCTGCCGGTCGTGGAAGGTGAATCATTCCACCATGTCTGACGCAGCATGTTGACGTACAGGTTCAGGGATAACGCTGAAATGTACTGGCTTGCCGTCACGCTCAGGGTTTGTTTCTCCGACTGGCGGTCACCGTCGTCATAATCAAGGTAGCGGGCGTAGCTCAAAAACTGGGGGTCTGAGTAGCGGTAGCTGGCAAGCGTAAGCTGACTGCCGGTGGTATCGAAACGCTTGCTGTAGTTAATGCGATAGCTGTAACCCGTCTGACTGCGCTGGTGTGGCAGCTGGCTGGTGGCCTGCGTGACGTCAAAAGAGAGCGCCCCCAGCCAGGCCATATTCTGGCCGATCCCGGCAGCGACGGAACGATAACCGTCGCCATCAGTCAGCGTGCCGCCATACAGGGAGGTGTGTGACAGCATGCCCCAGGAAAATTCGCCGCTCATGAAGGCGTTATCTTCGACGTCATGGGAGGCACCCTGGCGCGCTTTACCCGCCGCGAACTTGTAGCGAACCTGACCCTTGCGCGTTAAAAACGGCACGGACTCGGCAGAGACCTGGAAGGTGCTGACGCGGCCGTCCTCTTCCGTGACTTTGACGTCCAGCGTGCCCTGAACCGACTGGTTAAGATCCTGAATAACAAACGGGCCTGGTGGCACTTTACTTTGGTAAATCACGCGATCGGCAAGGCTTACGGTCACCGTGGCGTTGGTTTGCGCTATCCCGGTAATCTGCGGGGCATAGCCGCGCAGCGACCATGGCAGCATACGTTCTTCGCTGATTAGCGATGCGCCGGTATAGGTAAAGGCGTCAAAAATTGCGGACTGGAAATCCGTTTCACCCAGCGTCAGTTTCGCTCCGATTGAGGGCAGAGGGCGGAACATATATACGCGTGAAAAACGGCCATCCTGCTCTGAGCCTGCTTCAGTATCGCTTCGCGTGTACTGGTAATCGCTTCGCAGGCGCCACGCGCCCATGTTCGCACCGACGGTGCCATAGGTATTGGCGTTGTTATTGCTGCTGCCGCTATTGGGCTGATAATGGCTGGCAAAAAGATTGTAATCCAGCAGTACGCCCGGCACGCCGTTGTCCCAGGTGGATGGCGGCATCCAGTCCACCGCACGGTATTGCAGCCATGCCTGGGGGATCGTCACATTCAGGGATTGGCTATCTTGCTCAAACGTAAATCTGATGTCTGGTCTGGCGGCGAAATCAACGCATCCCTCTTTTTCTGGCAAAGCGTGACGAACCTCATCCTGTAACGCAAATGTATCGGCCAGTTCGGGAGGAATACACACTTGAACCGCGTTATTTATTTCTCTCCAGCGAAGGAGCCAGCCATTTGCCAGCGGAATATCATTAACTGAAACCGTAACGAAATAGCTTCCCGGCGTAACCGATATTTGATCTTTAAAACGTGATAAATCGACGCTGCCGCGCTGATCTTTATCGATGGCGTTTATATTAAATTCAGTGGCAGAGGTAAGTCTCGTCATTAACAGGGATGCAATGATGATTATCCATTGTAATTTGTATGTCATCATCCTGTTACTCGAATATATAAAGGATGCCGACCGGCATGAATTACCAGTCGGCTAATACTGTTACGTAACAGAATTATTTGTACAACAGGACGTAGTTAGCCGTGGCTTCAACCTGGCCTGCCGTCGCAGTTTTACCCGTGGGGACTTCCATAACCGCTTTGAAATGCAGCGTCTGGGTGGTTGATCCTGCCAGCAACTCAACCTCGTTGGATTCTCCCAGCGTGATAGCAGCCTCCGCATTATCCAGCAGACGTACACCCACGTTCTGCGCACCACTTGCATAGGTGTTACTCATCAGGCTGGTGTCTGTCGCGTCTGTCGCTGCGCTGGTGAAGGTGACATCCACTTTGGTAATTGGCGTGTCGGTTTCGTCTGCCGGATCGTCAAGCTGGCAGTTTTCCAGATTAATATCGACCGGAACCGGCGTGGATTTTTTGTTGGCGTTGATAACGGCCGTAGTCACTTCACCCAGATCGACTTCTTTATCAACGCTGTCTGGTGCGATGCTGCACGGTGCGTCAATAACAACACCTTTGAATTTGATTTTGCCAGAGCCTTGATCTTCAGCAAAAGCAGAACCCGACACAATGCCAGCCATAGCCGCTGCTAACAGTAATTTCTTACCCATATACATGGAAATATCCTTTTTCAGAGTGATTCATAATGTGAATATTAATTTCAGAATACTTGCAAAGTATACGGATTGGGGTGGGAATACGCGATTAACGTGACTTAAATATATTTGTAGGTGCTTTTAATTAATATTTTCAGGCTATCTTAAGAGACGCCTTTTTTTGAAATTCTAATGGGTTTATATTTGGTGGGTTATTATAGGGTAAATATATAGGATTGTTATTTTGAATAGTATAATGCCTCCGTATGAAACGGAGGCATTAATTCTTAACCAATACCTGCCGTTTGTAGCAGAACCAAACTCATCCCCATCACTGACATTCCACACAGCACGCCGTAGCTTGGGTTATTGTTGGGATCGATCTCTTTTGCCAGCGGCATCAGCTCATCGACAGAGAGCGCGACCATAATTCCGGCCACGGCAGCCATAATTGCAGCCATTACAACCGGGGATACGAGGCTACCGAGGATCAGCCACGCCAGCACGCCGCCGAGAATTTCAGCCATCCCGGAGATACCCGCCCAAAAGACAGCTGTACGTTTTGAACCCGTGGCGGCATAAACGGGCCCGGCAACGGCAAGTCCTTCAGGAATATTGTGCAAAGCAACGGCCAGCGCGACACCAAAACCCATTTCCAGGTTGCTGCTGGCCGTGACATAGGTGGCGATACCTTCCGGAAAGTTATGCAGGCTGATACCCAGCGTCAGCAGAATGGCCGTGCGTTTGATATTGCCAGGGATGGGGGCAACGCTTTTTTGCATTAGATCCTGCGGGTGCGCGTGAGGAAGGATACGGTCGAGTGCAAAATAACCCAGCAGGCCAATGATAAACATGCCATAGCCCAGAACAGGCGACATCCCTTCGGCGTGAAGCGCGGCGGGCAGCATCTCCATCAGCGAGATAAGCAGCATAATCCCGGCGGCGAAACCCAGCGAGAAGGCCAGCAGGCGATTAGAGGGTTTTTGACCGAGTACCCCAAGGAACGCACCGATAAAGGTCGCGGCGCCTGCAAGTAAGGTCAAAATCAAAGGTACTGACATGCATTCTCCTTAAGCGATATCTGGCATTCAAATTTCCTGATGATGATCTTCACGGTTATCTACGTTCATCTTCACCTGAATGCGCGTAATGTAGGCCCATCACTTTGTCACTTCCTCTAAGGATATCACCATGTCTCCTTCTCGTATGCCAGCACTGTTTTTAGGCCATGGCAGCCCCATGAACGTTCTGGAAGATAACGTCTATACCCGCGCCTGGTGTCAACTGGGTAAGACGTTACCGTGTCCGAAGGCAATTGTGGTGGTCTCTGCGCACTGGTTTACCCGGGGTACCGGCGTGACGGCCATGGAAGCGCCAAAAACGATCCATGATTTTGGCGGTTTTCCGCAGGCGCTGTACGATACGCATTATCCGGCCCCCGGTTCGCCTGAGCTGGCGCAGCGGCTGGTTGATCTGCTCGCCCCTGTTCCGGTTGCGCTGGACAAAGAAGCCTGGGGCTTTGACCATGGCTCGTGGGGCGTGCTGATTAAGATGTATCCTGATGCGGATATCCCGATGGTGCAACTGAGTATCGACAGCACCAAACCGGCTGCCTGGCACATGGAGATGGGGCGTAAGCTGGCTTCGCTTCGTGATGAGGGCATCATGCTGATTGCCAGTGGCAACGTGGTGCATAACCTGCGTACGGTACGCTGGCACGGTGAAAATACGCCGTACCCTTGGGCAACAGCCTTTAATGACTATGTAAAAGACAACCTGACCTGGCAAGGGCCGGTCGAACGGCACCCTTTGGTGAACTATCTGGATCACGACGGCGGTTCGCTCTCTAACCCGACGCCGGAACACTTCTTGCCATTGCTGTATGTATTAGGCGCATGGGATGGTCAGGAGGTTATCACAACACCGGTCGACGGTATTGAGATGGGGAGCTTGAGTATGCTGTCGGTGCAGGTGGGGTAAAACATGCCCGGTGGCGCTGCGCTTACCGGGCCTGCGCTCAACATGTAGGCCGGGTAAGGCGAAGCCGCCACCCGGCAAGTCTTATTCAATAAAAATATGCGGGTAGAAACGCGACAGATCCTGCGTAATCAGCGCGCGATCTTCGCGAATACCAATCCCGGCAGGCTGATCGTTAATAAGCCAGCTGCCGATCAGCGTATAGCTGTCGCCAAACTTCGGCAGTTGATAAAACGCCTGGACGATCATCCCTTCCTCACCGTACGGCCCTTCAACCGCTTCCAGCGTTTTACCGTTTTCGATAATCGAGACGTTCGCGCCTTCACGGGAGAAGATTGGCTTAACGACGTATTTCTCCATCGGCGGGAAATCATCTTCGGCAAAGTAAGCAGGCAGCAGGTTCGGGTGGTTCGGGAACATCTCCCACAGCATTGGCAGCAGGGCTTTATTGGAGATAATGCTCTTCCAGGCTGGTTCCAGCCAGCGCACACCGGCGTCTTCCAGCTTGGTAGAAAACATTTCGCGCAGCATGTATTCCCACGGGTAGAGCTTGAACAGGTTGCTGATCACCTGATCCTGCGTGTCCGTAAACTGACCTTTTTCACCTAAACCGATCTCTTCGATATAGAGGAATTCCGTCGCCACTTCCGCTTCGGCTGCGCAGTCCTGCAAATACTGAACCGTACCGCGATCTTCTTCGGTATCGCGACAGCAGGCGAGGTGCAACAGGTTGAAACCGTGCTGTTCACGCAGTTCGGCGAAACGCTCAATCAGTTTTTCCTGAAGGCTGTTGAACTGGTCGCTGCCTTCCGGCAAGTTTCCGGCATTCGCCTGATCTTCCAGCCAGATCCACTGGAAGAACGCGGCTTCGTACAGGGAGGTTGGCGTATCTGCGTTGTTTTCTAAAAGCTTCGGTTCACCCACGCCATCCCATGCCAAATCGAGGCGAGAGTAGAGCGAAGGCTGGTTCGTTTTCCAGGACTGACGAACAAAGCTCCAGGTGTGCTTCGGAATGCGGAATTTGGTCATCAGCTCATCGCTGTCGATGACTTTCTCTACCACCTTCAGGCACATCTGGTGCAGTTCTGCGGTCACCTCTTCAAGCTTTTCGACCTGCGCGAGCGTGAGCTTATAGTAAGCGTCTTCACACCAGTACGGCTCGCCGTACATGGTGTGAAAGTTGAAACCGTATTCGGTGGCTTTTTCGCGCCAGTCCGGGCGCTCGACAATACTGACTCGTTCCATGATCAGCCGCCCATTGAGCGAGTCGAAGAGCCGGTCGCACTACGCTGCATGGTGGTTTGTTTCGCCACAGACTCACCGAAGCCGCCACGGGTAATGGTGCTGGTAGTGGCTGGTTTCGGTGCCATCGCGGTTTTCGGTACGGTCATCGTACGGCCAGGCGTTGCCGCACCGTAACCCTTGCCGGTGGCATCGGTGTATTTACCGTACGCCGGGCTGTTTGGGTTTTTAGAACTAAACAGCGGTTGCTGCTGGTAGCCCGCGCCGCCGCTCATCAGACGGCCCATCATATAACCCGCCATCAGAGGCATCCAGAAGCTACCGCTGGACTGTGCCTGCGCCTGGTTTTCCGGCGCCATACCTGCCTGAGCAGGAGCCTGCTGGCACTGGCCTTCGCCGAATTCGGCTACACAGTCTTCGCGTGAGGCATATTTCGGCGCGGTACGTTCTGCCTCTTTCAGGGCGTTGTTATAGGCCGTCGTACACTCGGCGGCTTTACCGGTTGCGCTCGCACAATCGTCAGCGTTTTGATAGAGCGACACCGTTTCGTCGCTTTGCTCACAGCCTGCCAGCATAAAGACGGCGGTGACCGCCAGCGCGACAGGTGTCAGGTGGCGTGCGTTCCAGCTTTTGCGGAACGACGCGTGATTCATCGTTTTTGTCCGTTTCATATTTGTCTTCCAGGACCCAGGGGTATTAACGCTCAGGATAGAGGATGAGTGGTTGAAAATGAAGCGAAGAGGGGCGAAATCCGGGGGATCTTTACGTTGGCTTACGTTCGGGGGGGATTAATGTGCTCCCTCTCCCTGTGGGCTG
>NZ_NRIQ01000041.1:40728-54530 GCF_020224095.1 Enterobacter sp. CCUG 70166
TGTGGGGAACCCTCAGCCCATAGGGAGAGGGCTGGGGTGAGGGCATCAGGCCGCACTGGGCCTGATGACACACTTAGTTACGGAACGGATTCGTGCCGCTGCTGGCAGGTGAGGTGCTGCGCGCTGCCGCTGGCTGTGCAACCGGGGCGCTGCCGTTAGCGTTGAAGTTATCAACCGCGGCATCCTGCTCTGGATTTTCCGGCGCCACGCTGTCAGGCGACGTGGATACCGATTTACCCAGCGTACTGTTCAGCATTTGCAGATCCTGCTCGTTCAGCGTACCCAGCGCCTGCTTGATGTTCAGCTGGTTAATCAGGTACTGGTAACGTGCGCTGGAAAGCTGCTGTTTCGCGTTATACAGCGTGGTCGTTGCGTCTAACACGTCAACGATGGTACGCGTACCGACGGAGTAGCCTGCTTCCATCGCGTCCAGAGAGCTTTGCGCAGAGACAACGGCCTGTTTGTAAGCGTTGATGCTACTGATAGAGGCATTGACGTTGTTAAAGGAAGAACGCACGGTCTGCACCACGTTGCGGTGCGCGCTTTCCAGCTGCTCGCTGGCACCCACAAAGTTGTACTGCGCCTGTTTCACCTGAGAGTTAACCATCCCGCCCTGGTACAGCGGCAGAGAGAAGCTGAGGCCCACTTTGTTCTGGCCAACGTTGCTGTCGTCATAGGCCTGAGACGTCGTTTTAGACCCGCTGTAGCTGGTATCCGATACGCCGGTAGAGGCGCTCAGGCTCAGGGTTGGCAGGTGACCATCCTGTGCAAGGCGGATCTGCTCGCGTGCCAGATCCTGGCTCAGGCGCGCCTGCAATAAGGTCAGGTTACGGTTTTCCGCTTCTTTCAGCAGAGCATTAACCGCCTGCGGTTTGTCCGTTTTGAAACTGTCCACGTTCAGAGAGGCCAGCTCAGGATAGTAGTTACCGGTGACCTGACGCAGTGCTTCCAGTGCGTTGTCGAGGTTGTTACGTGCGGTCACTTCGTTAGCCAGTACGGTATCGTACTGTGAACGGGCGTTCTGCACGTCCGTGATCGCGACCAGGCCTACGTTAAAACGCTGGGTGGTTTGATCTAACTGACGGTAAATCGCCTGTTTCTGCGCTTCGGTATAGGAGAGCGCGTCAATCGCGCTCAGTACCTGGAAATAGGCGGTCGCGGTATTCAGGATCAGCGTTTGCTGATCGGTCTGATAGGTGACATCCTGAATGCCTGCGCTCTTTTCCTGCAAACTCAGTTCACGCCATTTGGACATGTCGAACAGGGTCTGTGTAAGCTGTAAAGAGGCGCTGGTGGCATTCGAGTCGATGCCATTGTTATCGCGAAAACCGTTAGTGTAGGTATAATCTGCACCTAAGCCTAACTGCGGCAGCAGTGGACTACGTGCTTCGTTAATCTTTTCAAACGCAGCATCACGATCGGCCGCTGATTTACGTAAATCAGGGTTGCCCAGACGTGCCTGCTGGTAGACCTGTAACAGGTTCTCTGCCTGGCTCATTGCACTGAAGCCCGTCAGGCTCAGGCCGATAAGGATGGGGAGCAATTTCTTCATTTGCATTCCTTGTTGTGAAGCAGTATTAGCGCTGATCTAATTAAAAATAATTGCCGATTCTAACAGAATCATCCACACCAAAAGGTTGGCGTAACGTGCCATCTGGCGGTAATTTGCTCCAATCTACCATATAGCCATACAAACGGCAGCCAAACAGCCTTGAAATTCACAATTTCATCACCATTGCTACCAGGACTCGACCGATGCAAAAACCAGAAAACGTGCCTGTCACCTTCGCCAAAAACGATGTAGAAATTATTGCACGAGAAACGCTTTATAGCGGTTTTTTTTCAATGGAACTTTACCGTTTCAGGCATCGCCTGTTTAACGGTGAAATGAGCGGTGAAATCAAACGCGAAATTTTTGAGCGCGGGCATGCGGCAGTCTTGCTACCCTTTGACCCAGTGCGTGATGAAGTCGTGCTGGTCGAGCAGGTCCGTATTGCGGCGTATGATACCAGCGAAACGCCGTGGTTGCTGGAGATGGTGGCCGGGATGATCGAGGAGGGTGAGTCGGTCGAAGACGTCGCTCGCCGCGAGGCGCTGGAAGAGGCAGGCCTGGCGATCGGTCGGACGAAACCGGTGTTGAGCTACCTGGCAAGTCCGTGGGGAACAACGGAACGCTCATCTATTATGGTGGGCGAAGTGGACGCCACGACAGCGAAAGGGATCCACGGTCTGGCAGATGAAAACGAAGATATTCGGGTTCATGTGGTGAGTCGGGAGCAGGCTTACCAATGGGTAGAAGAGGGTTTAATCGACAACGCAGCGTCTGTCATCGCCTTGCAATGGCTGCAACTGCATCATCAGAATTTACGAAACGAGTGGAAAAAATGAAGCGCTATACACCTGACTTCCCAGAAATGATGCGCCTGTGCGAAACCAATTTCGCCCAGCTGCGCCGCCTGCTGCCGCGAAACGACGCGCCCGGCGAAACGGTAAGCTATCAGGTGAGCAACGCGCAGTATCGGTTAACGATAACAGAATCAACGCGCTACACTACGCTGGTGGAGATTGAGCAAACGGCGCCGAGCATCAGCTACTGGAGCCTGCCGTCAATGACGGTACGTCTTTATCATGATGCGATGGTCGCTGAAGTGTGTTCAAGCCAGCAGATCTTTCGCTTCAAAGCGCGGTATGATTATCCGAATAAAAAGTTGCATCAACGCGACGAAAAGCATCAAATTAACCAGTTTTTAGCCGACTGGCTAAGATATTGTTTAGCACATGGAGCAATGGCGATTCCGGTTTGTTAGCGTCATAAACCTACCTAAGGACACCATTTGGAAAGCCTGTTGAACCTGACTGTTGCTGGTGGGGCGCCAGTCAGGATATTACAAATCACCGACACCCACCTTTTTGCCGAAAAGCATGAGACGCTTCTGGGCGTGAACACCTGGGAGAGTTATCAGGCGGTTCTTGACGCGATCCATGCTGAAAAGCGGCCATGCGATCTGATCGTCGCGACAGGCGATCTGGCGCAGGATCAATCCTCCGCAGCCTATCAGCATTTCGCCGAAGGAATTGCGAGCTTTAGTGTGCCTTGCGTCTGGCTACCGGGCAATCACGATTTTCAGCCCGCCATGTACAGTTCGCTTCAGGAGGCGGGGATTTCGCCGGCAAAATGTGTCTTTACGGGGGACCAGTGGCAAATTCTGCTCCTCGACAGTCAGGTGTTTGGCGTTCCGCACGGTGAGTTGAGCGACTATCAGCTTGACTGGCTGGAGACAAAACTGGCCGCCGAACCGAATCGTAATACGCTGCTGTTACTGCATCATCATCCGCTGCCGGCGGGCTGTAGCTGGCTTGATCAGCACAGCTTACGCAACTCTGCGGCGCTGGATAGCGTGCTGGCGAAATTCCCGCGCGTGAAAAATTTGCTGTGTGGGCACATTCACCAGGAACAGGATCTCGACTGGAACGGTCGCCGCCTGCTCGCGACGCCGTCCACCTGCGTGCAGTTCAAGCCCCATTGCGCTAACTTCACGCTGGACACCATCGCACCGGGCTGGCGCTGGCTGGACCTGCATGCCGACGGCTCGCTGACCACCGAAGTGTGCCGTCTGGCTGGCGCGCAGTTCCGCCCGGATACCGCTTCAGAAGGCTATTGATGTCGACGCTCCTCTATCTGCACGGGTTCAACAGTTCTCCGCGTTCCGCAAAGGCGACGCAGTTTCGCCAGTGGCTGAGCGAACATCATCCGCACGTGGAGATGATTATTCCGCAGCTGCCCCCTTATCCGGCGGACGCGGCAGAAATGCTGGAATCGATTGTGCTTGAACACGGCGGCGAATCGTTTGGCGTTGTCGGCTCGTCCCTCGGCGGCTACTACGCCACCTGGCTGTCGCAATGCTTTATGGTGCCCGCTGTCGTCGTTAACCCGGCGGTCCGGCCATTTGAGCTGTTAAGGGACTTTCTTGGCGAAAACGAGAACCCCTACACCGGCCAACAATATGTGCTAGAGTCACGCCATATTTACGATCTCAAAGTTATGCAGGTCGACCCGCTTGAAGCGCCCGATCTTATCTGGCTGCTGCAACAGACGGGAGATGAAGTGCTGGATTACCGCCAGGCAGTGGCGTATTACGCATCCTGCCGCCAGACTGTAGAAGAGGGCGGAAACCATGCTTTCACGGGCTTTGAAGATCATTTCACCCAGATTGTCGATTTTCTTGGACTGCACAGCCACTGACAATCAATGCGAATTGCTAGCTTAAATCATGACGCAAACCTATAACGCTGATGCCATTGAGGTACTCACCGGGCTTGAGCCGGTTCGCCGCCGCCCGGGGATGTACACCGATACGACGCGCCCAAACCACCTGGGCCAGGAAGTAATTGATAACAGTGTGGACGAAGCGCTGGCAGGTCATGCCAAACGCGTGGACGTTATCCTGCACGCCGATCAGTCGCTGGAAGTCATCGACGATGGCCGCGGCATGCCGGTGGATATTCACCCGGAAGAGGGGGTTCCTGCCGTTGAGCTGATCCTCTGCCGTCTGCATGCGGGCGGTAAGTTCTCCAACAAAAACTACCAGTTCTCTGGCGGCTTGCACGGCGTGGGGATCTCTGTGGTTAACGCCCTGTCAAAGCGCGTGGAAGTGAACGTCCGTCGCGACGGCCAGGTGTATAACATCGCGTTTGAAAACGGCGAAAAAGTGCAGGATTTGCAGGTCGTCGGGACGTGCGGTAAACGCAACACCGGCACCAGCGTCCATTTCTGGCCTGACGAAAGCTTCTTCGACAGCCCACGCTTTTCTGTTTCCCGCCTGACGCACCTGCTGAAAGCCAAAGCGGTGCTGTGCCCAGGCGTAGAAATCACCTTTAAAGATCACGTTAACAACACCGAACAGAGCTGGCGCTACGAAAAGGGTCTGAACGACTACCTGTGCGAAGCGGTTAACGGCCTGCCGACCCTGCCGGAAAAACCGTTCGTCGGGAATTTCGAAGGTGATACCGAGGCGGTGGACTGGGCGCTGCTGTGGCTACCTGAAGGCGGTGAGCTGCTGACGGAAAGCTACGTCAACCTGATCCCAACGCTGCTCGGTGGGACGCACGTCAACGGCCTGCGTCAGGGTCTGCTGGATGCGATGCGCGAGTTCTGCGAATACCGCAACATTCTGCCGCGCGGCGTGAAGCTTTCCGCAGAAGATATCTGGGACCGCTGCGCCTACGTGCTTTCCGTGAAAATGCAGGATCCGCAGTTTGCCGGTCAGACTAAAGAGCGCCTGTCGTCACGCCAGTGTGCGGCGTTTGTTTCCGGCGTGGTGAAAGATGCGTTTACCCTGTGGCTGAACCAGAACGTTCAGGCCGCAGAAATGCTGGCTGAAATGGCGATCTCCAGCGCCCAGCGTCGTCTGCGCGCGGCGAAGAAAGTGGTGCGTAAAAAGCTGACCAGCGGCCCCGCGCTGCCGGGCAAGCTGGCGGACTGTACCGCGCAGGATCTCAACCGCACCGAGCTTTTCCTGGTGGAAGGGGACTCGGCGGGCGGATCGGCCAAGCAGGCGCGCGATCGTGAATATCAGGCGATCATGCCGCTCAAGGGTAAGATCCTGAATACCTGGGAGGTCTCTTCTGATGAAGTGCTGGCCTCGCAGGAAGTACACGATATTTCGGTGGCGATCGGCATCGATCCGGACAGCGACGATCTGAGCCAGCTGCGCTACGGCAAGATCTGCATTCTCGCGGATGCGGACTCCGATGGTCTGCACATCGCCACGCTGCTGTGCGCGCTGTTCGTGAAGCACTTCCGCACGCTGGTGAAAAACGGTCACGTCCACGTGGCGCTGCCGCCGCTGTACCGTATCGACCTTGGCAAAGAAGTCTACTATGCGCTGACGGAAGAAGAGAAAGCGGGCGTGCTGGAACAGCTGAAGCGCAAGAAGGGCAAACCGAACGTGCAGCGCTTTAAAGGGCTGGGCGAGATGAACCCGATGCAGCTTCGCGAAACGACGTTGGATCCGAACACGCGCCGTCTGGTGCAGCTGACGATCAGCGACGAAGACGAACAGCAAACCAACGCCATGATGGATATGCTCCTTGCCAAGAAACGTTCGGAAGACCGACGTAACTGGCTGCAGGAGAAAGGCGATATGGCGGATATTGAGGCCTGATGCTGAAAAAGCCCTGCGATGCAGGGCTTTTTTTTGCCCGGTGGCGCTGCGCTTACCGGGCCTACGATCGCTCCTCTCGCCCCTCTGGGGAGAGGGTTAGGGTGAGGGGAACGCCTCGTACTGACGTCAAAACTCCATCTTCACCGTAAACTGCACTTCACGCGGGTCGCCAATCTGGTTGCCCAGGTTATTGGTCGCAATCGACGACGTGTAGTAGGTCTTATCAAACAAATTCTTCACGTTCACCTGTAGCGTCACCGGATATTGCAGCTTCATTTTGTACGCCGCAAATGCATCCGCCACGAAATAGCCCGGCAGATAATAATCCGCACCGTTAGTCGCTGAACGACGGCTCACGCCGTGCCCGCCGCCGCCAATTGTCAGCGTATTCCCGGCAAACGCATTGTGAATATCGTACGTCAGGAACAGGGAGCCGGTATGGCGCGGCACGTTCGGCAGCGGTTTGCCCGCGTAGTCCGGGTCTTCCAGCACCTTCGCATCGGTATAACCGTAGCTGGCGATAATGTTGGTGTTCTCGGTCAGCGATCCGGCGAGATCCACTTCGACACCCTGCGAGCGCACGCGGCCCGCGGTTTTGGCGACGGTTTCATCACCGATGCTCTCGGTGTACAGCACGTTGCGCTTGTGGATATCAAACAGCACAATGTTGGCGGTAATGCCGTCGAACAGGTCGAATTTAGCGCCTATTTCATACGCGTTCGACGTTTCCGGCGGCAGGTCGCCGATGTAGCTCGCAATGGACGACTGCGGCATAAACGTCTGGGAATAGTTAGCAAACAGGGAGACTGCCGGCGTGAGCTTGTATACCAGGCCCAGCTTCGGCGTCCACTGGTCGTCGCGGCTGTCGGTGTTGACGTTAAACGGACGGCCTTTGCCCGCGTACTGGGTGTAATACTGGTAGCGCAGCCCGGCAACGGCGATCCATTTATCGGTCAGGTACAGCGCGTCCTGCGCGTAAGCGGAGTAGCTCTCCTGCTTGATGGTTTGATCGCTGTCGGATGCCGAGACGGTGGTGCACTTGCCGAGGCTGCCATAGCTCGGGTTGTAAATATTGAAATCCTTAACGTTCTTACAACGAATCATGTCCGTACGCAGCAGATCGTAATTCTCATACGACACGCCGGTCAGGATCTCATTGTAAAAGCCCGCGATGTCCACGTTCCCCTGCAAATCTGCCCGCGTTGTGTGCATACGCTGGGTCGAACCCTGGGTCGCATCCACGCGGCGGGTCAGGTTGCCGGTTTTTGAATCGTAGGCCATCACGCGAGCCTGGTTATCGCTGTACTTATCCTGGCTGTAGCTGTAGTCGAACTTCGCGGTCCACTGGCTGTTAAGGCGATACTCCGCGTTAAGCTGAGCGAGGTCGGACTGACCGTCGGTCACGTTAAATGGCTCATCAAAGCGGGTTTTGCGATCGACGTCGACGGCCTTTTTGGTGTTGAGATCGAAGATCGTTCCGCGATCGAACGGCGTTTTATAGTCGCGATGCGAATAGAGCACGGTCACGGTGGCATCATCGCCGAACCAGGTCAAAGACGGGGCGATAAAGGTGCTGCGTTCGGTGCCGTAATTACGCCAGTAATCCTCGTCCTGATACTCCCCCGTCAGGCGATAGGCCAGACGCGTACCTTCAATCGGACCGGTGACGTCAAACTGTCCGGTACCGCCGCCAAAGCTGGTTGATGTGGCAGAAATCGAGCCGCCGAAGGTTTTCTCCGGGCGTTTGGTCACTACGTTAATCAGGCCGCCGGGGTCAAGAATACCGTAAAGGGTCGAGGCCGGGCCTTTTAGCACCTCCACGCGCTCGGTTGCGGCATTGAAGCTGCGCGGCAGCACGGTGCGCAGGCCGTTGGTCATGATCGAGCCATCGCGGTTTGCGCCGAAGCCACGGCGCACGAAGGCATCCTGCGTGCCGCCCAGGGTGTTGGTCTGCACCACGTTGCTGACGTTATACAGCGCCTCGTCGAGCGTGGTCGCGTTTTGGTCTTCCAGCACTTTATCGCTGACGGTATTGACCACCTGCGGGATGTCCAGCATCGGCATGTTGGTCAGCGTGGCGGTGGAGGTGTTCAGGGGCTGATAGCCGCTGGTGGCGTCGGTGGAAGCGTAAGGGTCGGCAGTGACGGTAAGCGTCTCACCGTCTTTTGCTGCTGCGTGCACCAGAGGTGCCATGAACAGGAGTGAAAAGAGCGCGCGCCCTTTTACCCCGGCGAATGAAGGTGTGAACTTAGCCATTACATCTGTTTTCCCAAAATATCCTGCGATGAAATGCTCGCGGAAGAATGTGTGAGTCATTGCCCTTACGGTCTGTCCGTTAGCCTCTACGGCATCGGACTTGTAATTGAGAATCATTCAAGCATGAGGGGGTGTAGTAGTAAATGGAATAAATAAAAATTTCGCTACAGCGGTTTCTCTCTGGCTAATACGCGTTGATTTCCTGTTTAAGGCATTGAAAATAATTGATAAAAAGGAATTTCGATTTGTGAAGCGATGCTCAGTTATCCCTGGGGTTTACAGGGTATATCTTCGCTTGACTACTACATGGCGCGGCGGCAAACTCACAAAAGAGAATGAGTTTTATTTTTATTTGTTGGTTTTTTTCTTACGTTGGCGTTCACGTGGCTCACTACATCAAAAAGCCGGGACTGGTTCTTGAGAACCTCTCCGCGGGTTACCAGAAAAAAATCATCGTTGATGATATCTCCCTTGCGATCCCCCAGCAGAAAATGACTGTTCTGGTGGGCGCAAACGGCTGCGGAAAATCGACGCTGTTAAGTACCCTCGCGCGGCTGCTTCAGCCGCTCGGCGGCAGCGCGGTGCTGGACGGCAAAGCCATCCACTCGCAGCCAACCAAAGCGGTCGCCCGCCAGCTCGGGATCCTGCCGCAGTCTCCGCTGCTTCCAGAAGGGTTAACCGTATTTGATCTGGTCTCGCGCGGACGTTTCCCCTGGCAGAACGTGATGCGCCAGTGGAGCGAAGAAGACGAGCGGGCCGTGGAAGAGGCGTTACGCCTTACCGGAACGGCAGAGTTTGCCCATCATCTGGTTGAAAGCCTGTCCGGCGGCCAGCGCCAGCGCTGTTGGATCGCCATGGTACTGGCGCAGCAAACGCCCTACATCCTGCTGGATGAACCCACGACGTACCTCGATCTTCGCTACCAGGTGGAGATCCTCGAACTGCTGCACACGCTGACTCGCCGGCACGGGCGCACCGTGGTGGTGGTTCTGCACGATCTCAACTTCGCCGTGAACTACGGTGATTCGCTGGTCTTTTTACGTCAGGGAAAGGTTGAGGGGGTACTGCATGAGGGCGATGCCTGCACGCCGGAGCTGATCAAAGCGGTGTTTGATGTCGACGTGCATATGTCGGTTAACCCGCTGACCGGCAAGCCGTTCTTTATGCCGTTCCGTCAGGCTGTCGACAAACCATGATGCGCACGTCTGTGGCCTTTATTCTCTTTACGCTGCTGCTTCTGGCAGGCGCGATTGCGCACCTGAGCATCGGGGCGCGCGTTATCGCCCCCCGGACGGTAGTAGACGCATTTTTCCACTTCGACCCGCGCAATTTTGAGCATAGCGTGATCGTCAGGCTGCGCTTGATGCGACTGTGCGCCGCCCTGGTGACGGGCGCGGCGCTCGGCGTCGCGGGCGTGCTGCTGCAGTCAGTGATCCGCAACCCGCTCGGCGAGCCGCATATCCTGGGGCTAAATGCAGGGGCGGCGCTGGCGGTGGTGCTGACGAGTGCCCTCGGGCTGTCGCTGCCGTTTGGCCGCCCTCTGATAGCCGCAGCCGGCGCCGCCGCGCTCTTTTTGCTGGTGCTAACGTTCTCCTCATCCGGGCGTACCGGTCTCACGCCGATGAAAGTCACGCTGTGCGGCGTGGCGATGTCGGCATTTGCCTCATCGATAACCGCCACGGTGTTGATTCTGGATGAACAGACGCTGCTGGCCATGCGGACCTGGCTTGCGGGGGATGTGGCGGGAGTCATCGGCGAGACGACCGCTAGCGCCGCGGGGGCCGCTGCCGTGGGTTTTGCGCTGGCGCTCTGGCTGTCGCCGTCGCTGAACATGCTGGCGCTGGGGGACAGAATGGCGCAGGGGCTTGGCGTGTCGCTGATGAAAACGCGCCTGCTCGCGCTGCTGGCCATCGCCCTGCTGTGCGGCGCGGCGGTTTCAGTTGCCGGACCGATCGGGTTTATCGGACTCGTTGTGCCGCAGCTGATTCGCCGTCTGGTATCGGTGGACCTGCGCGTGATGGTGCCGCTCTCAGCCCTCTGCGGGGCGCTGGTTCTGCTGATGGCGGATATCGCCGCCCGCACGCTGTTTACGCCGTATGAGCTGGCAACCGGCGTGATGACTGCGCTGGTCGGCGCGCCGGTCTTTATCCTTATGGCGTCAAGGATGTTCAAATGAACCGGGCTGGATTGAGGGCAGTACGATTTTCCTCCTTCTCGGCGCTGGTTCGCCCGAGGGCGCTGCTGTATCTGACCGTTTTAAACCTTGCCGTTTTACTGCTGCTAAGTTTTGGCCTGACGCACGGCTCGCTGCCCATTCCTGCTTCCGCCATCGGACGTGCGCTGTTTTATCCTGAAAGTCTGACGGCGGATGCGCATTACATTGTGATGGATATCCGTCTGCCGCGCCTGCTGATGGCGGTGCTGTGCGGCGCGATGCTCGGCATGGCGGGGGCGGCCATGCAGTCCATTACCCGCAATGGCCTTGCTGACCCCGGTCTTATCGGTGTGAAAGAGGGCTGTAGCGCGGCGGTGCTGCTGCTGATTTTTCAGTTTCCGGGATTGGGGCCGTACTGGCGTCCACTTATCGGCATGGCCGGTGGGCTGCTGACCGCGCTGCTGGTAGTGGCGCTGGCGCGTGATATCTCGCGCCCGCGATTCATCCTGATCGGCATCGGCGTGTCATGGGCGTTTGCCGCCGCGATGGGGGTCTTTATGACGACCGCCGACGTGCGCGACGTCCAGACGGCGATGCTGTGGCTGGCGGGGAGTCTGCATGCGGCAAGCTGGACGCTGGTCAGCATCGCTGCTGCCTGGACAGTGCCGGCGTTTGCGCTGCTGCTCTTAACCGCGCGCGCCGCAGACGTAGCCTTGCTCGGCAACCACACTGCGACGGGGCTGGGCGTGCGGACTTCACGCCTCGCGCTGCTGCGCGTGTTTGCCCCCGTGGTGCTCACCGCGGCCTGCGTCTCCTGCGTGGGGAGTATCGGCTTTGTCGGGCTGATTGCCCCGCACATGGCGCGCCTGCTGCTGCGCGGAGGGCAAACGGCACTGCTGACGGGAAGTGCCGTACTGGGCGCGCTGCTGGTGCTGCTGGCGGATAACGTCGGGCGGCTGGCATTTCTCCCGTTGCAGCTGCCGGCGGGAATTGTCATTTCACTGATTGGCGGACCGTTTTTCCTGCTGCTGCTCTGGCAGCGTCGGGATCGATTTTAGGGGATAGAAATGCGCGTATTTTTTGCAATGCTGGTGCTGGTGGGTTTTGCTGCAGGAGCCGCAGAGCCAACGCAGACGTTTACTGACGACCTGAACCGCAAAGTGGTGGTGCCGGTTAACCCGAAGCGGATTGTGTCCCTGCACGACCTGGATATCACCATTCCGCTGATCGAGCTTGGCGTACCGCCGGTTGCCAGCCATGGCCGTACCCGACCGGACGGCAGCCATTTTCTGCGCTCCAGCGGCATGCTGACGGGCATCGATTTTGATAATTCCGACATCACATTCATCGGCACCGCCGATATCGATATTGAAGCCATCGCCGCGGCGAAGCCGGATCTTATCATCACCGAGCCGACCCGCAACACGCCGGTCGAACAGCTGGAAAAAATTGCCCCGACGGTGAGTATCGATCACCTCGACGGCGGCGCGCCGGAGATCTACCGCAAGCTGGCGCAGCTTACCGGGACAGAGGCGCGGCTGAAGATTCTGGAGCGTCGCTATCAGGAGCAGATCGAGGCGCTAAAGGCGACCATCGATACGAGCAAACTGACCGTCTCGGTGATTCAGGCCAATCAGGGCAAAATCAACGCCATGCACAGCTACCACTCGCTTGGGCGCGTGCTGCGGGACGCAGGGTTCAGGTTCCCGCCGCTGATTGAGAGCATCCCGGAGGGCGGGCGCATCGACGTCAGCGCCGAGCGTCTGCCGGAGCTGGATGCTGATTTTGTCTTTGCAACCTGGCGCGGGGACACCGGCGGAAAACCGCAGGACGAGCTGGCGGCGATGGATGCGGTGATGCCGGGCTGGTGTCAGTTTCTCAACGCCTGCCGAACCGGGCATTACGTGCTCATCTCCCGCGAGGAAGCGATCTCAAATTCATTTGCCTCGCTGGGGCTGATGGCCGCGCAGGTGCAGTCGCAGATAGCGGGCCGTCCGCTGCCGGAGGCCGCTCGATGATCCGAAAAATTGATGTCTACGGCGACCGCCTCCGCTCGCGGGCGCACCAGCTGACGCCGCGCCTGCTGCAGGTGGCGAGCTATATCAATGAAAATCGTGAAGCGGTTATGGAGCAGACGGCAATGGAGATTGCCGCTGTGCTACACACCTCGGACGCCACCGTGGTGCGTGCCATTCAGGCGCTTGGGTTTGGCGGGCTGCGGGATCTCAAGCAGACCCTGGAGCAGTGGTTTGGCCCGGTGGTCACCTCCAGCGAGAAGATGTCCACGACGGTAAACACGCTTACCAGCGACGTCGACGCGAGCATCGATTTTGTGCTGGAAGGCCATCAACACACCTGCGCGGTGTTGTCCGAACCGGGCAACCGCTACGCGATGGCGCAGGCGGTGTCGCTGCTGGCGCAGGCGAGACAGGTCGCTATTTTTGGCATTGGCGCATCCGGCATTCTGGCTGAGTACACCTCGCGACTGTTTAGCCGTATAGGCCTGCCTGCGATCCCGCTCAACCGCACCGGTATTGGCCTCGCCGAACAGCTGATTGCCCTACAGCGCGGTGACGTGCTGGTAATGATGGCGCAAAAATCCGCGCACCGGGAGGGACAGACCACGCTGCGCGAAGCGAAGCGCCTGGGTATTCCCACCATTTTGCTGACCAACGCCACTGACTCGCGCTTTAGCAAAGAGGCAAGCGTAGTGATCCACGTCCCGCGCGGCGGCGAGAAGGGCAAAATCCCGCTGCACGGCACGGTGCTGCTGTGCCTGGAGATGATTATTCTGTCCGTCGCCTCCACCGAGCCGCAGCGCACCATCAAGTCGATGAAGCGCATCAACGAGTTACACCGCGGATTAAAGCCGGGCAAGAAGAGCGGTTGATTTTCCCCCTCTCCCCGTGGGCTGAGGGATCCCCAGTAATTTTTTTATGCAGAAGCAATAAAGTTGCTTTCTAAATGACTGAGGGCTGTCAGCGATGCCCTGGTCCGGCTGTAAATCGCTGAGGCGTTTGCCTTCCGGCCGGGGCGAGGCGCAGGGATGCGCCGAGAGGGCGGCTTTACAGGGACGTTGCCTCCGCCCGTACCCGATAAGCCGGAAGGAATAAGCCGAGGGCACCGCGAAGCGGCGATTTACCGCCGGGAGCCCGGGTCGCCAGGGTGGTGGCGACTGAGCCACCCTGGCACGTTCACCGGTCATGTCGTTACAGAGTAGCAAGGAA
>NZ_NRIQ01000042.1:0-172071 GCF_020224095.1 Enterobacter sp. CCUG 70166
AGGGTGGTGGCGACTGAGCCACCCTGGCACGTTCACCGGTCATGTCGTTACAGAGTAGCAAGGAACATAAAGTGAACGGAATGACCGCCACCGCCGTATGTTCCCCTCACCCTAACCCTCTCCCCGGAGGGGCGAGGGGATTGCTCAGTGCCGCGTCAGCCCGGCGGGAGGGGACAGCTTAAGTCGCCCTCTTCACACTGCATCAGCGTGGCCAGAAACGCTTCGCGCTCCACGGTTTTTTCCGCCAGACACTGGTTCACAATCATTGGCTGAACGCTCCCGCCTTCCGTACCCGAACCGATAAACGCACAGTCCGCGTCGCGCAGGCTGATCCACGCCTGCTGCGCCTTTTTCAGCAGATCGCGCTGAGGTGCAGCCGCACGTTTGATGGCGGCCTGATAGGTCTCGTTGAGCTTTTTATCGGCGGCCTGGTACTGCTGCGCGCTACAGGTGTTCAGTTCAAGCTGGGTGGTCGCGTTATCGCACTCGTCGGCCAGCGCGCTGGCGCTCATGAGCAGGGCTGCACCTGCGAGAAATACTCTTTTCATCATCCCCTCCATGTAAAAAAGCCGGATACGCTGTGCTTGTCCGGCCTGGGCTATTTTGTAGCCCCGGTAAGCGTAGCGTCACCGGGGAGAGTTTACACGATTAACCGATGGTCATCAGGCTGGCGTTACCGCCTGCCGCCGCGGTGTTGACGCTGAGCGAGCGCTCAACGTACAGGCGCTCCAGCAGCAGGTTGGTTTCCCCGCGCGCAAAGCCCTGCACGGAAACGATGGCACCGCTGCGGGCCGCAACCTGCTCACACAGTTCGCGCAGCTGGTCGGAATCACCGTGGTAGATCACCGCGTCAAACGGCTGGGTCAGCAGGGCATCGGCCTTCGCAAAGCGAATGCGAGCCGAGACCGCTTTTGGCAACTGTTTGGCGAGGTCGCGATGCAGCGCATCTTCCGGCCACAGCACCTCACAGCCCGTTGCTGTAGCGGCTGCCAGCTGCACCAGCGCATCCTGCTCGTCATCCGCCATGCACAGCACACGCTCGCGCGGCATCAGCGTCCAGGTGTTGCGCTCACCGGTTGGACCCGGCAGCAGGCGCTGGGTACCGGCCTGCGCCAGCTCGCCGTACTGCTGCGCAATTGCACGCAGTTCAGGGCGGTTTTCTGCCCACTTAATCAGCGCGTCCAGTGGCTGGGTCAGCACGGCTTTCACCTGCGCATCCACCGGATAGTCCGCGTCCTGACGCGCCAGGGTCACGCCCAGGGCGTTCTCCGGACGGTTAGCCAGCAGACGGTACAGGTAGAGCGGGCCACCCGCTTTCGGACCGGTGCCGGAGAGGCCTTCGCCGCCGAACGGCTGCACGCCCACGACTGCGCCGACCATATTACGGTTGACGTACAGGTTGCCGACTTTAGCATTGCCGGTCACCTGGGCAATGGTTTCGTCGATACGGGTATGCACGCCGAGCGTCAGGCCGTAACCCGAGGCGTTGATCTGATCGATCAGCTCGTTGAGGTTGTTACGGTTGTAGCGCACAACGTGCAGTACCGGGCCGAAGACCTCTTTTTTCAGCTCGTCGAAGCTTGCCAGCTCAATCAGCGTTGGCGCCACGAAGGTGCCGGTCTGCCACTCGCGGGCATCTTCGCTGTTCTCACGCACCGCCTGGAACACCGGACGGCCTTTGGCACGCATGGTCTGAATGTGGTTTTCGATGTTGGCTTTGGCTTCCGCGTCGATCACCGGCCCGATATCGGTGGTGAGACGGCCCGGGTTGCCCATGCGGCATTCCGCCATCGCACCGCGCAGCATCTTCAGCGTGTGGTCAGCCACGTCATCCTGTAAGCACAGCACGCGCAGGGCGGAACAGCGTTGACCCGCGCTGTCGAAGGCAGAGGCCAGCACGTCAACGACGACCTGCTCAGTGAGCGCGGAGGAGTCCACGATCATGGCGTTCATGCCGCCGGTTTCAGCGATCAGCGGCGTTGGACGGCCCTGCGCATCCAGACGGGTGGCGATGTTGCGTTGCAGCAGGGAGGCTACTTCGGTCGAACCGGTAAACATCACGCCGCGCACGCGGTTATCGGAGGTCAGTTTGGCACCCACCGTTTCACCGCGCCCCGGCAACAGCTGCACCACGCCCGCCGGTACGCCCGCTTCCAGCAGAATGTTGATGCCCTGAGCGGCAATCAGCGGAGTCTGCTCTGCCGGTTTTGCCAGCACGCTGTTGCCTGCGGCAAGGGCCGCGGCAATCTGGCCGGTGAAGATTGCCAGCGGGAAGTTCCACGGGCTGATACAGACCACCGGGCCGAGCGGACGGTGCGTTTCGTTGTCGAAATCATCACGCACCTGACCGGCGTAGTAGTGCAGGAAGTCGACCGCCTCGCGCACTTCGGCGATGGCGTTGCTAAAGGTTTTACCCGCTTCACGCACCAGAATGCCGATAAGCTGCTGCATCTGATCTTCCATCAGCACCGCCGCGCGTTCCAGAATGGCGGCACGCTCCTGCGGCGGGGTGGCAAACCAGATTGGCGCGTTGTTCACCGCGCTCTCCAAAGCCTGATCCACTTCCGCTTCTGTGGCTTCGCGCACGTAGCCGACGATATCCTTCGGCTCTGCCGGGTTGATCACCGGCTGCATTTCACCGTCTTCAACGGACTGCTCAAGGATCGGTTTGGCCTGCCACTTCTGCAATGCGCTGTTAAGCAGGGCAGAAGAGAGCGACGCCAGACGGTGTTCGTTGGCGAGATCCAGACCCGCCGAGTTGACGCGGCCTGCACCATACAACTCGCGCGGCAGGGCAATCTTCGGATGCGGCAGACCAATCTGGCCTTCCTGCGCCGCCATCTTCTCTACGGCCTGTACCGGATCGGCCACCAGTTCGTCCAGCGGCAGTGTGGTATCGGCGATGCGGTTAACGAAGGAGGTGTTCGCCCCGTTCTCCAGCAGACGACGCACCAGGTAGGCCAGCAGGGTTTCGTGAGTACCTACCGGGGCATAAATACGGCATGGACGGTTCAGCTTGCCGTCGGCCACTTTACCGGTCACCTGCTCGTACAGCGGTTCACCCATGCCGTGCAGACACTGGAACTCGTACTGGCCTGGATAGTAGTTCTGACCCGCCAGGCTGTAGATCGCCGCCAGGGTGTGGGCGTTGTGTGTGGCGAACTGCGGATAAATCAGGTTCGGCACGCCGAGCAGTTTTTTCGCGCAGGCGAGGTAAGAGACGTCGGTGTAGACCTTGCGGGTATAGACCGGATAGCCTTCCAGTCCTTCCATCTGGGCGCGTTTGATTTCGCTGTCCCAGTAGGCACCCTTCACCAGACGGATCATCAGGCGGCGACGGCTGCGGCTGGCCAGGTCAATCAAATAGTCAATGACGAACGGGCAGCGTTTCTGGTAGGCCTGGATAACGAAACCAATCCCGTTCCAGCCCGCCAGCTCCGGCTCGAAGCACAGTTTTTCCAGCAGATCGAGGGAGATCTCCAGACGATCCGCCTCTTCGGCGTCGATGTTGATGCCGATGTCATACTGGCGCGCCAGCAGGGTCAGGGACTTCAGGCGCGGGTAGAGTTCTTCCATCACCCGGTCGTACTGCGCGCGGCTGTAGCGCGGGTGCAGGGCGGAAAGCTTGATAGAGATGCCTGGCCCTTCATAAATACCGCGACCGTTGGACGCTTTACCGATGGCGTGGATCGCCTGCTGGTAAGAGACCATGTAGGCCTGCGCGTCGGCGGCGGTCAGCGCCGCTTCGCCCAGCATGTCGTAGGAGTAGCGGAAGCCTTTGTCTTCCAGCTTGCGGGCGTTCGCCAGCGCTTCGGCAATGGTTTCCCCGGTGACGAACTGCTCGCCCATCAGGCGCATCGCCATGTCCACGCCCTTACGGATCAGCGGCTCGCCGCTCTTGCCGATAATACGGTTCAGGGAGCGCGACAGGTTGGCTTCGTTATGGGTGGAGACCAGCTTGCCGGTAAACAGCAGGCCCCAGGTGGCGGCGTTCACAAACAGGGACGGGCTGCGGCCAATGTGGGAGTGCCAGTTGCCGTTGCTGATTTTGTCGCGGATCAGGGCATCGCGGGTGGCTTTATCTGGGATACGCAGCAGCGCTTCCGCCAGACACATCAGCGCCACGCCTTCCTGCGAGGAGAGGGAGAACTCCTGCAACAGACCCTGCACCATACCGGCGCGTCCGCTGGCGGTTTTCTGATTACGCAGCTTGTCGGCGAGCTGATACGCCAGGCTGTGCGCCTGAGCGGCAACGGCTTCCGGCAGGCGCGCCTGCTCCAGCAGCATCGGCACGGCGTCGGTTTCGGCACGGCGATAGGCGCCGGTAATGGCGGCGCGGCTGACGGACTGCGGCAGGATCTGCTCGGCAAATTCCAGGAACGGCTGGTGGTTCTCATCAGCGGCCGTCGCGGCCTCTTCGCCTTCGTTCGCAGCGCCCGCCAGCAGGGCAGGCAGCTCCGGCAGACCTTCTTCACTCTCCAGTCTTTCCAGATAGTTAAAAATCGCCTGCTTGATTAACCAGTGCGGCGTGCGGTCGATACGGGTCGCAGCGGTTTTAATCCGTTCGCGGGTAGCGTCATCCAGCTTAACCCCCATGGTGGTCATCCCCATGCCAAAACTCCTGTTGTTCTGTAATAGCGTTCTGTTGATAGCGTGAAATATCCACCATGTTGCAACTTTGTGCAACCGTGTTAAATGTGACCTGGTCTGCAAGCTGGAAAATGAATGGATTGTTAACGATTAGTTAGCTGTGAAAAAGAACGCGCGGCGGTTTCTGAGCCCAGTTTTTATGCGGTGCTTAACATTTTTTAAAGGTGCAACCCGTAAAAGCGTGAGCGAGTGCAACCTATAGGAAAGACGTATAAAACCAGGGATGAAATTCATGTAAATGCAGTGTTAAATCGTTTGTCAGTGGGATGCGTATACGGCAGGATAGCGCGCCCAACGGAAACACATACACACATCACTACGTTCCGGTGATGACATAACAAGGCAACCCGGACGGTTGTCGCTCGACATTTTGGAGAATTTGAATGGCTATTAGCACACCGATGCTGGTGACATTTCTCGTTTATATTTTTGGCATGATCCTGATAGGGTTTTTGGCATGGCGTTCCACTAAAAACTTTGACGACTACATCCTCGGCGGGCGCAGCTTAGGCCCGATGGTCACCGCGCTTTCAGCGGGCGCTTCCGACATGAGTGGCTGGCTGCTGATGGGGCTGCCGGGCGCGATTTTCATCTCCGGTATCTCCGAAAGCTGGATCGCCATCGGCCTGACCGTTGGCGCATGGATTAACTGGAAGCTGGTAGCAGGCCGTCTGCGTGTGCATACCGAAGCCAACAACAACGCCCTGACGCTGCCGGATTACTTCACCGGACGCTTTGAAGATAACAGCCGCATATTGCGTATTATCTCTGCGGTGGTGATCCTGCTGTTCTTCACCATCTACTGTGCCTCCGGCATTGTGGCGGGTGCGCGCCTGTTCGAAAGCACCTTCGGCATGAGCTATGAAACGGCGCTGTGGGCCGGTGCGGCCGCGACCATCCTCTATACCTTCGTGGGCGGATTCCTGGCGGTAAGCTGGACCGATACCGTGCAGGCGAGTCTGATGATTTTCGCCCTGATCCTGACCCCGATAATTGTGATTTTTACCGTCGGCGGCTTTGGCGAATCGCTGGAAGTGATCAAGCAGAAGAGCATCGAAAACGTCGATATGCTGAAAGGGCTGAACTTCGTGGCCATCGTCTCCCTGATGGGATGGGGCCTGGGCTACTTCGGTCAGCCGCACATTCTGGCGCGCTTTATGGCGGCGGATTCTCACCACACCATCGTTCACGCGCGTCGCATCAGCATGACGTGGATGATCCTGTGTCTGGCGGGGGCGTGCGCGGTCGGTTTCTTCGGTATCGCCTACTTCAACAACAACCCGGCGCAGGCGGGCGCGGTAAACCAGAACGCCGAGCGCGTGTTCATCGAGCTGGCGCAGATCCTGTTCAACCCGTGGATTGCCGGTATCCTGCTCTCCGCGATCCTGGCGGCAGTCATGTCCACCCTGAGCTGTCAGCTGCTGGTGTGCTCCAGTGCCATCACCGAAGACCTCTACAAAGCGTTCCTGCGTAAGGGCGCGAGCCAGAAAGAGCTGGTGTGGGTAGGGCGTTTTATGGTGCTGCTGGTGGCGCTGGTGGCGATTGCGCTGGCGGCTAACCCGGAAAACCGCGTGCTGGGGCTGGTGAGCTACGCGTGGGCGGGCTTTGGCGCCGCATTTGGTCCGGTGGTGCTATTCTCCGTTCTGTGGTCACGCATGACCCGCAACGGCGCGCTGGCGGGGATGATCATCGGTGCGGTTACCGTTATCGTCTGGAAACAGTTCGCGTGGCTGGGCCTGTACGAAATTATCCCGGGCTTCATCTTCGGCAGCCTCGGTATTGTGGTGTTTAGCCTGCTGGGTAAAGCGCCGTCTGCATCTATGCAGAAGCGCTTTGCGGAAGCGGATGCGCATTACCACTCAGCGCCGCCGTCTAAGCTCCAGGCTGAGTAATTTCCCCCTCACCCTAACCCTCTCCCCGGTGGGGAGAGGGGATAGTCCTTTCACCTATGTGAGTCTTCATCAATGAGAATTAAAACAGGGCTAATGGTGGCAGCATTCGTAATGCTGGCGGGCTGTAACGCACCCGCGCAGCATGCGGCGGTGGAAACCTGCAAAGCAGAAAATCAGATGCAGCAAACCACGCTCTATTTCGGCTTAAACCGTCCTGCCGGGGCGCAAATTACAGGCAACGAATGGCAGCAGTTTGTCGACCAGGACGTGACGCCGCGCTTTCGCGATGGCTTAACGGTGTTTGATGCCCGTGGTCAGTGGCTGGGTAACGACGGCAAGGTGGCGCGCGAGCCGAGCAAGGCGCTGATGCTGATCCACGGCAAAGACGCGCAGAGCGAGAAAAACATTGAGGCTTTACGCGGTATTTATAAATCCCGCTTCGCACAGGAGTCGGTGATGCGGGTCGACCAGCCGGTGTGCGTACAGTTTTAATAAAAAACGGCGGGAAATCCCGCCGTTGTAGTATCGTAGGCCCGTGCAAGCGAAGCGCCGCCGGGCATTAACCGCACAAAACTTACAACACCAACCCCGCAAAGCTCGCCGACAGCAAACTCACCAGCGTTGCCCCGTACACCAGGCGTAAACCAAACCGCGACACCACATTACCCTGTTGCTCGTTCAGGCCTTTTATTGCCCCCGCCACAATACCAATGGAGGCAAAGTTAGCGAACGACACCAGGAACACTGACAAAATCCCCAGTCCGCGCGGTGACATTTGGTGGGCTATTTTTTGCAGCTCGATCATCGCCACAAATTCATTCGCCACCAGTTTGGTTGCCATAATACTGCCCGCGCTTAAGGCATCGCTCAGCGGAATACCAATAAGCCACGCCAGCGGATAAAACACGTAACCCAGAATCTGCTGGAAGCTCAGGCCAAATACGCTGGAGAAGAGGGCATTAACGGCGCTAATAAGGGCGATAAAGCCAATCAGCATCGCCAGAATAATCATCGCCACCTTAAAACCGGCCAGAATATATTCGCCCAGCATTTCAAAGAAGCTCTGGGATTCATGCAGCTTTTCCAGTTTGATATCGGGTTCGGCTTCCGGGCGGGCCGGGTTAATGACCGAAAGGATAATAAAGGTGCTGAACATGTTCAGGATCAGTGCCGCGACGACAAATCTGGCGTCGAGCATGGTCATATAGGCACCGACAATCGACAGCGAAACCGTCGACATCGCCGTTGCAGCCATCGTAAACAGGCGGCGTGAGGAGAGATCGCCCAACACGCCCTTGTAGGCAATGAAGTTTTCAGACTGACCGAGTATCAGTGAGCTCACCGCGTTAAAGGATTCCAGCTTGCCCATGCCGTTCAGTTTTGACAGCAGCGTCCCGATAACCCGAATAAAGATCGGCAGAATACGCCAGTGCTGCAGAATACCAATCAGCGCCGAGATAAAAATAATGGGGCAGAGCACGCCAAGGAAAATGAACGCCAGCCCTTTTTCACCCATCCCGCCAAAGACAAAATTCGTCCCTTCGGCAGCGAATTTAAGCAGTGATTCAAAGAAACCGGAGACATGTTTAATAATGAACAGGCCGCTTTCTGCATGCAGAAAAAAGAATGCCAGCGCGATTTCAATCACGATCAGCTGTAAAACGAAACGAATGCGAATTTTTCGGCGGTCGAAACTCACCAGCCAGGCAAGCGCAAGAATAATCACCAGCGCCAGCAGGAAATGGACAATTTTAAACATGGTTTATTTTCAGTTGGTTTTCGAGGCGGACATTTAGCCACAGCCCCGGTTAACCGTAAATGGGCATTTTCGTTATACCTTATAAACGCAACGGTTACTCAGGCAATTATTATTCCGCAATGCGTTTACATCTGGTCATCAAAACTCCACATATTTCGCTTGTTTTTCTTGTAGCCGTAATGATAATCACTATCACAAGAATTTACCTTTCTTTGCATCAGTTGACCGCGATAAACATTTAAGGTGTCTGCATGTTTGTTCCTTTTCTCATTATGTTACGTGAAGGCCTTGAAGCGGCCCTGATTGTTAGCCTTATCGCCAGTTATCTGAAGCGCACCCAGCGTGGACGCTGGATCGGCGTGATGTGGGTTGGCGTCTTCCTGGCCGCGGCGCTCTGCCTGGGGCTGGGTATTCTTATCAACGAAACCACCGGTGAATTTCCTCAGAAAGAGCAAGAGCTTTTTGAAGGCATTGTTGCCGTAATAGCGGTGGTGATCCTCACCTGGATGGTGTTCTGGATGCGCAAGGTCTCCCGTAACGTGAAGGTACAGCTGGAGCAGGCGGTGGATAACGCCCTGCAAAAAGGCAACCACCACGGCTGGGCGCTGATCATGATGGTTTTTTTCGCCGTGGCGCGTGAAGGCCTGGAGTCAGTTTTCTTCCTGCTCGCGGCTTTTCAGCAGGACGTGGGCATCTGGCCGCCGCTGGGCGCGATGCTTGGGCTGGCCACGGCGGTTGTGCTTGGCTTCCTGCTCTACTGGGGCGGCATTCGTCTTAACCTGGGCGCGTTCTTCAAGTGGACCAGCCTGTTTATTTTGCTGGTGGCCGCGGGGCTGGCGGCAGGGGCGATCCGCGCCTTCCATGAAGCGGGCCTGTGGAACCACTTCCAGGACGTGGCGTTTGATTTTAGTAACGTTCTCTCCACCCACTCACTGACCGGCACGCTCCTTGAAGGTATCTTCGGCTATCAGGAAACGCCGAGTGTCAGCGAGGTGGCGATGTACTTTATCTATCTTATTCCGGCGCTGGTGCTGTTCTTCATGCCATCGCGCCCCAGCGCTCAGCCGTCGCGTACTGCGCCGTGAAGCGCTTTGTTTAGTTACAACATACTTTAAAGGGAAGAGACATGGCTATTCAATTCCGTCGTAGCGCGTTACAGGTTGGTGTGGCAGCGCTGTTCGCGTCTGCCTTCGCCGCTCAGGCAGCAGATATTCCGCAGGTAAAAGTCACCGTCAACGATAAACAGTGCGAGCCGATGACCATCACGGTTAACAGCGGTAAAACCCAGTTTATTATTCAGAACCACAGCCAGAAGGCGCTGGAGTGGGAGATCCTGAAAGGCGTGATGGTGGTAGAAGAGCGTGAAAATATCGCGCCTGGCTTCAGCCAGAAAATGACCGCTAATCTTCAGCCGGGGGAATATGACATGACCTGCGGCCTGCTGACTAACCCGAAAGGTAAGCTGATCGTCAAAGGCGCAGCGACGGCGGACGCGGCCAAAGGCACCGCGCTGCTGAGCCTCGGCGACGCCATTACCGCCTATAAAGCCTACGTCACCAAAGAGACGGCTGACCTGGTGGCAGGCACCAAAGCCTTTACCGACGCGGTGAAAGCGGGCGATATCGAAAAAGCGAAATCCCTGTATGCGCCTACACGTCAGCACTACGAGCGCATCGAGCCGATTGCCGAGCTGTTCTCTGACCTCGATGGCAGCATTGACGCCCGCGAAGATGACTACGAGCAGAAGGCCGCCGATCCGAAATTCACCGGCTTCCACCGACTGGAAAAAGCCCTGTTTGGCGATAGCTCCACCAAAGGGATGGAGAAATACGCCGATCAGCTCAACAGCGACGTGCTGGAGCTGCAAAAACGCATCAGCGAGCTGGCCTTCCCGCCGTCGAAAGTGGTGGGTGGTGCTGCGGGTCTGATTGAAGAAGTGGCCGCGAGCAAAATCAGCGGCGAAGAAGATCGCTACAGCCACACCGACCTGTGGGACTTCCAGGCAAACGTCGACGGCGCACAAAAAATTGTCGATCTGCTGCGGCCCCAGCTGCAAAAAGAGAACGGCGAACTGCTGGCGAAAGTGGATGCCAACTTTAAGAAAGTTGACGCCATCCTGGCGAAATACCGTACCAAAGACGGGTTCGAAACCTACGACAAGCTGACCGATGCTGACCGTAACGCGCTGAAAGGCCCGATTACGACGCTGGCGGAAGATCTCTCCCTGCTGCGTGGCGTTCTGGGTCTGGACTAAGCGATGAACAAGCATGATGAGTACGACGTGGCGGAACCTTCCCGACGTCGGTTGTTAAAAGGGGTAGGGGCGCTGGGCGGCGCGTTTGCCCTGGCGGGCGGCTGTCCGGTGGCGCATGCGGCAAAACCGCAAAGTGCCCCCGGCACGCTCTCCCCGGATGCGCGTATGGAAACGCAGCCGTTTTATGGTGAGCACCAGGCAGGAATCCTGACGCCGCAGCAGGCCTCGATGATGCTGGTGGCTTTCGATTCGCTGGCGAGTGATAAGGCTGACCTTGAGCGTCTGTTCAGGCTGTTGACCACGCGCATTGCCTTCCTTACGGCGGGCGGTCCGGCACCGGAAACACCGAATCCGCGCCTGCCGCCGATGGATTCCGGGATCCTCGGGGCGTTTATCGCTCCCGATAATCTGACCATCACCGTGTCGGTGGGGGAATCGCTGTTTGATGATCGCTACGGTCTGGCGAAGCAGAAGCCGAAAGCGCTGCAAAAAATGACGCGATTCCCGAATGACTCTCTCGACGCGGCGTTGTGCCACGGCGATCTGCTGTTGCAGATCTGCGCCAATACCCAGGATACGGTGATCCACGCCCTGCGCGATATCATCAAGCACACCCCGGATCTGCTCAGCGTGCGCTGGAAGCGGGAAGGTTTTATCTCTGACCACGCCGCGCGCAGTAAAGGGAAAGAGACGCCGGTCAACCTGCTGGGCTTCAAAGACGGTACCGCCAACCCGGACAGCAGCAATACCGTGTTGATGAAAAACGTGGTCTGGGTGACGGCGGATCAGGGCGAACCGGCCTGGGCGGTGGGTGGCAGCTATCAGGCGGTGCGTATCATTCAGTTCCACGTGGAGTTCTGGGACCGCACGCCGCTGAAAGAGCAGCAGACGATCTTCGGCCGCGATAAGCAAACCGGCGCACCGCTCGGCATGAAGCACGAGCACGATGAACCCGACTACGCCCGCGATCCGAACGGAGATGTCATCGCGCTGGACAGCCATATTCGTCTCGCCAATCCTCGCACCAAAGAGACCCAGTCCAGCCTGATGATGCGCAGGGGCTACAGCTACTCGTTGGGGGTGACCAATTCCGGTCAGCTTGATATGGGACTGCTGTTTGTCTGCTATCAGCACGATCTGGAGAAAGGGTTCCTCACCGTGCAGAAGCGGCTCAACGGCGAAGCGCTGGAGGAGTACATCAAGCCCATCGGCGGCGGCTATTTCTTTGCCCTGCCCGGCGCGCGTGACGCGAAGACCTGGCTCGCTCAGGGTCTGATAGAAGCCTGATAATCGTCCCTGCGACAGTTCGCGGGGACATTATTTTTCCATATGACTATCTTGTTGTTATATTTCTGTAATATTCATATATGAGACTGATTCCGCTGCAGGAACAGTCTTAAAGGTTGCATCTAGGTAAAATAAATGTTGCATTTATGATAATTCCTGATGTACTTAAGATAAGACAGCGGTAGTTCCCGGCAGTGATACTGACTCACTATGGAGATCGCGAATGGTTGCGTCCTGTACTGGACAAGGTAAACACATCAACCGCAGCACCCGGCGCGGAGGCTCAGACTCCGGCAGCGATTTCCTCACCACAAAATTCTCCCCTCCACCTCTAAATACGATTTCTACCGACGTGCATAACGGTGCGCGTAGCCGTTCTGTATCGTCATCCGGTAATGCAAGCAATGGCTTACAAGGAAGCCAACCCTCTGATGTTCGTGCGCATAATCGTGCCGATGCTGGCGCGTGTGATGAATACCAACAACTCAAGGTGCTATCCATGGGAAGACAGAAAGCAGTGATCAAAGCTCGTCGCGAAGCAAAACGTGTGCTGAGACGGGATTCACGTAGCCATAAACAGCGTGAAGAAGAATCGGTCACCTCGCTTGTGCAGATGAGCGGCGTAGAATCCATTGGCATGGCGCGGGACAGCCGCGATGCATCGCCAATAGTGGCGCGGAATGAAGCTCAGGCGCACTACCTGAATGCTATCGAGAGTAAACAGCTCATCTTTGCAACCGGGGAAGCCGGATGCGGGAAAACCTGGATCAGTGCCGCCAAAGCGGCGGAGGCGCTGATTCATAAGGACGTGGAAAGGATCATCGTTACCCGTCCGGTACTGCAAGCGGATGAAGATCTGGGCTTCCTGCCTGGCGATATTTCTGAGAAGTTTGCCCCGTACTTCAGGCCCGTCTATGACGTGCTGGTGAAGCGGTTGGGCGCTTCCTTTATGCAGTACTGCCTGCGACCAGAGATTGGCAAGGTGGAAATCGCGCCGTTCGCCTATATGCGCGGACGTACATTTGAAAATGCGGTCGTTATTCTTGACGAGGCTCAGAACGTGACCGCTGCGCAAATGAAGATGTTTTTAACGCGCCTCGGGGAGAACGTGACGGTTATCGTCAACGGCGATATTACCCAGTGTGACCTGCCGTCGGGCGTGAAGTCTGGCCTGAGCGATGCCATGTCACGTTTTGAGGAAGATGAGATGATAGGGGTGGTCCGCTTCACAAAAGAGGACTGCGTCCGCTCAGCGCTGTGTCAACGAACGCTGGAAGTGTACTCCGACTAAGATCATTTCACATTTTAAGTCATTTCTTCCCGGCGTCATGCCGGGAAGCTTCTTTTATTCCCTCTGTTCGCATGGCTTTTTTTTAATCATATTTATTTCCTATAGCATTCAACGGGATTTACGCACCGTTTTTCGGTAATAATAATATTGCTGTTAATTTGCTGCGAACGCTTTTTATACAGGTCGCAAAAATGTGATATGTATTTACAATACCCACAAAATACCTGTAAATATAATGATCGCGCTAATTGTTAGGTGAAAATTAAACGTGAATGTTGTCACAGAACATGACTAAGCAGTAAAAATTAAGTTGGTGTCTTTTGGGTAATTATCTATGTTTCGTACTTGTTCAAATTAAATTCTAAGAAGAAACACACCAGGGGATCGTTTCCTCTGGAACATCACGCTGAGGGTCATACATGAACGAACTGGTTAGTGCAATTAACGGTGTTATCTGGAGCCCTGCGTTAATATTTTTATGTCTGGGTGTCGGTCTCTATTTCTCACTGCGTAGTCGTTTTCTACAATTACGTCATATAAAACATATGATTACCCTGATGTTTCAGGGCGGGGCTACCGATGCCGGCGTATCATCGTTTCAGGCGTTGACGATGACGCTGGCGGGCCGCGTAGGGACAGGGAATATCGCCGGTGTGGCGACCGCCATTACCTTTGGTGGCCCCGGTGCGCTTTTCTGGATGTGGGTAGTGGCATTTTTAGGCGCCAGCTCTGCTTTTGTTGAATCCACGTTAGGTCAGGTTTATAAAGAAAAAATTAACGGCGAATATCGTGGGGGACCTGCCTTTTATATTGAAAAAGGGTTGGGGGTGAAGTGGTACGCATGGTTATTTGCTATTGTGACCATTTTCTCCTGCGGTTTATTACTTCCGGGCGTACAGGCAAACTCAATTGCCGCCAGCCTGGATATTGCCTTCGGTCTTAACCCAAACGTTACGGCGGCAATACTGGCTGTACTGTTAAGCTTCATTATTTTCGGTGGTGTAAAAAGGATCGCCAGCTTTAGCAGTATGGTCGTTCCGTTTATGGCGCTCGGCTATATTATTGTTGCCTGCGTTATTATCGCGATCAATATTGAAAAACTGCCTGCTGTTATCCTGCTGATCTGGAAAAGTGCTTTTGGCCTTGAAGCGGGATTTGGCGCTATTCTGGGCCAGGCTATCATGTGGGGCGTTAAACGCGGCGTCTATTCCAACGAGGCGGCGCAGGGCACCGGGCCACATGCATCCTCGGCAGCAGCCGTAAGTCATCCGGTGAAACAAGGGCTGGTTCAGGCGTTCTCCGTATATATCGACACGCTGTTTGTCTGCTCCGCGACCGGGTTTATGCTGTTGATCACCGGGCTTTATAATGTTCAGGGCGTCGACGGCGCAGCCCTTTATACCGGTATTGCAGGCGTGGCGGCGGGTCCTGGCTATGTGCAGACAGCGATGGAAAGTATGATGCCGGGCTTTGGTAATTACTTTGTCGCCATCGCGCTATTCTTCTTTGCCTTCACCACCATCATTGCCTATTACTATATCGCTGAAACCAATATCGCCTACATCAACCGTAAAATTCACCGTCCGTGGCTGACATTCCTGCTTAAATTATGTCTGATGGCTTCCACGGTATATGGCACAATCCGCACCGCGGATCTGGCATGGGGATTAGGGGATATCGGGGTAGGGCTGATGGCCTGGCTCAACATTATTGCCATTGTCCTCTTGCATAAAAAAGCCTTTGCCAGCCTGAAGGATTATGAAACCCAGAATGCGCAGGGAATTGATCCACAGTTTGATCCGGTTCGGCTTGGGATTAAAAATGCGGATTACTGGCTGGGGGAGCGCAGAGATGAAGAGGGGGGATTGCCGGGGCAGGTTTCTTCTCCTGAAGGAAAGCAGCCGGCGGGGAAGTTGAATAACTGAGGAATAGTTTAAAACGGGCCCGTGCTTATGCGCGGGCTTTTTTTATGGGTGAGGCGGTATCACCCGCACCGGCGGGGATTGACTCGCTTCGCTCTCAGTCTGTCCAACTGGCTGCGCCAGTTGTCGAACCCCGGTCGGGGGTTCTCATCCCCCCGTAGACGTGCAACATGCGAAAAAAAAGCCCGCATTTTCATGCGAGCTCTTCTTAAAATATGGCGGTGAGGGGGGGATTCGAACCCCCGATACGTTGCCGTATACACACTTTCCAGGCGTGCTCCTTCAGCCACTCGGACACCTCACCATATTGTTTTGCTGCCTGACCGCTTGGGGGGCAACGGGGCGCTACTATAGGGAGTTGCGCGAAAGCGGTCAAGCAGATTTTCTGCATTCGTGCCTGTTCGGTTAAGCCTTAATCAGCTTATGGCGCACCGCGCAGGATCAACGCTGCGAATCGAGCACTTCGCTGTTTTTCACGACGTCCTGCGCTTTGCTGTAACTTTCGATCAGCAGCTGGTAGGCAGGGAAGATGTGTGTGTACACCTCTGCCCATTCTCCCGCATCTTCACGGTTCCACGTGCGCTGGATCTCTGAGGCCACTGCCGCTGTGTCCATCGGTACCACGCCTGCCTGCACCACGCGCGCCAGGGTGATCTCTTGCGCCATTTTGCTGTAGGTGCCGGAGGCATCAATCACCGCAAACACTTTATATCCGTCCGCCACCGCGCTGATAGACGGGAAGGCCATGCAAACGCTGGTAATCGTCCCCGCGATAATCAGCGTTTTGCGTCCGGTGGCTTTCACCGCCGCCACGAACTCCGGATTATCCCAGGCGTTGATCTCACCCTTGCGTGCCACATACTGTGCGTGCGGCGCATTGGCGTGGATCTCCGGGATAAGCGGGCCGTTCGGTCCCTGTGGAACCGACGCCGTGGTGATCACCGGGATCTTCGCCAGCGAGGCGATCTTTGCCAGCGCTGCTGCACGAGCGCGCAGCTCAGGCATTGGCATGTCTCCAACAGTCTGGAACAATCCGCTCTGGTGATCGATAAGCAGCATAACGGCATCATTGACGTCAATAACGGGACGTGCACCGTTGAAGTTTGCAGGGGTAGACATAATGCGCTCCTTTATTACGTTTAGATTTGGCCAAAGCGGCCGGAGTTGAAATCGCGAATAGCTTCGGCGATTTCGGTTTTACTGTTCATCACAAACGGGCCATAGCCCACGATGGGTTCATTCAGTGGCTCCCCGGCCATCAGCAACACTTTGGCATCGCTGCTGGCTTCGAGATGCAGCTTGTCGCCGCTCTGACTCAGCACGACCAGCTGCGCCTCACCCGCAGGCGTGGTGCCGTTCACCGTCACGCTGCCCTCAACAACAACCAGCGCCGTGCTCCAGCCTTCGGGCTGATTGAGCGTCAGGTGGCTGCCCTGGTGCAGCGCGAGATCCCATACGTTAAGCGGTGAGAAGGTATGCGCCGGGCCGGTTACCTCTCCAAAGCGGCCAGCAATCACGCGCATTGTTCCGCTGTTATCCGGCAGGGTGACCACCGGGATATCCGCCTGAGTGATGCTCTGGTAGCCAGGTGTCGCCATTTTGTCTTTGGCGGGCAGGTTGACCCACAGCTGCATCATTTTCAGTTCACCGCCTTTCTGCGAGAACGCGCTGGAGTGGAACTCCTCGTGCAAAATGCCTGCGCCTGCCGTCATCCACTGCACATCGCCTGGACCAATAACGCCGCCTCTGCCGGTGGAATCACGGTGCTCAACTTCGCCTGAGTAGACGATGGTCACCGTTTCAAAACCGCGATGAGGATGCTCGCCCACGCCGCGTTTTGCGCCATCCGCCGGGAAGGTATGTGGTCCGGCGTAGTCAAGCAGCAGGAACGGGCTCAGCGGTTCGCCGTGCGTCTGGTAAGAAAACATCGAACGAACCGGAAAACCATCACCGACCCAGTGCGGACGAGGTGCGGTATACACGCCTGTTACGTTTTTCATGATTAACTCCTGATGTCCTGTTGATGTAATTAGCTTATATTCAGGGTTAATATCCCGGTAGATAGCAAAAATGACATTCACTGTTCCTTAAATGGAACAATGGGGGCGTATGCAGGATCTCAATGATTTCGTATGGTTTGTGAAGGTGGTGGAGCATGGCGGCTTTGCGGCGGCGGGGCGGGCGCTCGATCAGCCAAAGTCGAAACTGAGCCGTCGGATTGCGCAGCTGGAAGAACGCCTGGGTGTTCGGTTGATACAACGTACCACGCGGCAGTTTGCGGTGACTGAAGTGGGGCAGACGTTCTATCAGCACTGTAAAGCCATGCTGGTGGAGGCTGAAGCTGCGGAGGAGGCGGTGGCTGCTTTACAGGCTGAGCCGCGCGGTATGGTCAGGATCACTTGCCCCGTAACCCTACTGCACGTTCACGTGGGGCCCATGCTGGCGAGGTTTATGGCGCGCTATCCGGGGATCAACCTCCAGCTTGAAGCCACCAACCGCCGGGTCGATCTGGTGGGGGAGGGGGTGGATGTGGCGATCCGCGTTCGTCCGCGCCCGTTTGATGACAGCGATTTGGTATTAAGGGTGCTGGCGGACAGGGGACACTGTCTGGTTGCCGGGCCGACACTGATTGAACGGATGGGCAACCCGGCGATGCCTTCTGAGCTCAGCGAATGGCCGGGTTTAAGTATGGGCGCTGGTAAACACCTGCATAAGTGGGAGCTGAGCGGGCCGGAGGGGGCGAAAGCAGACATTCACTTCACGCCGCGCCTGGTGACTACCGATATGCTGGCGCTGCGGGAGGCAGCGATGGCGGGCGTGGGCGTGGTACAGTTGCCCATTTTGATGGTGAAGGATCAGCTGGCTTCAGGTGAGCTTGTTCGGGTGCTGAACGCGTGGGAGCCAAGACGGGAAGTGATTCACGCAGTATATCCTTCCCGGCGCGGCCTGCTGCCATCGGTCAGGACGCTGGTGGATTTTCTAACCGAAGAATATGCCCGGATGGTGGAGGAGTAACGTTTCCAGGGGACAACTGAATGCGAGCACCTAACTATCCCCTCTCCCCTCCGGGGAGAGGGTTAGGGTGAGGGGGGGATTGACTCGCTTCGCTCGCCCTGCGGGCAGCCTGTTCGCTACGCTCACAGTCTGTCCAACTGGCTGCGCCAGTTGTCGAACCCCGGTCGGGGGTTTTCATCCCCCCCGCAGTCGTGCAACATGCGAAAAAAAAGCCCGCATTTTCATGCGAGCTCTTCTTCAAATATGGCGGTGAGGGGGGGATTGACTCGCTTCGCTCGCCCTTCGGGCAGCCTGTTCGCTACGCTCACAGTCTGTCCAACTGGCTGCGCCAGTTGTCGAACCCCGGTCGGGGGTTCTCATCCCCCCCGCAGTCGTGCAATATGCGAAAAAAAAGCCCGCATTTTCATGCGAGCTCTTCTTCAAATATGGCGGTGAGGGGGGGATTCGAACCCCCGATACGTTGCCGTATACACACTTTCCAGGCGTGCTCCTTCAGCCACTCGGACACCTCACCATATTGTCATCCCGTTGTTGTCGGGACGGGCGCTAATGTAAGGAAAAGCCGTACTGCCGTCAACCCACTTTTTCAGTAATTTAGCGTGTTTAGACAAACTTCAGGCAACCTGATTTCGAAATGTGCGAAAAGCGCCTCTTTTATCAGCAACGCGGTTTAGCGAGAAATTTGTTATGCTGACAAGCCAGTTGAAAATGAAAATAAAACAGCGCACTAAAAGGCAATGACTATGGATATTATCTTCTATCACCCCACTTTTGATACGGCTTACTGGATTAAGGCGCTCACGGCGGCACTGCCTGGCGCACGCGTTCGCGAATGGAAACAGGGCGATAATGAACATGCCGACTACGCGCTGGTCTGGCATCCCCCGGTCGAAATGCTACAGGGACGCCGTTTGAAGGCGGTGTTTGCTCTTGGTGCGGGGGTGGATTCCATTCTCAGTAAGCTGAAGGCGCACCCTGAAATGCTGCCGGAAGATATTCCCCTGTTTCGTCTGGAAGATACCGGTATGGGGGAGCAGATGCAGGAATACGCCGTAAGCCAGGTGCTGCACTGGTTCCGCCGCTTCGACGATTATCAGGCGTTTAAACAGCAATCCCACTGGGAACCTCTCCCGGATTATCAGCGTGAAGATTTCACCGTCGGCATCCTCGGGGCGGGTGTGCTGGGTTCGAAAGTCGCCGAAGCGCTCGCTCCGTGGGGCTTCCCACTGCGCTGCTGGAGCCGGAGCCGTAAGGATTATCCGGGCGTCGAGAGCTTTGCCGGATTGGACGAACTCCCGGCGTTCCTGAAAGGGACACGCGTTCTCATTAACCTGCTGCCGAATACGGCGGAAACGGTCGGCATTATCAATGGCACGCTCCTCAACAAGTTGGCAGAAGATAGCTACTTAATGAACCTGGCGCGCGGGGTACACGTTGTGGAAGACGATCTGCTGAAAGCGCTGGATAGCGGTAAACTGAAAGGCGCAATGCTGGATGTGTATAGCCGCGAACCGCTGCCGACAGACAGCCCGCTCTGGGCACATCCGCGCGTGGCGATGACGCCCCATATTGCGGCCGTGACGCGACCGGCGGAGGCCGTGGCGTATATCTCGCATACCATCAGCGAAATAGAGAAGGGCAATGCGGTGACCGGACAGGTCGACAGACAGCGAGGCTACTGAGAGAAACCCGGCGTTCGCCGGGTTTTTGCTAATATTCGCCGCTGATAACTGCTATCCTTTGGAAAAACCGCAGAGGAGAGAAAGATGTATCCCGTTGACCTGCATATGCACACCGTCGCCAGTACCCACGCTTACAGTAACCTCCATGATTATATCGCTCAGGCGAAGCTGAAAGGCATCAAACTGTTTGCGATAACCGATCACGGTCCGGATATGGCGGATGCGCCGCACTACTGGCATTTTGTGAATATGCGTATTTGGCCACGTCTGGTTGACGGTATCGGGATCCTGCGCGGCATCGAAGCGAACATCAAAAATACCGACGGTGAAATTGACTGCACCGGCCCGATGCTGACCTCGTTAGATCTGATCCTCGCCGGCTTCCACGAGCCGGTCTTTGCGCCCCAGGATAAAGAGACCAACACTGCGGCGATGATTGCCACCATTGCCAGCGGCAATGTGCACATTATCAGCCACCCGGGAAACCCGAAATACCCGATCGATATTCAGGCCGTGGCACAGGCCGCAGCGAAGCACCGCGTGGCGCTGGAGATCAACAACTCCTCGTTCGTGCATTCGCGTAAGGGCAGTGAGGCCAACTGCCGCGACGTTGCGGCGGCCGTGCGTGACGCGGGCGGAATGGTGGCGCTGGGCTCTGATTCACACACGGCCTTCACGCTGGGTGATTTCAGCGAGTGCCTGAAAATATTGCGGGACGTGAATTTCCCGGAAGAACAGATCCTGAACGTCACGCCGCGTCGTATGCTCGACTTCCTTGAGTCGCGCGGCATGGCGCCGATTGATGAATTTGCCGATCTTTAATCAATAACGGAATAAAAACATGAATGAGTTTTCCATCCTTTGCCGCGTGCTGGGCACCTTATATTACCGCCAGCCGCAGGATCCACTGCTGGTTCCGCTGTTTACCCTGATTCGTGAAGGTAAACTGGCGCAGAGCTGGCCGCTGGAACAGGATGAGTTGCTGGAACGCTTGCAAAAAAGTTGCGATATGCAGCAGATTTCAACGGATTACAACGCGCTGTTCGTGGGGGAAGAGTGTCGCGTGTCGCCGTATCGTTCTGCCTGGCAGGAAGGTGCGACCGAAGCGGAAGTTCGGGCGTTTCTTTCAGAACGCGGCATGCCGCTGACGGATATGCCTGCCGATCATATCGGTACCCTGTTGCTGGCGGCCTCATGGATTGAAGATAAAGCAGGTGATGATGAGAATGAGGCGATTGAAACCCTGTTCGAAACGTATCTGCTGCCGTGGGTCGGAACCTTCCTGGGTAAAGTTGAAGCCCACGCCACCTCTCCGTTCTGGAGAACGCTGGCTCCGCTGACGCGTGACGCTATCGCTGCCATGTGGGATGAGCTGGAAGAAGAGAGTGAAGAGTGATTTAAATCACAAAAATCCTGCAACGATACATTTCAACTTGCACGTAACGTGCTTCTGATCTCATTTCTAGGGTGCGCATCTGCTAAGATGCGCACCATGAACATATTACTTTGTATTGCAATCACGACTGGCATCCTCTCCGGCCTCTGGGGTTGGGTGGCGGTATCTCTCGGTTTGTTGAGCTGGGCCGGTTTTCTTGGCTGCACGGCCTATTTCGCCTGTCCGCAGGGTGGTTTTAAAGGGCTCTTTATTTCAGGCAGCACGTTACTGAGTGGCGTGGTCTGGGCGCTGATCATTATGAAGGGCAGCGCGCTGGCGCCGCATGTGGAAATCCTGGGGTACGTCATGACTGGTATTGTGGCTTTCCTGATGTGCGTTCAGGCAAAACATCTGCTGTTGTCCTTTGTGCCCGGCACGTTCATGGGTGCCTGCGCGACCTTTGCAGGCCAGGGGGACTGGAAGCTGGTGGTCCCTTCGCTCATGCTGGGATTACTGTTTGGCTACGCTATGAAGAACAGCGGTCTCTGGCTTGCAGCCCGACGCGAGAAGAGCCAGAACGTTCCTGTGGTAGGTAAATAAAAAAAAGGCGAGACGAAAATCTCGCCTTTTTATACGCCGCCAATCATGACTCCGGCGGAACCGACATCTCACGGTATTTCACCAGCACCGCATTACTCACGTCACTTTTATTCTGAAGATCCCACAAGCCGCGATCGATGCCGTCATTAATCAGGAAAATCACCCCGGTTTCGATGGCCGACATCAGACACAGCATGACCGGCTCGTTAGAGGTATAGCCAATTTCAGCCTCCAGCAAACGCTGGTAGTCGATAAAGCGGAATACCCCCGCCTGCACTTCATATGAGAGAATCGTTTTACTGGTGGTCACGGAGGATAAAATTTCACCCGTGCTCACGTTAACCACGCGCAGGTTGACGGCAATCTGATCCAGCTGATACTGCGTGTCGGCCCCGATACCAAAGTAACGGGCACCCGCGCCGCCCGATTTCACGTTACTTTCGTAGCCGATAATCGAGCCTTCCACCATGATATTGGCTGCGGTGAGAGACTGTAGCGGCATGCGGTTATTGACGCCAACGGTACCATTCTCCTGTGCAGCACGAATGATTTTTCGTTCGTTAAGCAGGTTTTGCAGCCCCTGGCGTTCCAGCGGGATAAACCAGCGCGAATCTTTCAGGGCGGTAACCAGCATCGCGGTGGCGCTCTGCGGTACGGCCGTGGAGAAGTTACTGGCCGGATACGGTTTGAACTGGCCCGTCTCATCCTGAATGTTATAGACCGAGACGAATATCTTCCCGGTAGGGCCCGGCAGATGCGTCAGATCCCGATAGCTCTGGGCACGGGGCATTAGGGTGGGTTTAGCGGCTTCTTTTGGCGGGGCAGTTAAACAACCGCTTAATAAGCACACTGCAACTAAAATAAAAAAGCGCTGCATAATAATTGTCCTTATTTCGGGGTTGTTTAGAAATCAGTTGAACTGGTCTGCAAACCGGAAACCTGGATTGTCGACGTCTTACCGGTTTTTCGGTCTGTCACATTTAACTGAAGCTGCCCGTCTTTATTGGCAATATCGACGATAAAGTCGTTAGTGACCATCCGGCCGGGTTTTCCGGTATTAATGTTGGTTAATAAGCCACCTAATATTTGCGACTGGATGGCCTGAGTAAAATTATCCAGAGCTGACGGGGTCTCGATACCGAAATCATCGTCATAGCTGGGGTCTTTATAGGAGTTTTGAGCCTGCGCCTGGTTAAGCATAAAGGCTCCGTTATTCGGGTTGCCGCCAAAATTAGGGTTGCGGAACTGGAATGTCATATTTCCGGCCCAACTCAACGGCGCAATGAGCATTAACGAAATCACTGTGTGTGCGAGACGCATTACAGCCTCCGAAATAGGTGTCGTTGCTAGAACTCATCTTTTGCTAAATCGCCTGTGCTCAAAAGGGCTTTATCTAACTGTAGGCGGTTAATAGCTTCTTCGGTTTGTGCCAGTGCGAAAGCGACGTTCTGATCGAAGTCTCTTTTCGTTGGGAATAAAAAAGTCTGGTAAATAACGTCCTGATTAGCGGTTATTGTGATCCAGCTTCCCCAGCGCGCACTGGGCCGTTCGTTGATGGTTAAATTACCCGGATAATCGCTTTCCCACTTATCGCTGAAGGCACGATAAAAATCGTGTCCGACAGAGGTGACGGTGTGGTCGGTCAACAGTCCAGGAACTTCCACTTCAACAGCCTGAAGGTTTCCGGCAGCAAGCATAATGCCTGCGGCGGCAATCCAACTTAGGGTGCGTTTCATGCTATTAACGCCTGAGGTTATCGTTTGCCCACGACACCGCCTGCGTGCGATTTTTAACAGCTATCTTTTTGAAAAGATTATAAAGATGCGTCTTAACCGTATTTTCGCTGATAAATAACGAACGGGCGATTTCAATATTTGAAGCACCAATACGCAGTTTGTTCAGGATCTCTTTCTCACGGTGCGTCAGAAGGGCCGATTCCGAACTGTTATAGCGATAATTTCCGGAGTGGGTAATGAGGTAGCTGGCCAGTTTTTGCGAGAAATAACACTCCCCCCGCAATATGCCCTGCAAACCCTCCACGACACGGTTTTCTTCTTCTGTAACGTAAAACACGCCGTTAATATGCGGCCAGCTCTCAATTTCGCGGAAAGGATACTCATCAGGCGTATTCAATAACAACACGCGGATATTATTGTTTTTCCTGCTTAAATTATCTTGCCAGTAATGGATCAGTTTTTTATCCGCTTCCATCATATCGAGAAGAATGATGCTGCCAGGAGCGATATCATCAAAAGAACGTTGAATGTTATGAAGTTTCCCGTTAAGTGACAGGCATTGTTTTAAATGCTGCAATAACGCTGTCGCTTGTAAGGAAGGTTTTGTGATCAACAATAATGTATGACCGGGTAAGCTATGGACTTCATTAAACATGATGAAACCCCACGTTATTTATGACACCCGGCAGTTGCCCTCGTTTTATTGAAAAGGGCACCAGAAGTACTGCAGGTGTGGCACTGCTGTGTGTAGTTAAAAAACCTTCCTCCAAAGGAGGCGGTAAAATTAAAAACAAATAACGTACTGCTGTTTTCAATCTAGCTATTGCAAACTTTAAAGCAAGTGTTAATCGTGTAACAGAATGTAAAATTCGATATTTATTTGTGTATTTTGCAGGGTTAATAGATTTTAAGATAAGGGGAAAGTTGTACAGGTGTATAAACGTGCACAGATTTTAAAAACCATACGGTATATTATAATGAGTTGTATTATCTGGTTTTTTATTATTGTAAGCCAACCGGTAAAAAGTATGAACTCTGCTAAAAACATAAGACTTCCCTAAGCCGGAGTTTTTTCTTAAGAAAACTTGCTTCGTGTCACGCGCGTGACAAAGGGCATTGTCGTTTTTGTCTGAAGAAGCCGGTACAGGTTGGACAACCTGTCTCGCTGTTGTACAAGCGCAGGAAGACATTTTTGGTTTCTGCTTTAGGCGAGTATCCCGTCGTTTCAGGCGAGATTTACGACTTTGAGGTGAAGGGGAATATAAAAATAAGGCGCACGGGTGAGATATTAAACATGTTTCGGCAGACATACTCTTTTCCGTAACGCGGCGTTAACAAAACGAATCGCGTTAACGGAGTAAGGAATACCTTTTTTATAGCCAGGTCCAGGGTGACAGCATGAAAAACAAAACGTTGTTTATGATGTTTACATTACTGGGTGCGCCTGGGTTTGTAATCGCAGGTGATTCAGATTTAGCCAGTTCTGAATATAATTTTGCGATAAATGAATTAAGTAAAGCTTCATACAATCAGGCAGCCATTATTGGTCAACAGGGTTCAGGAAATAATGCTGATGTACGCCAGGGCGGTTCTAAATTGCTGTCCGTTATTTCCCAGGAGGGCGGGAATAACCGCGCGAATGTTGATCAGTCAGGGACGTATAACCTTGCTTATATCGATCAGACCGGCAACGGCAACGATGCGAGTATTAAGCAGGGCGTTTTTGGCAACACCGCCATGATTATCCAGAAAGGCTCGGGTAACAGGGCGAATATAACGCAGTATGGTACGCAGAAAACAGCAGTTGTAGTACAGAGACAGTCGCAAATGGCTATTCGCGTTATTCAACGCTAGCGATGTGTGACGCCTTAATCAATCCGATGGGGGTTTACCATGAAACTTTTCAAAGTGGCAGTTATTGCAGCAATCGTAGTTTCTGGCAGTGCTTTCGCAGGTGCGGTACCACAATTTGGCGGCGGTCACGGTGGTGGCTGGGGTGGCGGCAATAACGGCCCTGACTCAACCCTGAGCATTTACCAGTACGGCGGCGGTAACTCCGCGCTTGCTTTGCAGACGGACGCCCGAGATTCTGAATTGACCATTACCCAGCATGGTGGCGGTAACGGCGCAGACGTTGGCCAGGGCTCTGATGACAGTTCTATCGATCTGCTGCAAAAAGGCTTTGGTAACAGCGCCACCATCGACCAGTGGAATAGCAAAGATTCTGTTATCAACGTGAAACAGTTCGGCGGCGGCAACGGCGCGGCGGTAGACCAGACAGCGTCCGGCTCAACGGTGACTGTGCACCAGGTTGGCTTCGGCAACAACGCGACCGCACACCAGTACTGATTCATTTCTGTACCAAAAAACAGGGCATGCGCCCTGTTTTTTTTCGGGAGGATCTCATGAGCACCTTCATTCTCCTTGCCGCGCTTGCCAGCCAGATAACGTTCAGCACCTCACAGCAGGCAAATGTGACAACCATTATTCCTCAGGTCACGCTGGCAGACGCCTGCGAATGTCAGGTTGAGGTGTTATCTGTCCGACAGGGGCAGGGGGGACAAAGTACATCGCGGCAGAAAAATACTCTTTTTATACCCGCTAATCAGCCGATTGATTTAACGCGAATCAGTTTAAATATTCGCTCAGGGGATGCGGTAAAAATAATCGTCACCGTTTCCGATGGAAAATCGCTTCATTTATCACAGCAGTGGAACGCACCGGCAAGTACGCTTTAATCATTCATAAAATCAATGATTTAATAAAGTGGCGGCGCTGCACAGGTAAGCTATGCTGATATCAAGAACCCAGCAAACGGGTTGCTTAAATTGATACGTCATAACGGAGCGTTTTTACCCCTCAAGGACGAATTTCATTGAGGAGTACAAATAATGTTCAAATCCGCAGCGTGTATTATTTCTGGTCTGGGACTGATCCTGTCCTCTTTTTTTCCTCCGGCTTATTCAGCAACTGTAGAGAATGGTGGGGTGATTCATTTTCGTGGCGCGGTGGTCGCTGACCCGTGCGAAGTCACGCCCCGGCATCAGCAGTTTGCAATTTCCTGCCCGGAAAATAACCGTATGAAAACGCATACTATCAGTTATGACGAGGCGCTCCGGGGCCATCATCCTCACTCAGCGCTGGCCGCTGTCACCATGAAATACCTGAATGAAAAGAAAACGCTTGCGGTCGTTCAGGTGGATTACCGTTAATCGCCGTTTTTTTCGCGACAGTTTTTCTCCTTCTCCCTCTGCGATACACTGATGAAAAAGGCGGGTTGCAGAGGGTGTTTATGAGACCGCAAATCGACGTTATTCATGGCGATATCACGACGGTGCACGTTGACGTGATCGTCAACGCAGCCAATTCCTCCCTGATGGGTGGGGGCGGGGTAGACGGTGCCATTCACCGGGCCGCGGGCCCTCAGCTCCTTGAAGCATGCAAAACCGTGCGCCAGCAGCAGGGAGAGTGCCCGCCGGGGCATGCTGTTATTACGCTTGCGGGCGATCTCCCGGCCAAAGCGGTGATCCATACCGTTGGACCCGTCTGGCACGGTGGCGACCGCCATGAGGCTGAGATTCTGGAGCAGGCTTATCGTAACTGCCTGCGGCTTGCGGCAGATAACGGCTATAAGACCATGGCGTTCCCCGCCATTAGCACCGGGGTGTACGGTTATCCAAAGGAAGCGGCAGCTACGATCGCCGTGAATACCGTTTATCACTACCTTTCCCTCAAACCCATGCCGGAAAAAGTCATTTTTGTCTGTTTCGATGAGCACACCGCCGACCTGTATCAGCGGCTTTTGACCGCGCGCAGCCAGGCATTTTGATGTCTGAAAAGCAAAAACGGCGCTCTGGAGGCGCCGTTTTTTTATCCCGCTTTAACCTGAGGTTTGCCTGAGAACAGGAAACGCAAAAGCGGGATCCGCAGGTGGATTTCATACAACACGATGGCAATGCCAACCACAAAGACCAGACCGGTGAAGAAGCCCAGCGCATTCGATTTGATATGCGGCGTAATGTACGCCCCGAAAAACAGCGTCAGCGGATGGTGGACCAGGTAGATAAACAGTGAAGCATTAACGAAATAGGTGACGCGACTTGATTTAAAATTCAGCAGACGATGGCCAAGGGCGAACACCACGTTAACCATCCACAGGCCCATCAGCATCGTTATCACGCTCTCTGTCTCATACATCCACGCGTCCCCGCTGCCAAAGCGCTGATTGAGAAGATAGGCGGCAAAGGCCAGCGCAGCACCCACCGCACACCAGGGGGAGGGGGTGGTAAACAGCGCTTTAAGCCGGGGATGAATAAATGCCAGCGCCCCAATCAGGAAGAAGGGAATGTAGAACAGGGTCTGCATCACCACGAAATTAAACAGCCCATCGCTCAGAATGGGAGGGTAGACAATGAGCAGCGTACGCCTGACGGCGGCATACGCGACCCCCAGCGCAAGAAACAGCAGCGACAGCTTGCCCAGGGTGATGTTGGCGAAGAAGGTCGAGGTTGCGGCGCTCGCGCGCTGGCGCAGTTGACTGAAGATCAGCAAACTCACCGTGGTTAGCACCACCAGTACCAGCAGGAACCAGAGGTGGGAAATCAGCTCCCAGACCAGGGTGTTGTATTTCTCATAGAACGAGAGATTAGGCCAGTTTTCCGCCTTGCCTTTAACATGCTGCAACATGATGAACTGCGGCAGCGTCAGCAGCGGAATGGCCGTCAACATTGGTATGCCCACGCGCTCCACGCGCACTTTCCACCACCGCTTGAGGGGATAGCGCAAGAAGAGCATGTAAGAGAAATAGCCTGAAATGACGAAAAACACCTGCATGCGGAAGGCATGGATAAAATCATTGAACAGCGTCAGCCACCAGGAGGGCATCTGGCTGTTCACATGCCAGGTGTGGCTGGAATAGATCAGTGAAATATGAAAAGGGATCCCCAATAGCATGAGCCATGCGCGGATCGAGTCGAGGAAATATTCACGTTGTACAGGGGTTGTGCTCATATAACTTTGCGCATTCTCAGACTTTTCGCCTTATCCCTAAGGCTCATAATGGTTACATTCGGAGCCAACCCTACACCAAGACCGACACCCTGTCTCCAGGATAAGCACGCAAAGTGAAAAGCGGGTTCTTTCATTTGCTTAATCCATGAGCCAGCGAGCTGAACAAAGCAGTGATAATGTTGTCGGATTGCCTGAGTTTCCATTAAAATGGATCGGATCGATATAAGCACACAAAGGGGGAAGTGCTTACTTATTATGAAACATAAACCACAAATGATGAAAATGCGTTGGTTGGGTGTAGCAGTGCTGTTGTCACTGTATACCTCATCTGCACTGGCCTTTAACATCGATGATGTCGCAAAACAGGCTAAATCGATGGCGGGCAAGAGCTACGAAGCGCCAAAAAGTAACCTGCCCTCCGTTTTCCGCGACATGAAATACGCGGACTATCAGCAGATCCAGTTCAATCACGATAAAGCGTACTGGAACAATATTAAAACCCCGTTCAAGCTTGAATTTTACCACCAGGGTATGTACTTCGACACGCCGGTTGCCATCAATGAAGTGACGGCGACCGCGGTACGTAAAATCAAGTACAGCCCGGATTATTTCAATTTTGGCGATGTGCAACACGATAAAGACACGGTGAAAGACCTCGGCTTCGCAGGCTTCAAGGTGCTTTACCCGATTAACAGCAAAGATAAAAACGACGAAATCGTCAGCATGCTTGGCGCCAGCTACTTCCGCGTGATTGGCGCGGGGCAGGTGTACGGGCTTTCTGCGCGCGGTCTGGCAATTGATACCGCGCTGCCATCAGGTGAAGAATTTCCACGTTTTCGCGAGTTCTGGATCGAACGTCCAAAACCAACCGACAAACGTCTGACAATTTATGCGCTGCTGGACTCCCCTCGTGCGACAGGCGCTTATCGCTTCGTGATCATGCCAGGGCGTGACACGGTGGTTGACGTGCAGTCTAAAGTTTACCTGCGCGATAAAGTGGGCAAACTGGGCGTCGCGCCGCTGACCAGCATGTTCCTGTTCGGGCCGAATCAGCCGTCTCCGGCGACTAACTTCCGCCCTCAACTGCATGATTCTAATGGCCTTTCCATTCATGCTGGTAACGGCGAGTGGATCTGGCGTCCGCTGAACAACCCGAAACACCTCGCCGTCAGCAGCTTTGCGATGGAAAACCCGCAGGGCTTTGGTCTGCTGCAACGTGGCCGTCAGTTCTCCCGCTTTGAAGATCTGGACGACCGCTACGATCTGCGCCCAAGCGCCTGGGTTACACCGAAAGGCGACTGGGGTAAAGGCAAGGTTGAGTTGGTTGAAATTCCAACCAATGATGAAACCAACGATAACATCGTGGCGTACTGGACACCGGATCAGCTGCCTGAAGCCGGTAAAGAGATGAACTTCAAGTATGCGATCACCTTCAGCCGTGACGAAGACAAACTGCACGCACCGGATAACGCGTATGTGATGCAGACGCGTCGTTCTACGGGGGACGTGAAGCAGTCCAACCTGATTCGTCAGCCGGATGGCACGCTGGCATTTATCGTGGACTTCACCGGGCAGGATATGAAAAAACTGGCGCCGGATACTGCCGTGACGGCACAGGCCAGCATTGGCGATAACGGTGAAATCGTTGAGAACGCCGTGCGTTACAATCCGGTCACCAAAGGGTGGCGTTTGACCCTGCGCGTGAAGGTGAAAGATCCGAAACAGACCACTGAAATGCGCGCCGCGCTGGTCAGTAACGATAAGCCGCTGAGTGAAACCTGGAGCTATCAGCTACCTGCCAATGAATAATACATCTGAATATATTGATGCCATGCCGCTAACGGACATTGAAAAAGCGGCACTCCCTGCGAGCGACATCCGCGCGGTTCACACCGCGCTGGATGGTGAACATCGTCACTTTTCCCGTGATGATGATACGCCGCTGGGGTCAGTGAAGGCACGTCTGGAGCAGGCATGGCCAGACTCGCTGGCAGAAGGGCAGTTAATCAAGGATGACGAAGGGCGTGACCAGCTACAGGCGATGCCGAAGGCCACGCGTTCCTCTATGTTCCCCGATCCGTGGCGCACCAACCCGGTGGGTCGCTTCTGGGATCGCCTGCGTGGGCGTGACGTGACGCCGCGCTATCTGTCACGTCTGACCAAAGAACAACAGGCGTCCGAGCAGAAATGGCGTACCGTGGGAACGATTCGTCGTTACATTCTGCTGCTGCTGACGCTGGCACAGACGGTTGTCGCCACCTGGTACATGAAAACTATTCTGCCGTACCAGGGCTGGGCATTGATTAACCCTGCTGACATGATTGGCCAGGATATCTGGGTCTCCTTCATGCAGCTGCTGCCGTATATTTTACAGAGCGGCATCCTTCTGCTGTTTGCCGTGCTGTTCTGTTGGGTCTCCGCCGGGTTCTGGACGGCGCTGATGGGCTTCCTGCAACTGCTGATGGGGCGTGACAAATACAGCATTTCCGCGTCGACGGTCGGGGATGAACCCCTCAATCCTGAGCACCGTACCGCGCTGATCATGCCTATCTGTAACGAAGATGTTGACCGCGTATTCGCCGGGCTGCGTGCCACCTGGGAGTCCGTAAAGGCGACCGGTAACGCGGCGCATTTCGACGTCTACATCCTGAGCGACAGCTACAACCCGGATATCTGCGTGGCAGAGCAAAAAGCCTGGATGGAGCTGATTGCTGAAGTGCAGGGCGAAGGGCAGATCTTCTACCGTCGTCGTCGTCGTCGTGTTAAGCGTAAGAGCGGGAACATCGATGACTTCTGTCGTCGCTGGGGTAACCAGTACAGCTACATGGTGGTACTGGATGCGGACTCCGTGATGAGCGGCGACTGCCTGAGCGGGCTGGTCCGTCTGATGGAAGCCAATCCGAACGCGGGTATTATTCAGTCCTCGCCAAAAGCGTCCGGTATGGACACGCTATATGCGCGCTGCCAGCAGTTTGCGACCCGCGTCTACGGGCCGCTGTTTACTGCCGGTCTGCACTTCTGGCAGCTGGGTGAATCTCACTACTGGGGCCACAACGCCATTATCCGCGTGAAGCCATTCATCGAGCACTGCGCCCTGGCGCCGCTGCCGGGTGAAGGATCGTTTGCCGGGTCCATTCTGTCGCATGACTTTGTGGAAGCCGCGCTGATGCGTCGCGCAGGGTGGGGCGTCTGGATTGCCTACGATCTGCCGGGCTCGTATGAAGAGCTGCCGCCGAACCTGCTGGATGAGCTCAAGCGTGACCGCCGCTGGTGTCACGGTAACCTGATGAACTTCCGCCTGTTCCTGGTGAAGGGGATGCACCCTGTTCACCGTGCGGTGTTCCTGACGGGCGTCATGTCCTATCTGTCTGCGCCGCTGTGGTTTATGTTCCTGGCACTCTCGACCGCGTTGCAGGTTGTGCATGCCCTGACGGAGCCGCAGTACTTCCTGCAACCGCGCCAGCTGTTCCCGGTGTGGCCGCAGTGGCGTCCGGAGCTGGCGATTGCGCTGTTCGCGTCGACCATGGTGCTGCTGTTCCTGCCCAAGCTGCTCAGTATCATTCTGATCTGGTGTAAAGGTTCGAAGGAGTACGGTGGTTTTTGCCGCGTAACCCTTTCACTGCTGCTGGAAGTGCTGTTCTCGGTCCTGCTGGCACCGGTGCGTATGCTGTTCCACACGGTATTCGTGGTGAGCGCGTTCCTGGGATGGGAAGTGGTGTGGAATTCACCGCAGCGTGACGATGACTCTACGCCATGGAGTGAAGCCTTTATGCGCCACGGCTCTCAGCTGCTGCTGGGCCTGGTGTGGGCCGTTGGTATGGCCTGGCTGGATCTGCGTTTCCTGTTCTGGCTGGCGCCAATCGTCTTCTCGCTAATCCTGTCGCCATTTGTGTCGGTGATCTCCAGCCGTTCTACGGTGGGCCTGCGTACCAAACGCTGGAAGCTGTTCCTGATCCCGGAAGAGTATTCTCCGCCGCAGGTGCTGGTGGATACCGATACCTATCTGGAGCAGAACCGCAAACGCACGCTGGATGATGGCTTTATGCACGCCGTGTTTAACCCGTCATTCAACGCGCTGGCAACCGCGATGGCGACTGCGCGTCACCGTGCCAGCCAGGTGCTGGAGATCGCCCGCGATCGCCACGTTGAGCAGGCGCTGAATGAGACGCCAGAAAAGCTTAACCGCGACCGTCGTCTGGTGCTGTTGAGCGATCCGGTGACGATGGCACGGCTTCACTACCGCGTGTGGACTTCTCCGGAGAGATACTCTTCGTGGGTGAACTACTACAAGGACGTGAAGCTGAATCCGCTGGCCCTGAAGGCGAAGTAAGTTGTTAAGTAGGGCGGGTAAGCGAAGCGCCACCCGCCAAATAAAATACCGGCTTAATCGCCGGTATTTTTTTAGAGGTCAGAAATGAAAGTAATCATTGTTGTCATGATGGCATGCCTGCTCAGCGGCTGCGGCAGCATCATCAGCCGCACCATTCCCGGACAGGGCCACGGGAATCAGTACTACCCCGGCGTACAGTGGGATGTCCGCGATTCCGCATGGCGCTATCTCACCGTGCTCGATCTGCCGTTTTCGCTGATTTTCGACACGCTACTGCTGCCCATCGATGCCAGCCACGGCCCTTACGAGTAACGAGAGCTTATCGCTCGTCCCATTCGTCCGCTGCGGCCTGACCCTCTTCGGTATCCAGCGGCGGTTCGAGCTGAAACTCACCTTCATCCCATTCATGCAGCGTATTTTCTTCCAGCCACTCCTGACGTAACTCAATTTCGTCATAGTCGCCGTCGAATACCGCCTGCGCACCTTCACCACTCAATATCGGCAGACATTCTCCGTCTTCACCTTCATCAGCAAAGAATTCGGCCTGCCACATAATATCGCCGTCCTGAAGGACGTATTTTTGGATATTGAGTTGTTGCACGTCAGCATCTTCTTCCTCAATGCCGGGATTATCGGCGAGGAATTCTTCGCGAGCGGCATCGATAGCTTCTTCCAGCGTGGCGTACATTGTCATTGGTGTCTCCCTGTTTTTCGTGAAGGTATTCAGGGAAAGAATAGCTGATTATGTGATTTTGCAAGTATGAATGCGTAAATTAGCCGTCACGATGTTGTGTTATGCGCGCCGGGCGTAGCGCCCGGGATAAGCTGAGCCAGGAATAAACAGCGTTGAACAGCACGACGCCTGCCGTCACGATAAAGACCGCCCGGAAACCGAAACTGGCCGAAACCCCCGCGCCGACCAGCGGCCCGGTGACGTTACCCAGATCGCGAAACGACTGGTTGTAGCTGAAAATACGCCCGGCAATCTGGTTGGTGGAGTTATAGACCAGCAGCGTCTGCACCGCCGGAAGCAACGCGCCGTCCGCTGCGCCCAGCAGAAAGCGCAACACGCCGAGCTGCCAGGGAGACTGCACCATCGACATGGGGATCAGCAGCAGGACGGAGAGGATCAGGGCGCAGATCAGGATTTTCTCCGGGCCGATGCGATCGCCCAGCTTGCCGAGCCGCGGCGCGCTCAGCAACGCGGCCACGCCGGGAACAGAGGCGATCAGGCCGCTAATAAAAGCAATGTTGCTGACGTTTCCCGCCAGATCGCGGACATAGAGCGTCAGAATAGGCGCGATTGAACCGGTGGCCACCTGAATAATCATGGTGGTCACAAACAGGCTCAGCACCAGCTTTGGGTTTTTCAGCGAGGCCAGCACATCCCGGGCGTGCAGCATCTCTTTTTTGGCTACCGGCGTGAAATTCTCGCGGATGCAGATAAGCGTCACGAGGAAGCAGAGGAACAGCACGCTGGCGGTAATGAAGAATACCGGCCGCAGTCCGTAGTGGTCGGCCAGCAGCCCGCCCGCCAGCGGACCCAGCAGTGCGCCGCTTACGCCGCCAGTGGAGAGCGTACCTAATGCCCAGCCGCTTTTATGGCGTGGGATTTGGGTTGCGATCAGGGCGTTGGCATTGGGGATAAATCCCCCGAGCAGACCCAGAAGCGCGCGTAATATCAGAAACTGCCAGACATTCTGCGCCACCCCCATCAACAGCATTATGATCGCCATGCCGAGCGCGGAGCGCAGCAGCATAATTTTGCGGCCTTTGCGATCCGCAAGCCCACCCCAGAAAGGCGACGCAATGGCGGAGAACAGGAACGTAATGCTGAACACCAGGCCGGACCACATATTCAGTGCGCTATGGCCGGTGACGCCGAGCTGTTCAACGTAGAGGGGCAGGAAGGGCATTACCAGGCTAAAGGCGGCGCCAGTAAGAAAACAACCCAGCCATGCAACCGTCAGGTTGCGTTTCCAGTTTATGGGAGCATCTGTGGAGGACATAACTATCCGCATAATGAGGTGCAGGGCACCGTGACCAGTGAGGTAATAAGCCTGCTAATTATGCGCCTGGGGTATGATTGCCGCAATGACGGGGAGCTTTTAAAGCTAAAACAGCTTGCGGCCCGGAAGACCGCATGCAGATTAATAACGAGAAGGGACGCCCTGAGGCCGGGTTTTGAAGCGGCGATGCAGCCACATGTACTGCTCGGGAGCGAGCATAATGCATTTCTCGACAATAGCGTTCATCCAGCGCGCGGTGGTTTCTGCATCATCCAGTGGCGGCGTGAGTTCCGGCTCCAGCATGATGAGCTGATAGCCTGAACCGTCCGGCTTACGGCGCGGAACAAACGGCACGATAGCGGCTTTGGACATCCGCGCCAGCATCCAGGTCCCGGTGGTCGTCGCGGCCTCTTCCACCGCAAAGAACGGGACAAACACGCTGGATTGCGGGCCGTAGTCATGATCCGGGGCATACCAGACCACTTCACCTGATTTGAGGGCGCGGATCATCCCTTTAAGGTCTTTGCGGTCGATCATGCTTTTATTCGAGCGCATGCGTCCGTTGGTCTGGATCAAATCGATCACCGGATTATCGTTGGGACGATAAACGCCAATACCCGGCGCCTGCATGCCGAACATGCGTGCGCCAATTTCGAGCGTCAGGAAATGAACGCCAATCAGCAGGACGCCAGTCTGGTTGGCCTTGAGATTATGCACCGGATCCATGCCGGTTCCGGCCACTTCCGTCCAGCGCGCCATGCGCTTATCAGACCAGAACCAGGCCATACCGGTCTCCATCAGTCCCATGCCGACAGATTCGAAGTTTTTAACCACCATGTCGTGACGCTCAGATTCGCTCATCTGAGGAAAGCAAAGCTCAAGATTTCGATACGCGATCCTGGCGCGACGCTTCATAAATTGTTGAGCAATGCGGCCCAGTCCTTTACCCATGCGGAAAATTACGGGATAAGGCAGCTGTACAATTAGCCACAACAAGCCAATGCCTGACCATGTTAACCAATAGCGTGGGTGTAAAAGCGCGGCAGTAAATTTCGGTAACTGGGTCATGTCTGTCCTGTGTTCTAACGTCCTGAAGGGCTATTGTCTCATTTTTTGAGGCATAGCCAAAATGTCTGTCATCGAAACATGAAAGAATATGCAAGTGTTAAGTCTGATTAATCAGGTTGACTGAAATGTAGCGTAAATTGTGTGGATGTAAATTGTCTTTGTTTGCTATATCATGCCGACCGATTTTTATTTCTCAACGATTGCAGGACTTGTACACCATGCCAGTGTTACACAACCGCGTTTCGAATGAGATGTTGAAAGCGCGTATGTTGGCCGAAACCGAACCGCGCACAACGATCTCTTTCTATAAATATTTTACCATCAACGATCCACAGGCGACCCGCGATGCGCTTTACCAGGCTTTCACCGCCCTGAACGTGTTTGGTCGCGTCTATCTGGCGCGTGAGGGTATTAACGCGCAGATCAGCGTGCCGGAAAGCAAAGTCAGTGCCTTCCGCGATCTCCTTTATGGTTTTGATCCGGCGCTTAACGGCTTACGCCTGAACATTGCGCTGGATGATGACGGCAAATCGTTCTGGGTGCTGCGCATGAAGGTGCGTGAGCGTATTGTGGCGGATGGCATCGACGATCCGAACTTCAATGCCGCTAATGTGGGGGAGTACCTCAAGGCCGCTGAAGTGAACGCGATGCTCGACGATCCGGATGCAGTGTTCATCGATATGCGTAACCACTACGAATATGAAGTGGGCCACTTCGAGAATGCGATGGAAATTCCTGCCGACACTTTCCGCGAACAGCTGCCGAAAGCGGTTGAGATGATGCAGGAGCATAAAGACAAAAAGATCGTTATGTATTGCACCGGGGGGATCCGCTGCGAAAAAGCCAGTGCCTGGATGAAACACAACGGTTTTAATAAAGTCTGGCATATTGAGGGTGGGATCATTGAATATGCCCGCCGCGCCCGCGAGCAGGGGTTACCGGTGCGTTTTATCGGTAAAAACTTTGTGTTTGATGAGCGTATGGGCGAGCGAATTTCAGAGGACGTAATCGCTCACTGCCACCAGTGCGGTACGCCGTGCGACACGCATACCAACTGCAAAAACGACGGTTGTCATCTTCTGTTTATTCAGTGTCCTGCATGTGCCGAGAAGTTTAATGGCTGCTGTAGCGAGCTGTGCAGTGAAGAGAGTATCCTGCCTGAAGAAGAGCAACGTCGTCGCCGTGCCGGGCGCGAGAACGGGAATAAGATCTTTAATAAATCCCGGGGCCGACTGAATACCAAACTGGGTATTCCGGACCCGGAGTAAAACATTGCACGGCGGCGTAAAAGCCTGCCGGGCCTGTTTTATGACTTTTGCTGAACGCCTTCCACCGAAATAATCAGCTCTACATCCTGCGATGCCGGTCCTAAATCTGTGGTGATATTAAAATCTTTCAGATGAATTTTGCCGGCGGCTTCAAAGCCAGCACGTTTTCCGCCCCACGGATCGTCGCCCTGGCCGATTAATTTCGCATCCAGTGTTACCGGTTTTGTTACGCCGTTCAGCGTAAGATTACCGGTAATAGCGAGCTTATCACCGTCTTTCTTCACTTCTGTCGACGCGAAAGTAGCTTGCGGGAATTTGCCTACGTTCAGGAATTCAGCGCTGCGCAGATGTTTATCACGCTCGGCGTGATTAGTGTCGACGCTGTTAGTATTAATGGTGACGTTTACTTTATCGGCAGCAGGGTTTTTCTCGTCGAAACTAAATGTGCCATCGAAATCATTGAACGTACCATATAACCAGCTGTAACCCAGATGCTGAATACGGAAATTGACGAAGGCATGCTGGCCTTCTTTATCAATTTTATAGTCGGCGGCAATGGCCGAACCGGTGGTAAATAACAGCGAACCTAATGCGATACCCAACAGGCGTTTTTTCATTTTATGCTCCAGAGTCAACTGACGAACGGCCAAGCATGCGCTTCAGCGTATCGTCTTTATCGATAAAGTGGTGTTTCAGGGCCGCAAGGCCATGCAGAACAGACAGGATCACCACGCTCCATGCCAGCCACAGATGAACTACACCTGCGGTGTCAGCCTGTGAACCGGCGTCAGCCAGCGTGGCAGGGACGTCAAAGAGCCCAAACACGCTGATCTGTTTGCCGTCTGCGGTCGAAATGAGATAGCCGCTGATCAGAATGGCGAACAGCAGAGCATAGAGTGCGATATGTGCGCCAATAGCGCTTATGCGGGTAAGACGGCCATGGCTTTTGGGGGCAGGAGGGGGCGGAGAGAGATGTCGCCAGATCACGCGAAAAACCAGACCCATCATCAGCAGAACCCCAATGCTTTTGTGCAATTCGGGGGCCTGATGATACCAACCGTCATAATAGCTTAATGTCACCATCCAGAGGCCGAGACCAAACATGGCATAGACAGCAAGTGCAAATAGCCAGTGTAAACACATGGATATTATTCCGTAGCGGCTGGAGGAGTTACGCCATTGCATATGAATTTCCGTTCTCAAATGACTGAGCAATAAAAATGGCCGGATTAATTAAATAATGCAACTGAAAAAAAGGAATAATGTTATTTAGTTATTTTATTTCAGCGAATTTGAATATGTTTCCGCAATGTATTTCAATCGCTTCGTTCAATAAATTTGAGATGACTTTTTATAAAAACTATAAGTTAAATAAGTTTAAAGGAGTGTCAATAAACGTCAGTGATGGTTTTCAGAAGAATACAATAAAGATGACGTCAACAATCGCCAGCAGCGACCAAAGGACAATGTAGAGCATGAAATGCTCGCGGATGTTATTGATAAGGTAATTCACCAGTCTGCGCATGATGATCCTCTCGCAAATCAGGCTCCGGTTATTCGGAGCCTGTAGCGGTATTATCGGCTAAAGCGCGAGAGCGCGAAGGGTTTGAGATCAAACGAAGGCGCAACCCCCTGAGCAAACTGGGCGGCGATTTCACCTAACACAGAGGCAAATTTAAACCCGTGACCGCTGAGCCCGGTTACGATCAGGGTGTTGTCGTGCCCAGGCAGGGTGTCGATGATGAAGTCTTCATCTGGCGTATTGTCGTAGGTGCACGCTGCGCCATAAAGCAACCCGCCTACGCCCGGCAGAATATTACGCAGGAACGTGAAGGCTTCGGAACCATCCTGCGGATAGGCTCCGTACGGCTTGCGTTCTTCCGCAGAGGAAATGACCTGTCCGCCGTTATGTTTGCCAATCTTGAGCGCGTCTTTTTCCGAGGGGAAACCGTAGTACTGGTCGCCATTAGGTAACTCGCCCGTGAACGCCGGGAATTTGTTCTGGCTGCAGTAACGCCCGTCAGACTGGAACCAGGAGAAGACTTTGCGTACCGGCTGGATGGGCAGATCCGGCAGCAGTTTCGTCACCCACGTTCCCGCACTCACCAGCAGGCGCGTGGCGGTATATTCACCTTCAGACGTGGTGACGGTTGAACCCCCGGCATGGTGGGTGATACCCGTGACCGGACAGTTAAACAACTGTGCGCAGCCCGCTTTGGCGGCGAGATCAATCCATGTCTTAATGGCCGTTTCGCTGTGCAGTACCCCGGAATTGGCTTCAAACAATCCAATGTAGTCTTCAGGGACAGAAATTTCCGGCCAGCGCGCCATTATGTCGTTCGCATCCAGACGCTCAACATCCAGACGGTAGGCTTTCGCGCTCTCCTCGACATTCGCCAGAAACGTGGAGTTGGCGGGCCCCAGATTAATAACCCCGGTGCGCTCAAAAATGCGTTCTTCGGTGACTGCGGCCAGCTCATCCCACAGCGTCTGAGCCCGAAGCACCAGCGGTACATAGCGCTCACCTTCGCCGTAAGCGTGACGGATAAGACGGGTATCGCCGTGATGGCTTCCTTCAGAATGAGGGGGATGGTGGGCGTCAATCATCAGCACATTCAGACCCGCCTGCGTAGCGTAATAACCGGCTGCAGATCCAACGGAGCCGCTTCCGATAATGATCAAATCGTATTTCATAGGCTTCTCTTTACTAACGCTTTGTTAGCAGAGTAATTAACTATGTGGGCTTATACAAGAGCGAAATAAATAAGGCACCGCGAGGGTGCCTGTTGAGTGAAAAGGGGCATAAGGTCAATGCCGTTTATACTCATTTTCCTGGTAGTCGCCAGATTCTATTTTTGCGATGCCTGCTTCCAAAATAGAAATAAACTGACGGGCGACGTCTGTTGTAAGCCACAGCGTCTGTCCAACTTCCGCTTCGTCACGGTTTAGCTGATTCGGGGTCTGGTAGTGCAAACGCAGCATCAGCGCATCGTAGCTGTCTACGGTGCTGATATCCCAGCCAACGAGTGGATGGGTCTGGATGACTTCATTATTCTTTTCCATTATAACCCCCTTAATGCGTGTTAGAAGACAACGACTTTGAGGTTCAATGCATGTTTTTCTGAAAGCTTTTTCAGTATATCAATTAATAAGGGTTCCGCAGGAAAAAATAAACGGGTAGCAACACATTTTTCTGCTTTTTAGGATTGTTCGAACAATAAAACGTCATCTTGTTCACGATTTTCTAAGAAGATACTGAAATATTTTGAACTTTCAGGAGACGAAACGAAAAAAAGCCGGGGCGACCCGGCAAAAAAACACAATGAGGGAGCAAATTTTAATCAGTGATAAACCAGTCGTCGGCGCTTTCCCATGTTTCCTGCAAAATTTCGCTGATGCGGTCTTTGTCTTCTTTCGCGCCGCCAATGACGGAAAGATGGTTTGCTGTCGCATAACGTACCGTTATGGCGCCATCGTTTTCAGGAAAAGTGCTGTTAATACGTCGGGATAGCTCACCCGCCAGAGCGTCGAGTGCGCCAGCAGGCAGGACGGTGGTTTTGGCAATGGTGACTTCAATACGCATAAATGCCCCCTGTGTAATATACTGTTTATTTATACAGTTATATTGGCGGTTTGACAACAGGGGGATGACAATTTTTTAGCTTTTTACCGTCCAGCTTACGGTTTCACCGGCCAGGAAGGGGATCAGCGTATCGTCGGTGAGCTCAATCGACGCTTCAACCTGGCTTTCTTTGCGCTCCAGCTCAATGAACGTGTCATTAACCGGCAGACCGTAGAAACGCGGGCCGTTAAGGGAGCAGAAGGCTTCGAAATGGCCTAACGCATTCATCTCGTCAAAGACGGTTGCGTAACTTGCCAGGGCGGTCGGGGCGTTAAAGCAGCCTGCACAGCCGCAGCTCGCCTCTTTTCGGTGACGGGCATGCGGGGCGGAATCCGTGCCGAGGAACGCGCGCGGGAAGCCGCTGGCGACCAGCTCACGTAGCGCCTGCTGGTGGATATTGCGCTTGAGGATCGGCAGACAATACAGATGTGGGCGAACGCCACCCACCAGCATGTGGTTACGGTTAAACATCAGGTGCTGCGGGGTGATGGTGGCGGCAATCAATTCGTTTCCATCCCGGACATACTCTGCGGCATCTTTGGTCGTAATGTGTTCAAACACTACCTTCAGCCCAGGAAGACGCTGGCGCAGCGGCTCCATGACCGTTTCGATAAAACGCGCTTCGCGATCGAAAATATCAATGTCAGCGTGGGTCACTTCCCCGTGCACCAGCAGTGGCATTCCCAGTTTTTGCATACGCTCCAGAACGGGCATGATGGCGTCAATGCTCGTCACCCCATGGCTGGAGTTGGTGGTGGCGTTTGCCGGGTAGAGCTTCGCGGCGGTGAACACACCTTCGTTAAATCCGCGCTCAACCTCATTGGGATCCAGCGAGTCCGTCAGGTAGCAGGTCATCAACGGAGTAAAATCGTGCCCGGCCGGAACGGCGTCAAGGATACGCTGGCGATAGGCGATCGCGGCCTCGACGGTGGTGACTGGCGGAACCAGGTTAGGCATAACAATCGCACGGCCATAAATTTCGCTGGTATACGGCACGACGGTTTTCAGCATGTCGCCATCACGAAGATGGATATGCCAGTCGTCTGGGCGGCGGATTTTGAGAACCTGGGATTGTACAGTCATGGAAGCTCCGGCTTGAAAGGGATCAGTCATAAGATGGCTGTTTTTGCCGGACACAAATCATAAGCGGAAACGTTTTCGTTTGCACACTATTCCGTTAAAAAAAACGGGCGCCTGAGCGCCCGGAGTATTTAGTCGGTGAAAGGAATGATGATTTCACCCGGTTTCACCTCTATCCCTTTGGCATATTTTTTCGCCAGAGATTCGCCCTTACTCTTGTCTTCGCTCAGAACGTAGGCGGGCTGCTGGTTGAAATAGTTCTGTAACGACTGGTTGAGATAAGGCATCAGCGTTTGCAGCACCGGTTTCATTTTATCCGGCGTGATGACCGCATCGACGATTTCCATCTCTTGCAGGAAAATTGCCCCTTTCTCTTTATTGAAGACCGGCAGCGCCTTGAGCTTCAGCTTGATATCCGCTTTCTGATTGCCGAAGAGCGAGGTCATGTCCAGGCTGGCATCGCCGGACAGGGTGACTTTGTTAGGCTCCTCGCGCCCAATCTGGCTGGCGAGATTCGTCAGGACGATATGTGCATCCGCAAGGCCGGGCACGCCGATATCTTTTGAAAAGTTATTATGTTTTTCCAGCGCCTGATTAATTTCCTGCTCACTGACGGTGTACTGCGTAAGCTGGTTACATCCCACCAGCAGCCCACTGACAATTAACGCAGCGGCAATAACGATCTTTTTCATGGTGTTCCTCAACATAAAATCGGCGCATCTGTCCTGATACGCCAGTATGTCAGGGTGATCCTGGAGAAACCAGCAGAAAAAACTGATAGTGAAGGGAGGTAAATATCCTCCCCCAGAAGGTCAGGCGCCAGGCTCCAGCATCCCGCGGGTGCTGCGTTTATCACTGAACTGCCACCAGAGGGCAATCAGCGTCATAAAGCCGACCATACCGAGCATGACCCACGGCAGCTCCGGCTGATGGAGCGCTTTTCCGGCATCAAACAGCCAGCCGCCACCGGTGTAACCCAGCGCGCCGCCAAGCGCCAGTCCGAGACGGCTGAAGCCCATGTAGCTGCCACGGGCCCGGGCGTCGGCAAGTGACGCGCTCAGGGTTTCACGGGCCGGCTCGGCAATGATTGAGCCAATATAGAAGGTGCAAATCAGCATAAACAGCTGCTGGAGTGAACTCACCAGGCCGATGGGCATCATGCTCAGCGTCATCAGCAACAGCCCGGCCATCAGACGGTGCTCAAGCCGGAAACGGCGCTCGCTCCACCGGGCAATCGGATAGAGCAGAGTCAGAGAAAGGCAGGCCTCAATGGCATACATCCATTTTACCGCCGCCGGCGTGCCAGCAATATCGTTAACCATAATCGGCAGCATCAGCATGACCTGCACGGCGAGCATGTAGTAGCCGGTCAACGTTAAAACATAGGTGACGAAGCGTTTATCGCTCAGCACGCGGTCAAGCCCTTCCCGCACCGGCGCTTTTACCGTCGACAGCTTCCATGCAGGCAGAAACAGACCGTTAAACAGCGCGCAGAGAATAAACAGCACCGCGCCGGTGGCGCAGACCAGGCGGAAATCGTATTGCAGCAGCCAGCTTCCCAGCAGGGCGCCCACTACCGCGCCAGCGCTGTCCTGCATCATCAAAATTGAGAAGAAACGCCCCCGGTGTTGCGGACGGATAAGCTTAACCACCAGCGCGGTACGCGGTGGGTCGAAAAGGGTGCCGCCAATCCCGGAAAGGAAACAGGAGAACCACAGCAGCCAGGGGTCATGAGCGATTGCCATCGTGGCGAATCCCGCCGCACGTAACAGCATGCCGGTGACGATCATCGGTTTCGCACCAAAGCGGTCGGCTATTGCCCCGCCAAACACGCCAAGACCCTGTTGTACAAACTGGCGTAAGCCCAGCGCGATCCCGACCATTAGCGCCGCCCAGCCCATTTGATCGACAAAACGAATCGATATAAGTGGAAAAACGACAAAAAAGCCGAGCACGACCAGCATGTTATCGACGAGCAGGAAATATTTACCCAGGCTCCTGGCCTGTGATACGCGGGACATTTTCCCTCCAGGGAAAATAAAAGGTGAGCACGCTAATATTCTGCGGTGTCGCCGCGCTTTTTCACATACCTGCTGGCGACAATATTTTTTTATCAAAAAGGTGCTTTGATAGAGAGTTCTCATCGAAAAATGTGAAAAGCGATAAAAATGGTATGTCACTGTTTTCACAGAAGGCACAGGCGCAGGTATAGTAAAGCTAACAGGCAGAGCAGAAGCGACGGGAAGGAGTGGTATCGATGTTTGGCTATCGCAGTAATGTGCCAAAAGTGCGTCTGACGACGGACAGGCTGGTCGTTCGTCTGGTGCATGAGCGTGATGCCTGGCGTCTGGCGGATTATTACGCCGAGAATCGCCAGTTTTTAAAACCCTGGGAACCCGTTCGGGACGAGAGCCATTGCTACCCCTCTGGCTGGCAGGCGCGCCTCAGTATGATTGCGGAATTTCACAAACAGGGAAGTGCGTTTTATTTCGCGCTTCTCGATCCGGAAGAGAAAGAGATCGTTGGCATTGCCAATTTTTCAAACGTAGTACGCGGGTCGTTTCACGCCTGCTATCTCGGGTATTCCATCGGCCAGAAATGGCAGGGGCAGGGGCTCATGTTTGAGGCGCTGACGGCGGCGATTCGCTACATGCAGCGCACGCAACATATCCATCGCATTATGGCGAACTACATGCCGCACAATAAGCGCAGCGGCGATCTGCTGGCCCGCCTGGGGTTTGAGAAAGAGGGCTATGCCAAAGATTATCTGCTGATTGACGGCGAGTGGCGGGACCATGTCCTCACCGCGCTCACCACGCAGGAGTGGACCGCGGGTCGTTAAGGAGAAAAGATGAAATATCAGTTAAATGGCGCCGAAGCGCGCGTGATTGGCTGCCTGCTGGAAAAGCAGGTTACGACGCCGGAACAGTATCCTCTTTCCGTGAATGCCGTCACGATGGCCTGCAACCAAAAGACGAACCGTGAGCCAGTGATGAACCTTGGCGAGCACGAGGTGCAGGATATCCTTGATGAGCTGGTGAAGCGCCACTACCTGCGCACCGTCAGCGGCTTCGGTAATCGCGTCACTAAATATGAACAGCGCTTTTGTAATTCCGAATTTGGCGATTTAAAACTCAGCGCCGCAGAAGTGGCGGTTATCACCACGCTGCTGCTGCGCGGGGCGCAGACGCCGGGTGAACTGCGCACACGCGCCTCCCGCATGCATGAGTTTCAGGATATGCAGGACGTTGAACAGACGCTGGAGGGATTAGCCTCACGCGAGGACGGTCCTTACGTGGTGCGTCTGGCCCGCGAGCCGGGCAAGCGTGAAAGCCGCTACATGCACCTGTTTAGCGGCGACGTGGAGTCCTCTACGCTGGCCGTCGAATCCGACACGCCAGCATCAAACGACAGCCTGACCGCGCGCGTGGCAGCCCTGGAAGACGAGGTTGCCGGGCTGAAGCAGCGTCTGGATGCTTTACTCGCACACCTGGGAGATTAACCGTGACTACATTACGCATTGGAGTGGTGGGGCTGGGCGGGATTGCGCAAAAAGCATGGCTGCCCGTTTTAGGCGCCGCGTCAGACTGGACGCTGCAAGGGGCGTGGTCGCCCACCCGCGAGAAAGCAGAGCGCATCTGCAAAACCTGGCGCATCCCTTATGCTGGCTCACTCCAGGATTTAGCCCGTGAATGTGATGCGGTATTTGTGCATACCTCAACCGCGACGCACTTCCAGGTGGTGAGCGAGTTGCTGAACGCAGGCGTTCACGTCTGCGTTGATAAGCCGCTGGCGGAAAATGTGCAGGATGCTGAACGACTGATTGAGCTGGCCGCGCGTAAAAAGCTGACGCTGATGGTCGGCTTCAACCGCCGTTTTGCGCCGCTCTATCAGAAGCTTAAAGCGCAGTCCGGCTCGTTTGCCTCTCTGCGTATGGATAAGCACCGTACCGACAGCGTAGGGCCGAACGATCTGCGGTTCACGCTGCTGGATGATTATCTCCACGTCGTGGATACGGCCCTGTGGCTGGGTAACGGAAAAGCCCAGCTGCAAAGCGGCACGCTGCTGACCAACGAGCAGGGTGAAATGGTTTACGCCGAACATCATTTTGCCGTTGAGCATTTACAGGTGACGACCAGCATGCATCGTCGTGCGGGCAGCCAACGCGAGTCCGTGCAGGCCGTTACGGATGGCGCGCTGTATGACGTCACCGATATGCGTGAGTGGCGGGAAGAGAAGGGCAATGGCGTGCTCGCGTTACCCGTTCCCGGCTGGCAGAGCACCCTGGAGCAGCGTGGCTTTGTGGGCTGCGCGCGTCACTTCATTACCTGCGTGCAGAATCAGACGGTTCCTGAAACGTCCGGGGAGCAGGCCATTCTGGCGCAGCGCATCGTGGAACGACTCTGGCGCGAAGCGATGTCGGAATAACTCGCTGTAACATCTGCCGATAGTAATTCGTTGAAATCCGGTTAGACTAAGCGCCGCTTGTTGGCTTTGCCGGGTGGCGCTTTCGCTTATCCGTCCTGGAAATCCGTAGGGTTGTGGAACTTCACGTTAATGAACTTATTAAAATCGCTGGCGGCCGTCAGCTCGATGACCATGTTTTCCCGCGTGCTTGGCTTTGCGCGCGATGCCATTGTGGCAAGGGTTTTTGGCGCAGGGATGGCGACTGACGCCTTTTTCGTTGCGTTCAAGCTGCCGAACCTGCTGCGCCGTATTTTTGCCGAAGGGGCTTTCTCACAGGCATTTGTCCCGATCCTCGCGGAATATAAAAGCAAGCAGGGCGAAGATGCCACCCGCGTCTTTGTGGCGTACGTTTCCGGTTTACTGACGCTGGCGCTGGCGATCGTGACCGTACTGGGGATGCTGGCAGCGCCCTGGGTAATCATGGTAACGGCGCCGGGCTTTGCCGACACGGCGGATAAATTTGCCCTGACGACGCAACTGCTGCGGATAACCTTCCCCTATATTCTGCTGATTTCGCTGGCGTCGCTGGTGGGCGCCATCCTGAATACCTGGAACCGCTTCTCCGTGCCGGCCTTTGCCCCCACGTTCCTTAACGTCAGCATGATTGGCTTTGCGCTGTTCGCCGCGCCGCATTTTAACCCACCGGTGCTGGCGCTGGCCTGGGCCGTGACCGTCGGCGGGGTGTTACAGCTTGCTTACCAGCTCCCGCACCTGAAAAAGATCGGCATGCTGGTTCTGCCGCGCATTAATTTCAAAGATGCGGGCGCAATGCGCGTTATCAAACAGATGGGACCGGCAATACTCGGCGTGTCCGTCAGCCAGATCTCGCTCATCATCAATACCATCTTCGCCTCTTTCCTGGTGTCGGGCTCGGTGTCCTGGATGTACTACGCCGATCGTCTGATGGAGTTTCCATCCGGGGTGCTGGGCGTGGCGCTGGGGACTATTCTGCTGCCGTCGCTGTCGAAAAGTTTCGCCAGCGGCAACCACGATGAATACTGCCGCCTGATGGACTGGGGTCTGCGTCTCTGTTTTCTGCTGGCGCTGCCAAGCGCGGTGGCGCTGGGGATCCTGGCGAAACCGCTGACGGTGTCGTTGTTCCAGTATGGAAAATTCACCGCCTTTGATGCCGCCATGACCCAGCGTGCGCTCGTAGCCTACTCAGTGGGGCTGATGGGGCTGATTGTCGTGAAGGTGCTTGCGCCCGGCTTCTATTCACGTCAGGACATCAAAACGCCGGTTAAGATTGCCATTGTGACGCTGATCATGACGCAGCTGATGAACCTGGCGTTTATTGGTCCGCTGAAACACGCGGGTCTGTCACTGTCGATTGGTCTGGCGGCCTGTCTCAACGCCGGGCTGCTGTACTGGCAGCTGCGTAAGCAGGATATCTTCACCCCGCAGCCGGGCTGGGCAAGCTTCCTGCTGCGTCTGGCGATCGCGGTAGTAGTGATGGCGGCCGCGCTGGTTGGCATGTTGTATGTCATGCCTGAATGGGCGCAGGGCACCATGCCTTACCGCCTGATGCGTCTGATGGCCGTGGTGGTGGTCGGGGTGGTGGCGTACTTTGCCACGCTGGCGGTGCTTGGCTTCAAAGTGAAAGAGTTTACCCGCCGCACGGTATAAACGCCAAAAGGGGAGTCACCAGAAGGTGCTCCCCGCTTCATGACATGCCGCTAGTGCGTCAAATCGAAATCTTTTTCCCGCCCGTGATACGTGCCGTGGCCGTTTGACCATCCGCACCGTACAGCCCCGGCTCTTTATAGGGCTTTAACACCTCAAGCGCCTGCTGATTACGGATAATCTGACCTTCCAGCAGCCAGCCGTTATGCTGGTTGAGATCGCGAAGATGCTGGGTTTTTTCTGTAATGGTCTGCCAGCGTTCGTTGATCTCATCATTGGCGCTGCGTTTCGTGTCTTGCTCAGCGCGTCGCTGTTTTTCCAGATAATCCAGGGTCGCCAGCAGCGAGCTTTTATCTTCAGTAATGCGTTGCAACGCGCTGCCGTTGATTTGACCAGAAGAGAGGTGGTGCTGTTCTGCGTCCATCACCGTTTTCAGGTCGTTCAGGACCACCGTCATCTGATCCAGTATTTCTGACAGTCGACTCATACGGTTAATTACTCTGGAGGAAACTCTGTGCGTCCTGAATCAGCGCATCAGCGATTTTGCTGGTATCCATTTTCAGTTCGCCGTTACGGATAGCCGTTTTCAGCGCTTCAACTCGTTCCATGTTGATATCGCTGCTGCCTGGCTGCATCAGCTTCGACTGCGCATCGCTCAGCGTGACGCTGGTGCTGTTAGCCGTCGAGGTTTTTTCCAGACGCGTTTTTTGCGGGGCAGCCTCACTCGTTTCGCGAGGTTGTACAGTGCTAACCGGCTTCAGGGCTGATGTACGATCAATGCTCATAGTGTTGTCCTCATCGAGGGTTCGCGGCGTTTGCGCCTGACATCATCATTTGTTGAATATTTATCGGCAGTCGCCGCGAAATCTTTAAAAAGATTACAGGTTAATCAGAATATTCCCATCAGGACCGACCGTGCCGCTGACCACCTGGCCTGAGGACATTCTGACCCGGGCATTTTGTGCTACTGCGGCATTATTCAGCGCTTTTCCTTCACTGTTGATACTAAAGCCTTCGCCATTGGCGACCACCATCACCTGTTGTCCCGCCTTCACCCGCCACGCCTGGCGCAGCATAGAGAGCTGTATCGCCTGTCCAGGGGCGACATCGCGCAGGCTGACCGCCTCCTGAGCCTGGTTAATATCCAGCATCGTCCGCGGTGGAAGCTGATCCAGACGGCCTCGCTTCAGCGTTACGCTGTCTGGTTGCAGCAGGCTGCCCCGGGGAATGGGAACGGCGGCGACAACATAATTGCCTGTCGCCTGAACCGCAACCTGTAAATAACGTTTTTCGTTGGCGCAACGCGCCAGCACATTCACGTTGCCCCATAATCGGGTGCTGCCGGTCACGCTAAATGACGGGGCTTCGCAGGAAGGGTAAAGGTTAGGCGGGGTGCGTACGGTCACGCGTACGTCATCGCTGAAACCGGCCAGCTTCTGCGCAAAGAATGCATTGAGCTGGTTCTCTAACCCCTCAGCCTGCACAAGAGGGCTCAAAAGCAGCAGGGTCGCCGCAAGGCCACGTTTAAAAGTCCGCATCGCACGTTCCACCATGTCCAGAATTAAGCAAATTCTACCCGCAGTGGTTTTCCATCAACGCAACAAATAGCGACGCATTTTGCGCTTATTCCGTCGATAGGGGAGACGGGGTGAGATTTAAGCTGTGAACTGAAATTTTCTCATCAGCGGAGGAGACATGCTCGATAAACTCGACGCCGCGTTACGTTTTCAGCAGGAAGCGCTCAACTTACGCGCCCAGCGGCAGGAAATTTTAGCCGCCAATATCGCCAACGCGGACACCCCCGGGTATCAGGCGCGCGATATTGATTTTTCCAGTGAACTCAAAAAAGTGATGGAGCGTGGACGTGCCGAAGGGACGGGTGTCTCACTTGCCCTGACATCCTCACGGCATATTCCCGCTCAGGCGATGACCGCGCCAACAACTGACTTACTTTATCGTGTCCCCGATCAGCCCTCGCTTGACGGCAATACCGTCGACATGGACCGGGAGCGCACACAGTTTGCCGATAACAGCCTGCAATACCAGACAGGCCTGACGCTACTCGGCGGGCAAATCAAAGGCATGATGACCGTCCTGCAGGGGGGCAATTAGTAAATGGCCTTGCTGAATATTTTTGATATCGCCGGTTCGGCATTAACGGCGCAGTCCAAACGACTGAACGTGGCAGCCAGTAACCTGGCCAACGCCGACAGCGTGACCGGACCTGACGGACAACCGTATCGCGCTAAACAGGTCGTCTTCCAGGTTGATGCTGCACCGGGTGCGGCAACGGGCGGCGTGAAAGTGGCGGACGTGGTTGAGAGCCAGGCGCCCGACAAGCTGGTTTACGAGCCAGGCAACCCGCTCGCGGATGCCAGCGGCTACGTGAAAATGCCGAACGTGGATGTGGTCGGGGAGATGGTGAACTCCATGTCCGCGTCACGCAGCTACCAGGCAAACGTCGAAGTGCTTAATACCGTGAAGAGCATGATGCTCAAAACACTCACTCTCGGCCAGTAAAGGAGACACGCATGTCCATCGCCGTAAACGTGAATGACCCGACAAATACCGGCGTCAACAGCACCAGTAGTGCAACCGGTTCCAGCTCTCTCACCGGAAGCAATGCCTCCGATTTACAGAGCAGCTTTCTGACCCTGCTGGTGGCACAGCTGAAAAATCAGGACCCGACCAATCCGATGCAGAATAACGAACTGACCACGCAGCTTGCGCAGATCAGTACCGTCAGCGGCATTGAGAAACTGAACACCACGCTCGGCTCGGTCTCCGGTCAAATCGATAACAGCCAGTCCTTGCAGGCCGCCAACCTGATCGGTCACGGGGTGATGATCCCGGGGACCACGATTCTGGCGGGCACCAGCACCACCGATGGCACGTCCACCACCACCACGACGCCGTTTGGCGTTGAGTTGCAGCAGCCAGCCGACAAAGTCACCGCCACCATCAAAGACGCCAGCGGCAACGTGGTGCGCACGATTGAGATTGGCGAGCTTAAAGCGGGCGTTCATACCTTTACCTGGGATGGCAGCCTGACCGACGGCACTAAAGCGCCTAACGGCTCGTATCAGGTTGCGATTAGCGCCAGCAACGGCACCACGCAGCTGGTAGCTCAGCCGCTACAGTTTGCCCTGGTTCAGGGCGTCATCAAAGGTAGCGATGGCAACAAACTGGATTTGGGTACCTCCGGTACCACCACACTCGACGAAGTTCGGCAGATTATCTAAGCCTTCATACTTATCAGGAGTAAGTCATGGCCTTTTCTCAAGCGGTCAGCGGCCTGAATGCTGCGGCCACCAACCTGGACGTCATTGGCAACAACATCGCCAACTCCGCGACCTATGGTTTTAAATCCGGTTCTGCGTCTTTTGCAGATATGTTTGCAGGCTCTAAAGTGGGCCTGGGCGTGAAGGTTGCGGGTATCACCCAGGACTTCACTGACGGGACGACCACCAACACCGGTCGTGGTCTGGATGTCGCCATCAGCCAGAACGGTTTCTTCCGTATGGTAGATGCCAACGGTTCCGTGTTCTACAGCCGCAACGGCCAGTTCAAGCTGGATGAAAACCGTAACCTGGTGAACATGCAGGGGCTTCAGTTAACCGGTTATCCGGTTGCCGGCACGCCGCCTACGGTGCAAACCGGTGCGAATCCGCAGGCGATCACCATCCCAACGACGCTGATGGCGGCGAAGTCCACCACCACGGCCTCTCAGCAGATCAACCTGAACTCCACCGATACCGCGCCAACCGTCGCATTCGACCCGGCCAACCCTGACTCTTACAACAAGAAAGGCACCGTGACGGTGTTTGACAGCCAGGGTAATGCGCACAACATGAACCTGTTCTATGTCAAAACAACTGACAACAAATGGGATGTGTATACCCAGGATGGCAGCGTAGCGGGTTCTCCTGCAAAAAAAGCGGCACAGATGAGCTTCGACAGTAACGGTAACCTGGCGGGTGTTTATAACTACGACGCTGCTGGCGTGATAAGCGCTACGCCAAACGCCACCCCAGCTATCAACATTACTACTGGCATCATTAGCGGTGCGGAGCCTGCCGAGTTCTCTCTGAGCTTCCAGAGCTCCATGCAACAGAACACCGGTGCGAACAACATCGTGGCGACGAGCCAGAACGGTTATAAGCCGGGCGATCTGGTGAGCTACCAGATCAACGATGACGGCACCGTTGTCGGTAACTACTCCAACGAACAGACCCAGGTGCTGGGCCAGATCGTGCTGGCTAACTTTGCCAACAACGAAGGCCTGAAGTCCGAAGGGGATAACGTCTGGTCCGCCACGCAGTCTTCCGGTGTTGCCCTGCTGGGTACCGCGGGTTCCGGTAACTTCGGCACGCTGACCAACGGCGCGCTTGAAGCCTCCAACGTCGATCTGAGTAAAGAGCTGGTGAACATGATTGTCGCGCAACGTAACTACCAGTCCAACGCGCAGACCATCAAAACCCAGGATCAGATCCTCAACACGCTGGTTAACCTGCGTTAAGCGGCTGACGGGAAAGCGCAATGGATCACGCAATATATACAGCGATGGGGGCTGCAAGCCAGACGCTCAATCAGCAGGCTGTTACCGCCAGCAACCTGGCGAACGCCTCCACGCCTGGTTTTCGTGCACAGCTCAACGCACTGCGTGCGGTGCCGGTAGAAGGGCTGTCATTGCCCACGCGTACGCTGGTCACCGCCTCCACGCCGGGCGCCGACATGACGCCAGGCCAGATGGATTACACCGCGCGTCCGCTGGACGTTGCCCTTCAGCAGGACGGCTGGCTGGCGGTGCAAACGGCTGACGGCGCAGAAGGGTATACCCGCAACGGTAACATTCAGGTGAGCGCCACCGGACAGTTGACGATTCAGGGGCATCCGGTGATGGGCGAAGCCGGTCCGCTGACGGTGCCGGAAGGGTCAGAGCTGACCATTGCGGCAGACGGGACGATCTCGGCGTTAAACCCGGGCGACCCGGCGAACACCGTTGCGCCTGTCGGTCGTCTGAAGCTGGTGAAAGCGGAAGGCAACGAAGTGCAGCGTGGTGATGACGGGATGTTCCGTCTGACCCAGGCGGCGCAGGCCACGCGTGGCGCCACGTTACAGGCCGACCCGACCATCCGCGTGATGTCCGGCGTGCTGGAAGGCAGTAACGTCAAACCGGTCGAAGCCATGACCGACATGATCGCCAGCGCCCGCCGCTTCGAAATGCAGATGAAAATCATCAGCAGCGTCGATGAAAACGCAGGCAAGGCTAACCAACTTCTGGCTATGAGTTAACAGGACTCCCTATGATCAGTTCTTTATGGATCGCGAAAACCGGTCTGGACGCACAGCAAACCAATATGGATGTAATTGCCAACAACCTGGCAAACGTCAGCACCAATGGTTTCAAGCGCCAGCGTGCGGTTTTCGAAGATTTGCTTTATCAAACGATTCGTCAGCCAGGGGCGCAGTCTTCTGAGCAAACCACGCTGCCGTCCGGTCTGCAAATTGGTACCGGCGTACGCCCGGTCGCCACCGAGCGTCTGCACAGCCAGGGCAACCTGTCCCAGACCAACAACAGCAAAGACGTTGCCATCAAAGGTCAGGGTTTCTTCCAGGTGCAACTGCCTGACGGGACCTCCGCCTATACCCGCGATGGTTCGTTCCAGGTGGATCAGAATGGTCAGCTGGTGACGGCGGGCGGCTTCCAGGTTCAGCCTGCGATCACCATCCCGGCGAACGCGCTGAGCATCACCATTGGCCGTGACGGTATCGTCAGCGTCACTCAGCAAGGTCAGGCCGCGCCGGTTCAGGTTGGTCAGCTCAACCTGACGACCTTCATGAACGATACCGGACTGGAAAGCATCGGTGAGAACCTCTACACCGAAACGCAGTCTTCTGGCACGCCAAATGAAAGTACCCCCGGCCTGAACGGTGCGGGGCTGCTGTACCAGGGGTATGTGGAAACCTCGAACGTTAACGTGGCGGAAGAACTGGTGAATATGATCCAGGTCCAGCGCGCCTATGAAATTAACAGTAAAGCAGTGTCGACGACCGACCAGATGCTGCAAAAACTGACGCAACTCTAAGGTGTAGCCCGGTGCGGTAAACGTCGCACCGGCTCCCTGTTTTCGAAGATGAAGGCAATGCAAAAAAACGCGGCGTTTCGTTATCCGATCCTGACTGTTCTGGCTGTCACCCTCAGCGGGTGTGCCTGGATCCCGTCTAAACCATTGGTACAGGGTGCGACTACCGCCCAACCCGTTCCCGGCCCCGCGCCGGTGGTGAACGGCTCTATTTTCCAGACCGCGCAGCCGATTAACTACGGTTATCAGCCGCTGTTTGAAGACCGTCGTCCGCGTAACGTCGGCGATACGCTGACCATTGTGTTGCAGGAAAACGTCAGCGCGAGCAAGAGCTCGTCGGCGAATGCCAGCCGCGACGGCAAAACCAATTTTGGCTTCGACACCGTACCGCGCTATCTGCAAGGGCTGTTCGGCAACGCCCGTGCGGATGTGGAAGCCTCCGGCGGCAACACCTTTAACGGTAAAGGTGGCGCGAACGCCAGCAATACCTTCAGCGGAACGCTGACGGTAACGGTTGACCAGGTTCTGGTGAACGGCAACCTGCACGTGGTGGGCGAAAAACAGATCGCCATTAACCAGGGTACGGAATTCATTCGCTTCTCCGGTGTGGTTAACCCTCGCACTATCAGCGGCACCAACACCGTACCGTCCACACAGGTGGCGGATGCGCGCATTGAGTACGTCGGCAACGGCTACATCAACGAAGCGCAAAATATGGGCTGGCTGCAACGCTTCTTCCTTAACTTATCGCCGATGTAAGCGAGGTGACCTATGTATAAATTTCTCTTCGCCGTGGCGCTGTCGCTGGTCGCTACCGTTGCGCAGGCCGATCGCATTCGCGATCTCACCAGCGTGCAGGGCGTGCGCGAAAACTCCCTGATTGGCTACGGCCTGGTGGTGGGGCTGGATGGGACGGGTGACCAGACGACCCAGACGCCGTTCACCACCCAGAGCCTGAACAACATGCTCTCTCAGCTCGGTATTACCGTACCGGCGGGGACCAACATGCAGCTGAAAAACGTGGCGGCGGTGATGGTGACCGCGTCTTATCCGGCCTTTGCGCGTCAGGGGCAAACCATCGACGTGGTTGTCTCGTCGATGGGTAACGCCAAAAGCCTGCGCGGCGGTACGTTGTTGATGACGCCGCTGAAAGGCGTCGACAGCCAGGTGTATGCTCTGGCGCAGGGCAACATTCTGGTTGGCGGGGCAGGTGCGTCGGCGGGCGGCAGCAGCGTGCAGGTGAACCAGCTGAACGGGGGACGTATTACCAACGGCGCGATCATCGAACGTGAGCTGCCGACCCAGTTCGGCACCGGCAACACTATTAACCTGCAACTGAATAACGAAGACTTCACGATGGCGCAGCAGATTGCTGACACCATCAACCGCAGCCGGGGTTACGGCAGCGCCACCGCGCTGGATGCCCGCACCGTGCAGATCCGCACGTCAACCGGTAGCAGCAACCAGGTGCGGATGCTGGCCGATATCCAGAATATGGAAGTGAACGTGTCGGTGCAGGATGCAAAAGTCATTATCAACTCCCGTACCGGATCGGTGGTGATGAACCGCGAAGTGACGCTGGACAGCTGCGCCGTGGCGCAGGGCAATCTCTCCGTCACGGTTAACCGCTCGGCCAACGTCAGCCAGCCGGATACCCCGTTTGGTGGCGGTCAGACGGTAGTGACCCCGCAAACGCAGATTGATTTACGACAGAGCGGCGGATCGTTGCAGAGCGTGCGCTCCAGCGCCAACCTGAACAGCGTGGTACGTGCCCTGAACGCGCTGGGTGCAACGCCAATGGATCTGATGTCCATTCTGCAATCCATGCAAAGTGCAGGCTGCCTGCGCGCTAAACTGGAAATCATCTAAATGCTGACCGATAGCAAACTGTTGACCAGTGCCGCCTGGGATGCCCAGTCGCTCAACGAGCTCAAAACCAAAGCGGGCAAGGATCCGGCGGCGAATATCCGCCCGGTTGCCCGTCAGGTGGAAGGCATATTCGTGCAGATGATGTTGAAAAGCATGCGTGAAACCCTGCCGAAAGATGGCATGTTCAGCAGCGATTCCACACGGCTTTACACCAGCATGTACGATCAGCAGATTGCCCAGCAAATGACCGCCGGAAAGGGGCTCGGCCTGGCGGACATGATTGTGAAACAGACCGCAGCCGCTCAGGGGCTGCCACCTGAAGAGGCTCCGCCGCAGGTGCCGCTGAAGTTTGATCTGGAAAAGGTGACCAGTTATCAAAATCAGGCGCTGACCCAGATGGTGCGTAAGGCGATGCCAAAGCCGGCAGAAACGCGTGACGAGCCGCTCTCCGGCGACAGCAAAGACTTCCTGGCGCAGCTCTCCCTGCCGGCGCGTCTTGCCAGTGAAGAAAGCGGCGTGCCACACCATCTGATTCTGGCGCAGGCGGCGCTGGAGTCGGGCTGGGGGCAACGTCAGATCCGCAGGGAGAACGGCGAGCCGAGCTTCAACATCTTTGGCGTGAAGGCCACCTCCAGCTGGAAGGGGCCGACCACGGAAATTACCACCACCGAATATGAGAACGGTGCGGCAGTGAAGGTGAAAGCCAAATTCCGCGTCTACAGCTCGTATCTGGAAGCGTTGTCGGATTATGTCGGGCTGTTGAGCCGGAATCCGCGCTACACCGCCGTGACCCAGGCCGCCACGCCAGAGCAGGGCGCTCAGGCATTGCAGAATGCTGGCTACGCGACCGATCCAAACTATGCACGCAAGCTGACCAGCATGATCCAGCAGCTGAAATCCATGTCTGAGAAGGTCAGCAAAGCGTATAGCACAGATCTCGAAAATCTGTTCTGAAAGTTCTCAAGTCCCGGTGGAGGTTGCCGATAACCTTCATCAGGACTCGTGTCTGAACGTATAAAAGGAACCCCCATGTCCAGTTTGATTAACAGCGCCATGAGTGGCCTCAGTGCTGCGCAGTCGGCACTCAATACCGTCAGTAATAATATTTCAAGCTACAACGTGGCAGGTTATACCCGCCAGACCACCATTCTGGGGGCTTCAAACAGCACCCTGACCGGCGGTGGCTGGGTGGGTAACGGGGTCTATGTCTCCGGTGTTCAGCGTGAATATGATGCGTTTATCACCAACCAGCTGCGCGCGGCGCAGAACCAGAGCAGTGGGCTGACCACGCGCTACCAGCAGATGTCAAAAATTGACGACGTGCTGTCGGATACCACGAACTCGCTTTCTGCCAACCTCCAGGATTTCTTTAAAAGCCTGCAAACGCTGGTGAGTAACGCAGAAGATCCGGCTGCTCGCCAGACGGTACTCGGGAAGGCGGATGGTCTGGTAAACCAGTTTAAAACCAACGATCAATATCTCCGCGATCAGGATGCGCAGGTCAATACGGCGATTTCTACCAGCGTCGATCAGATCAATAACTACGCGAAACAGATTGCCAATCTTAACGATCAGATCTCCCGGCTGACTGGCGTAGGGGCGGGCGCATCCCCGAACGAACTGCTCGATCAGCGCGATCAGCTGGTGAGTGAACTGAACAAGATTGTCGGTGTGGACGTCACCGTACAGGACAGCGGCACCTACAACATCTCTATCGCCAATGGTTACACACTGGTACAGGGCAGCAACGCCAGCCAGCTGGCGGCGGTGAAATCCAGTGCGGACCCAGCGCGTACAACAATTGCGTATGTGGATGCCGCTGCGGGCAACGTGGAGATCTCAGAAAAACAGATCACCACGGGGTCGCTTGGGGGGCTGTTAACGTTCCGTTCTCAGGATCTGGATCAGGCGCGAAATACGCTTAACCAGATGGCGCTGGCGTTTGCGGATGCCATGAATACCCAGCACCAGGCTGGCTTTGATGCCAACGGGGATGCAGGCGGCAAGCTGTTTGATTTTGGCTCTCCGGCAGTGCTGAGTAACGGTAAAAACACCGGAAGCGCGTCCGTTACGGCCACGATGACGGACAGTACCAAGGTTCAGGCGACAAACTATAAAGTTGAGTACAACGGTACTGACTGGACAATCACGCGTCTGTCGGACAATACCAGCTTCACGGCCAAGCCTGACGCCAGCGGTAATCTGTCGTTTGATGGTCTCAACGTTAAGATTAGCGGCTCAGCCGATAATAAAGACAGTTTCATCGTCAAACCGGTGAATGACGTTATCGTGAATATGGACGTTGCGATCAGCGACGAATCCAAACTGGCGATGGCCTCCGCGAAAGGAAGCGGCGAAAGCGACAATACCAATGGCCAGAAGCTGCTGGATTTACAGAGCGCCAAATTGGTGGGAGGGAACAAAACCTTTAACGATGCTTATGCCGCGCTGGTCAGTACGGTGGGCAGCACCACGGCGTCGCTGAAAACCAGCAGCGAAACCAAAGTTAACGTGGTGACGCAGCTGACCAAACAACAGCAGTCAATCTCCGGGGTTAACCTGGATGAAGAGTATGGCAACCTGCAACGCTATCAGCAGTACTATCTGGCGAATGCGCAGGTGCTGCAAACGGCGAGCACGCTGTTTGATGCATTGATCAATATCCGCTAAGGCTGAGGCATAAAAATGCGTATTAGTACTCAAATGATGTATGAGCAAAGCATGCGCGGCGTGACGAACTCCCAAGGTCTCTGGCTCAGCTACGGCGAGCAGATGTCTACGGGGAAGCGTATCAACCGTCCGTCTGACGATCCGATTGCCGCCTCGCAGGCCGTTGTGCTCTCTCAGGCCCAAACGCAAAACAGCCAGTATGCGCTGGCACGTTCTTTCGCTACGACGAAAGTCTCGCTGGAAGAAAACGTGTTATCGCAAGTGACAACCGCTATCCAGGCTGCTCAGGAAAAGATTGTCAATGCGGGCAACGGTACGTTAAGTGACGATGACCGCGCTTCGCTGGCAACGAACCTGCAAGGTATTCGCGATCAGCTCATGAACCTGGCTAACAGCACGGACGGTAACGGTCGCTATATTTTTTCCGGTTACAAAACCGAAGCGGCGGCTTTCGACCAGGCTACGGGTGATTATAAGGGCGGCGGAACGCCAATCAGCCAGCAGGTTGACTCTGCGCGCACGATGCAAATCAGCCATACGGGCACTGAAGTTTTCGATAGCTTCACCAGCAATGCGAAGCCAGAGCCAGATGGTAGTACGCCGGAAACGAATTTGTTCAAGATCCTCGACTCCGCAATTGAAGCGCTGAATAAGCCGATTGGCGATGACGAAACGAAGGCTGAAGCATTTACGGCGGCTATTGATAAAGCCAACCGTGGCCTGAGCAACTCCCTCAACAACGTGCTGACCGTGCGCGCCGATCTCGGCATCAAGCTGGACGAGCTGGGCAAGCTGGACGCTCTGGGTGAAGACCGCGCGCTGGGTCAGACCCAGCAGATGAGTAACCTGGTTGACGTAGACTGGAACTCGGTGATTTCGTCCTACACCATGCAGCAGGCGGCGTTGCAGGCCTCGTATAAAGCCTTTAGCGATATGCAGGGTATGTCTTTGTTCCAGATGAACAGATAAGACTCTGACCTGTTTGACATGTCTTGAAACTGGGCATGTTTTGACTGCCCAACCCGTCCGGGTTGGGCATTTTTTTTACACACTTTCTGCCTGAGCGGACACCACCCGGGCGCTTTCAATCACTCTGATAGCCAGCGCAATGGCACCACACAGGGTTGCCAGTGCTACCACGCCCGTCCAGCCTGCCAGCGTATAGATATTGCTGCCTAATGCCGAACCCAGCGCCATTCCGATGAAAATGACGGTAAACAGCAGGGCGTTAAGGCGCCCACGGGCCTGCGGCTCAAGGCTGTAGACCAGGTTCTGGTGCGCCACGAGGCTGGACTGCAAACCGAGATCGAAACCGACCGCGGAGAGGGCAATCAGGAGCAACTGGCCGTGTACACCCAGGGCTGGCATCAGGAACATCAGAGCAAACGAGAGGGTCACCAGCGCGGCACCCAGTTGGGTCACTTTACCGGCGCCCAGCTTATCGGCCAGACCGCCTGCCAGCGGTGCGGCCAGCGCGCCTGCGGCTCCGGCAATACCAAAACCACCCGCCACGGCGCTGCCAAGGTGATACCGTTCCAGCAGCATGACCGCCAGCGTCGACCAGAACGCACTAAAGGCAATCGACAGAAAACCCTGAGCCAGCGCAGCCCGACGCAGCGCCGGGTAGCGACGCCAGAGGTGTTCCATGGAGCGCATCAGTGCCGGGTAGCTCAGCGTGGAATGAACGGCGAAGCGGGGAAGTACGGCCCACATCACCACGCCGATAAAGGCAATGCTTGCGGCGGCCAGCTGATACATCACTCGCCAGCCAAAGGCTTCACCCACCACGCCGCTCACGGTTCTGGAGAGCAAAATCCCCAGCAGCAGGCCGGTCATCACCGTGCCGACTGTTTTTCCCTGTTTGCCTTCCGGCGCGAGGATCGCTGCGGCCGGGACAATATCCTGCGCCATGGTGGCGGCCATGCCAATCAGCAGGCTGGTGAGCAGCAGGGAATGCAGTTGTCCGGTCAGGCTACAACTCAGCAGGAACAGCGCCAGAGCTGCACTTTTTATCAGGATCAACGTTCTGCGGTCATAACGATCGCCGAGCGGGAGCAGAAACAGGATGCCTAAGGCATAACCCGCCTGGGTGAGCGTCGGGACCATGCCCATGCCTTCGATGCTCAGGTGCAGGTCTGAGCCCATCAGCGGCAGCAGAGGCTGGGCATAATAGATGGATGCCACGCTGAAGCCCGCACCGAGCGCCAGCATTAAGATTACCCAGCGGCTTACGGCCCGGGTGGTGGTTGTGTTCATAAGATGTTCCTCATTCGTCGTGTGCGGCTATTTTTTATCAGTACGCCTTGCGACGGTAGCGGGCGCGGTGGTAAAACGCTTATACGTGTAGCGTATGGGTGCAAATGATATGAAACGGACTGAGCGTATAGATCGTGTAGAACTGATGCGAACCTTTGTTCGCATTGTGGAGGCGGGGTCCCTTTCTGCGGCGGCACGTCAGCTGGCAACAACCCAGGCCACGGTGAGCCGACGGTTGCAGTCACTTGAAACCATGCTGGGCGTGCGCCTGATACTGCGCACAACCCATACCACACGGCTTACCGATGACGGTGAACGTTGCTATCAGCATGCCCGACGGGTAATTGACAGCTGGCTGGCGCTGGAAGACGAGGTGGGGCAGACGGAAGATGAACCGGTCGGGGTGCTGAGGGTGCGCGCGCCTCACGCGTTTGGCCAGGATCAGCTACTAAAACCGTTAACCCAATTTTTGCAGCGCTATCCCCAGCTTTCTGTTGAGTGGATGCTTAACGATCGCTCGGTTGATTTCCTCGGCGACAACCTTGACTGTGCTATTCGGGTGGGCGTGGAAGTCGATCCGGCAACCGTGTCTGTGCTACTGGCTGAAGTGCCGCGCTCGGTGGTAGCGTCACCGGCACTCCTTGCCCGTTTTCCCGCGGTTAACACGCCGGACGATCTGCAACATCTCCCCTGGATTGCAATCAGCTCTTTTTATCAACGCCATGTGGAACTTTTCCACGAGGCAACACCCACCCCGGCGAGAGTTACCATTACGCCACGCCTGAGTACCGACAGCCTGTATGTAGCGCGCAATACGGCACTCACCGGGCTAGGCGTGGCGGTGGTATCCAGCTGGACGGTACAGGATGATATTCGGGAAGGGCGACTGGTGCATTTACTGCCAGAGTGGCAGCCAGCAGCGCTACCGGTACATCTGGTTTATCCCTGGTCACGCTATTATCCGGCGCGCTTGCGGCGTTTTCTGGAGCTGATGCGGCAGATAATGCCGGAGGTCACCGGTATGAGACAGCCGCTGCAACAGCCATAAAAAAGCCGACCCGAAGGTCGGCTTTCAGTCTTAGCGTGCGTTATTCAACAGGCTGAGGACGAGTAGCTGGGGCAGTAGCCATGTGCGTCGCACTGTGACCACCGGCAGCACCTTTACCTTCGAAGTTGAATTCCGGACGAACCCAGTCACTATGGCGTGGTGCTTCAGGCACGTACTCAGGTGCCGGGGCACGAGTCATTGGCGCGGTAGCAATGTGAGCAGGCGCTATAGCTTCAACGATCTCAACCGGCTCAGATTTCACTTCAGGCGCTTTGACCTCTTCGACAACAGGTTCAACCTGAATCTCGACGTCCTGAACAACCTCTTCCGTCACCGTTTCGACGGCAACGTCTGCGGGCTCTTCTGCTGCGGATACAGGCTTAGCGTCTTCCGCGACTTCTTCAGCCACCACGGTATCTTCTTCGGCAATGATCTGCGGTGCGGCATCAACCGGTGCAGCAATCACTTCAGGATGGGTCGTTTCCACTTCCACAGCCTGCGGCGGCGCTGTTTCAACAACCTGCGGTTCGACCACGGTTGCCGCTTCAGTCACGACGTCTTCCACCGCGACGACTGGTGCAATCACCTCTTCGGTCACAGCCTGTTCTTCAACAGCCTGCTCCGGACGTGCAACCGGATAACGGATCCAGACTTTACCGGATGCCATCTCAGGTGACGCGCACGCCACGGTCATTGGCATTGGAGACTGGGTCGGGTAACGCTCGTCACGATAACGACGGCGACGCTGACCGCTCACGCGCAGATGGCGTGGAGAACGGCGGGAGCGACGCGGCATACCTGCGTTATCACGGTTTTCGCTGCTTTCGTCCTGCTCAACCTGATTTTCCACTACGGCTGGCAGGTCAACTTTCGCAACCTGAGTACCCGTTGTGCTTTCAACCGCTTCAACCGCGATAACGTCGTTTTCTTCGGCCTGAACAACACCCACACGTACTTTCTGGGTCAGCTGGCGCTGCTTACGACGCGGCATAACCTGAGTACGCTCTTCCTGCTCAGTGTCCTGCTGTTCTACAGGCGCTTCGCGATTCAGGTTTTTGACTTCCTGCTGAGCCTGGCGTTTGTCATCGTTACGACGACGGTTACGCTCGCGGCGAGGCTGCTGCTCGTCACGCTGTTTGCTCTTCTCGGACTCATCGCCCGCCTGCTGGCGAATCTCACGATCTTCAACGTTCTGCTGTTGCTTCTCGCGACGGTTGCGACGGTTGTCCTCGCGCTGTTCACGACCTTCGTTGTTATCGGAACGATTATCACGGCGCTCATTACGATCGCCACGGTCGTTGCGGTCGCGACGGTTGTTCTGACGCTTACGACGGTCCTGCTGACGCTCTGGTTTCGCTTCTTTTGGCGCTTCTTTCGGCTCCTCAGGCTGAACTTCTTCGGCGGCAAACATTTTTTTCAGCGCACCGATGATGCGGCTCAGGAGACCAGGCTGCTCAGGCTGCGCTTTTGGCGCGGCAGGAGCCACTTTCTGCACAGCAGGTTTTTCCGCTGGTTTTTCCAGCGTCGCTTCTGGCGGTGCTTCCGGCATGATGAAGGTCGCTAAAGCTGGCTGCTCAGGCAGTTTACGCTCGGCAGGCTCTTCATCAGACGGCAGCGCCATTTCTTCTTCATGCAGCTTCGGCAGCAGGTAGCTGAGGGTGCTTGTCTCTTCGCCTTTGCGCACGCGCAGCACATGATAGTGCGGGGTTTGCATCTCGTCGTTTGGCACGATGATGCAGCGAACGCCGCCCAGACGCGCTTCGATTGCGCTCACCGCTGCACGTTTTTCGTTCAGCAGGTAGGAGGCAATCGGCACCGGAACAATAGCGTGAACCTCTTTGGTGTTCTCTTTCAGCGCTTCTTCTTCAATCAGACGCAGAATAGAGAGGGAGAGAGATTCATTGTCACGAACGGTACCTGTACCGGAACAGCGCGGGCAGACGTGATGGCTGGACTCACCCAGAGACGGGCTGAGGCGCTGACGGGACATCTCCAGCAGGCCAAAGCGAGAAATATGGCTGATCTGGATACGCGCGCGATCCTGGCGCACCGCTTCACGCAGACGGTTTTCAACCGCACGCTGGTGGCGAACCGGGGTCATGTCGATGAAGTCGATAACGATCAGACCACCCAGGTCGCGCAGGCGGAGCTGGCGGGCGATTTCATCAGCGGCTTCAAGGTTGGTGTTGAAGGCGGTCTCTTCGATGTCGCCGCCGCGGGTTGCTCGCGCGGAGTTGATGTCGATGGCGGTCAACGCTTCGGTGGTATCGATAACGATAGAACCGCCGGATGGCAGACGCACTTCACGCTGGAAGGCAGACTCGATCTGGGATTCAATCTGATAATGGCTGAACAGCGGGATTTCACCGGTGTACAGTTTAATTTTGCTGGTGAAATCCGGGCGACCCAGTGCGGCGATGTGCTGGCGAGCCAGCTCAAGCACTTTCGGGTTATCAATCAGAATTTCACCGATGTCCTGACGCAGATAATCACGGAAGGCACGCACGATGACGTTGCTTTCCTGGTGGATCAGGAACGGCGCAGCACGGCTTTCTGCCGCTTTCTTGATGGCTTCCCAGTGTTTCAGGCGGAAGCTCAGGTCCCACTGCAACGCTTCGGCAGATTTGCCAACGCCTGCGGTGCGCACGATAAGGCCCATGCCGTCTGGCAGTTCAAGACTTGCCAGTGCTTCTTTCAGCTCGGTACGGTCATCGCCTTCGATACGGCGAGAGATGCCACCCGCACGCGGGTTGTTTGGCATCAATACCAGATAGCTTCCTGCCAGACTGATAAAGGTGGTCAGCGCGGCGCCTTTGTTGCCACGCTCTTCTTTATCGATCTGGACGATAACTTCCTGACCTTCACGCAGAACATCTTTGATGTTCGGACGGCCATGGGAGTTGTAGTTTGCAGGAAAATATTCGCGGGCGATTTCTTTGAGAGGAAGGAAACCGTGACGCTCAGCACCGTAATCGACAAATGCAGCTTCAAGGCTTGGTTCAATGCGGGTGATTTTGCCTTTGTAAATGTTCGCTTTTTTCTGTTCGTGTCCAGGACTTTCGATATCCAGATCGTACAGGCGCTGCCCATCCACAAGGGCGACACGCAACTCTTCTTGCTGAGTTGCGTTGATTAACATTCTTTTCATCGTAACTTACTCGTTATTCTTACATTGACGACAAAGCTGCGGGCAAGGTGACGCTTTCCGGGGTATGAACCGATGGCCTCGTGTCTATTCACGTCGCCAACCTCACGGTTGTCGCTCGCTTAAGAGGCGCAGAGTGTCGGTTGCCTGTATTTCATAGGGAAACACAGCGCAATTATCAGGGGAATTGCCTGGGAAAACTCTCCAGAGAACAATCCTTATACCGGGAAGTACTGCAACCCGCAGCCCGCTAACTGCCTGAAAGATCAATACGTCTTACGCCATTGCTGCGTGGATGATCGGTCAGACAAAATTGGTCATTCCGTCGACATCCTTACAAAACCCGGATTTAACGCGGAAAACGGATTCATTATTCCACTGCTCGCCGGGTTATAGCAAGATGACTTTTACCAATTATCACCCGGTTACTCACAGTTTCTTCACTTCAACGGGGTGATTGGTTTAATAACCACCAAATCGATTGCGCGAAAGGGGAGTGGTCCGGATAAAAGTAAATATAAGCATAGAAAAATGAGTGGCGCTAATGTCAGACGCTATTTAGAATCGCCAACCATGAAAACAGAGACTCCAGCCGTAAAAATGGTTGCCATCGCCGACGACGAGGCGGGGCAACGTATCGATAATTTTTTGCGCACCCAATTGAAGGGTGTGCCAAAAAGTATGATTTATCGCATCTTGCGTAAGGGTGAGGTGCGGGTGAACAAAAAACGTGTGAAGCCCGAGTACAAGCTCGAGGCGGGCGATGAAGTCCGCATTCCACCGGTACGTGTTGCAGAGCGTGAAGAAGAGGTCGTTTCTCCGAAGCTGCAAAAAGTCGCGGCTTTGAGCGACGTTATCCTTTATGAGGACGACCACATTCTGGTGCTGAATAAACCGTCCGGAACGGCGGTACACGGGGGGAGCGGTCTGAGCTTCGGCGTGATCGAAGGTTTACGTGCGCTGCGCCCGGAAGCGCGTTTCCTCGAACTTGTTCACCGTCTTGACCGTGATACCTCAGGCGTGCTGCTGGTGGCGAAAAAACGTTCTGCACTGCGTTCCCTGCATGAACAGCTGCGCGAAAAAGGGATGCAGAAAGATTATCTGGCGCTGGTGCGCGGCCAGTGGCAGTCCCACGTGAAAGTGGTGCAGGCGCCGCTGCTGAAAAATATTCTGCAAAGCGGTGAGCGCATTGTTCGTGTTAATCAGGAAGGGAAACCGTCTGAGACGCGATTTAAAGTAGAAGAGCGCTACGAATTCGCCACGCTGGTGCGCTGTAGTCCGGTGACGGGGCGTACTCACCAGATTCGCGTCCATACCCAGTTTGCAGGCCATCCGATTGCGTTCGACGATCGCTATGGCGATCGCGAGTTTGATAAGCAGTTGGCGGGTACGGGGCTGTCGCGTCTGTTCCTGCATGCGGCAGCGCTGAAGTTTACCCATCCTAATACCGGTGAAGTTATCCGTATTGAAGCGCCGCTGGATGATCAGTTGAAACGCTGCCTGAAAGTTCTGCGCGGCTGATTATGTGCCGGGTGGCGCTGCGCTTACCCGGCCTACGAAACCCGTAGGCCCATACAAGCGAAGCGCTGCTGGGCAAAAATCACATCGTCAGCGGATTACACTCTTCTCGCCTTAACATCTGGCACAGCGCAATCAGCGGCAACCCCACCAGCGTGTTGGGATCCCGCCCGTCCAGCTTGTCGAACAGTGCAATTCCCAGTCCTTCACTTTTGAAACTCCCTGCGCAGTTCAGAGGACGTTCCCGACGCACGTAATCCATAATCTCCTCCTCGCTGAGATGACGGAAGTGCACATCAAATGGCTCACACTCGGTTTGCAGATGACCGGAGGCGGAATTATAAAGCGCCAGGCCGGTATAAAAGGTCACGATACTGCCTCGCGCACGCAAAAGCTGCTGGCAGGCGTTTTCTTCCGTATGCGGTTTACCGGTGATTTCGCCGTCCAGCACACAAACCTGATCGGAGCCTATAATCAGATGAGCGGGGTAACGTACGGCCAGCGACTGTGCTTTCTCTTTCGCGAGACGGGTCACCAGATGACGCGGTGACTCGCCCGGCTGTGGCGTTTCATCCACCTCCGGCGCGGCGCATTCAAACGGGATCCCGAGCTTTTCCAGCAGCATTCGGCGATAAGGTGAAGTGGAAGCAAGGACGAGATTTGGCATATTTTTATCACCAGATATAGCGTATCGATGCCAGCCATTTTAAACTACAGGCCGCAATGTGTGCGAATAATTGGCAAAAGGCAGCTCTGGTTGCCTTTTTCTTTGACTCTATGACGTTACAAAGTTAATATGCGCGCCCTATGCAAAAGGTAAAATTACCCCTGACTCTTGATCCGGTTCGTACGGCTCAAAAACGCCTCGATTACGAAGGAATCTATTCTTCCGATCAGGCTGAGCGTATTGCCGAATCTGTAGTCAGTGTGGACAGTGATGTAGAGTGCTCCATGTCGTTCGCTATCGACAACCAGCGCCTCGCCGTTTTAACCGGTGATGCAAAGGTGATGGTAACGCTCGAATGTCAGCGCTGCGGGAAACCGTTTGTACAGCATGTTCACACAACGTATTGTTTCAGTCCGGTTCGTTCTGACGAACAGGCTGAAGCACTCCCGGAAGCGTATGAACCGATTGAGGTTAACGAATTCGGTGAAATCGATCTTCTGGCGCTGGTTGAAGATGAAGTCATCCTCTCCCTGCCAGTCGTTCCGGTGCATGATTCTGAACACTGTGAAGTGTCCGAGGCGGACATGGTCTTTGGGGAACTGCCTGATGAAGCGCAAAAACCAAATCCATTTGCCGTATTAGCCAGCTTAAAGCGTAAGTAATTGAGGAGTAAGGTCCATGGCCGTACAACAGAATAAACCAACCCGTTCCAAACGTGGCATGCGTCGTTCCCATGACGCGCTGACCGCAGTTACCAGCCTGTCTGTAGACAAGACTTCTGGTGAGAAACACCTGCGTCACCACATCACCGCTGACGGTTTCTACCGCGGCCGCAAGGTTATCACTAAGTAATCACGCGTCAGCGTGATTAGGCTTAGTGAGGAACTTCCCCGTGAAAACGGGGAGTTTACCGAACCAGGCTGCGACGATACCTTGACACGTCTAACCCTGGCGTTAGATGTCATGGGGGGAGATTTTGGCCCTACCGTGACAGTGCCTGCAGCATTGCAGGCACTGAATTCTAATTCGCAACTCACACTTCTTTTAGTCGGTAATCCCGACACAATCACGCCATTACTTGCAAAAGCTGACTTTGAACAACGTTCGCGTCTGCGGATTATTCCTGCGCAGTCAGTTATTGCCAGTGATGCCCGGCCATCGCAGGCTATTCGTAATAGCCGCGGCAGCTCTATGCGCATGGCGCTGGAGCTGGTGAAAGAAGGGCGAGCGCAGGCTTGCGTCAGCGCGGGAAATACTGGCGCGCTGATGGGGCTGTCGAAATTATTGCTCAAGCCGATTGAGGGCATTGAGCGTCCGGCGCTGGTGACGGTGTTACCGCATCAGCAGAAGGGCAAAACGGTGGTGCTCGATCTGGGCGCTAACGTAGATTGTGATAGTACAATGCTGGCTCAGTTTGCCGTGATGGGGTCGGTGCTGGCAGAAGACGTGGTCGGAATTACCAATCCCCGCGTTGCGTTATTGAATATTGGTGAAGAAGAGACCAAAGGCCTGGACAGTATCCGCGACGCTGCGGAAATACTCAAACAGGTTCCCTCCATCAACTATATTGGTTATCTCGAAGCCAATGAGTTGCTGACGGGCAAAACGGATGTATTAGTGTGTGATGGCTTCACCGGAAACGTGACGTTGAAGACCATGGAAGGGGTCGTACGAATGTTCCTTTCTCTGCTGAAATCGCAGGGAGAAGGTAAAAAAAGGTCCTGGTGGCTGATTTTATTAAAGCGTTGGTTACAAAAAAGCCTGACGCGGCGATTCAGTCACCTCAACCCCGACCAGTATAATGGCGCCTGTCTGTTAGGATTGCGCGGCATCGTGATTAAGAGTCATGGCGCCGCCAATCAGCGAGCATTTACCGTCGCGATTGAACAGGCAGTGCAGGCGGTGCAGCGACAAGTCCCTCAGAGGATTGCCGCTCGCCTGGGATCTGTATTAGCTAAAAGTGACTGAGCGTACATGTATACGAAGATTTTAGGTACCGGCAGCTACCTGCCAAAACAAGTGCGTACCAACGCCGATCTTGAAAAAATGGTAGATACGTCTGACGAGTGGATTGTCACGCGCACAGGTATCCGTGAACGTCGTATCGCCGCGCCAGACGAAACTGTGTCCACCATGGGCTACGAAGCCGCTCAGCGTGCGCTTGAGATGGCTGGCATTGATAAAGAACAGATCGGGCTTATTGTGGTGGCGACAACATCTGCCACGCATGCCTTCCCAAGCGCAGCGTGCCAGGTGCAGAACATGCTCGGCATCAAAGGCTGCCCGGCATTTGATGTTGCAGCGGCGTGCGCGGGTTTCACCTATGCGCTGAGCATCGCCGATCAGTATGTTAAATCGGGTGCCGTAAAATATGCGCTGGTGATCGGTGCTGATGTGCTGGCGCGTACCTGCGATCCAACCGATCGCGGCACAATCATTATTTTTGGCGATGGCGCGGGCGCGGTGCTGCTGGGGCAGTCCGAAGAACCAGGCATCATCTCCACGCACCTGCACGCTGACGGTCGCTACGGCGAGCTTTTAACGCTGCCTAACGCCGATCGCGTTAATCCGGACAGTTCGATTTACCTGACAATGGCGGGTAATGAAGTGTTCAAGGTGGCCGTGACCGAACTCGCTCACATTGTTGATGAGACACTGGAAGCGAACAATCTGGATCGCGCCGCACTCGACTGGCTGGTACCGCATCAGGCTAACCTGCGTATTATCAGCGCGACGGCGAAGAAGTTGGGCATGTCTATGGATAACGTTGTGGTGACGCTTGATCGCCACGGCAACACCTCTGCGGCATCGGTACCGTGCGCATTTGACGAAGCGGTACGCGATGGACGAATTAAACGGGGCCAACTGGTCTTGCTTGAAGCCTTTGGTGGCGGGTTCACCTGGGGTTCCGCGCTGGTTCGTTTCTAGGATAAGGATTAAAAAATGACGCAATTTGCTTTTGTGTTCCCGGGACAGGGCTCACAAACTGTTGGGATGTTGTCTGAAATGGCAGCAAACTATCCGGTTATTGAAGAGACTTTCCGTGAAGCTTCTGACGCGCTGGGTTATGATCTGTGGGCGCTGACCCAGCAGGGCCCAGCTGAAGAGCTGAACAAAACCTGGCAGACTCAACCGGCACTGCTGGCAGCCTCCGTCGCATTGTGGCGCGTATGGCAGCAGCAGGGCGGCAAAACGCCGGCGCTGATGGCGGGTCATAGCCTGGGTGAATACTCTGCGCTGGTCTGCGCAGGGGTGATTGCCTTCGCTGACGCGGTCCGTCTGGTTGAATTGCGTGGTAAGTTTATGCAGGAAGCGGTGCCAGAAGGCACGGGCGGCATGTCTGCCATCATCGGTCTGGATGATGCTTCTATTGCTAAAGCCTGTGAAGAATCTGCTGAAGGTCAGGTCGTTTCTCCGGTAAACTTTAACTCGCCAGGCCAGGTAGTTATCGCGGGTCATAAAGAAGCGGTTGAGCGTGCAGGCGCTGCCTGTAAAGCTGCGGGTGCAAAACGTGCACTGCCGCTGCCGGTGAGCGTGCCGTCTCACTGTGCGCTGATGAAGCCCGCTGCCGATAAGCTGGCGGTTGAGCTGGAAAAAATGACCTTTAACGCACCGACGATTTCCGTTGTGAATAACGTTGATGTGAAGTGCGAAACCGCGCCGGAGGCTATCCGTAACGCGCTGGTTCGCCAGCTCTACAGCCCAGTTCAGTGGACCAAAACCGTTGAATTTATGGCGTCTCAGGGCGTTGAACATCTGTATGAAGTCGGTCCAGGTAAGGTACTTACCGGTCTGACAAAACGTATTGTAGACACCCTGACTGCCTCGGCGATTAACGAGCCGGAAGCAATGAAAGCGGCACTCTCGCAATAAAAGAGGAATACCATGAGTTTTGAAGGAAAAATTGCCCTGGTGACCGGCGCAAGCCGCGGTATCGGGCGTGCTATTGCTGAAACACTGGTTGCGCGCGGCGCGACGGTGATCGGGACTGCGACCAGCGAGAATGGCGCACAGGCCATCAGCGAGTATCTGGGTGCGAACGGCAAAGGTCTGGTACTGAATGTGACTGAACCAGCATCTATCGAATCTGTTCTGGAAAATATTCGCGCAGAGTTTGGCGAAGTGGATATTCTGGTCAATAATGCCGGGATCACTCGCGACAACCTGTTGATGCGAATGAAAGATGATGAGTGGAACGATATTATCGAAACCAACCTGTCATCGGTATTCCGTCTGTCAAAAGCGGTAATGCGCGCTATGATGAAAAAGCGTCATGGACGTATTATCACTGTAGGTTCTGTGGTTGGTACCATGGGAAATGCTGGTCAGGCTAACTACGCTGCGGCGAAAGCAGGTCTGATCGGTTTCAGTAAGTCGCTGGCGCGCGAAGTCGCGTCCCGCGGAATTACTGTAAACGTTGTTGCTCCGGGCTTTATTGAAACGGACATGACGCGTGCGCTGACCGATGATCAGCGTGCGGGTACGCTGGCGGCAGTTCCAGCGGGTCGTCTTGGCGACCCTAAAGAAATCGCCAGCGCGGTTGCATTTTTAGCCTCTGACGAAGCGGGTTACATCACTGGTGAAACCCTCCACGTCAACGGCGGGATGTACATGGTTTAATCACGATCGAAAATATTTGCGTTATTTGGGCAAATGGCCTCAAAATAACGTAAAATCGTGGTAAGACCTGCCGGGATTTAGTTGCAAATTTTTCAACATTTTATACACTACGAAAACCATCGCGAAAGCGAGTTTTGATAGGAAATTTAAGAGTATGAGCACTATCGAAGAACGCGTTAAGAAAATTATCGGCGAACAGCTGGGCGTTAAGCAGGAAGAAGTTGTGAACTCCGCTTCCTTTGTTGAAGACCTGGGCGCAGATTCTCTTGACACCGTTGAGCTGGTAATGGCTCTGGAAGAAGAGTTTGATACTGAGATTCCGGACGAAGAAGCTGAGAAAATCACCACCGTTCAGGCTGCCATTGATTACATCAACGGTCACCAGGCGTAAGTGAACATCTCCAGGCGGTCATTCGACCGCCTGAGTTTTATCTTTTGTAGTCCCACGAATCTCTTTTTTTATCCCTCCCTGGAGGACAAACGTGTCTAAGCGTCGTGTAGTTGTGACCGGACTTGGCATGTTGTCTCCTGTCGGCAATACCGTAGAGTCCACCTGGAAAGCTCTTCTTGCCGGTCAGAGCGGCATCAGCCTAATCGACCATTTCGATACTAGCGCCTATGCAACGAAATTTGCTGGCTTAGTAAAGGATTTTAACTGTGAAGAGATCATCTCGCGCAAAGAACAGCGCAAGATGGATGCCTTCATTCAATATGGAATTGTCGCTGGCGTTCAGGCCATGCAGGATTCTGGCCTTGAGATTACGGAAGAGAACGCTACCCGTATCGGCGCTGCTATCGGCTCCGGGATTGGCGGTCTTGGCCTGATCGAGGAAAACCATACATCTCTGGTGAATGGCGGCCCGCGTAAAATCAGCCCGTTCTTCGTTCCGTCTACGATTGTAAACATGGTGGCAGGTCACCTGACCATTATGTTCGGCCTGCGTGGTCCAAGCATCTCAATCGCGACAGCCTGTACGTCTGGCGTGCATAACATCGGCCAGGCCGCGCGTATCATCGCGTACGGCGATGCAGATGCTATGGTTGCGGGCGGTGCTGAAAAAGCCAGTACCCCGCTGGGCGTCGGTGGCTTCGGTGCAGCGCGTGCGCTCTCTACCCGAAACGATAATCCTCAGGCGGCGAGCCGTCCGTGGGATAAAGACCGTGATGGTTTCGTGCTGGGTGACGGTGCAGGCATGATCGTACTGGAAGAGTACGAACACGCGAAAAAACGTGGCGCGAAAATTTATGCTGAAGTTGTTGGCTTTGGCATGAGCAGCGATGCTTACCACATGACGTCTCCTCCAGAGAACGGCGCAGGTGCTGCGCTGGCGATGGAAAACGCCATCCGTGATGCGGGCATTACGCCGGCACAGATTGGCTACGTTAACGCGCACGGGACATCTACCCCTGCGGGCGATAAAGCAGAAGCGCAGGCGGTTAAGTCTATCTTCGGCGAATCTGCCAGCCGTGTACTGGTGAGCTCCACGAAATCCATGACCGGTCACCTCCTGGGTGCGGCGGGTGCAGTAGAATCAATCTACTCTATTCTCGCGCTGCGCGATCAGGCTGTACCGCCAACCATCAACCTGGATAATCCAGATGAAGGTTGCGATCTGGACTTCGTTCCCCACGAAGCGCGCCAGGTTAGCGGTATGGAGTACACCCTGTGTAACTCCTTCGGCTTCGGTGGGACTAACGGTTCTCTGATCTTCAAAAAGGTCTGAGTCTGGTTAGTCGCTGACGATAATAAAGGTCCGCTTGCCGGGCCTTTTTTATTAGGTGATATCCCCTTGTCCGGCTAACCACATCCTGCCAGACTGAGCCTCCATGCATAAGGAGCCACTATGTTTTTAATTAATGGCCTTGAGCAAGAAATGCTGCCGGCAAGCGACAGGGCGACCCAGTTTGGCGATGGCTGTTTCACGACCGCGCGTATTCTCGACGGTGGCGTGTGCCTGCTCGGGGCCCATATCCTTCGTTTACAAAAAGCCTGCGAAGCATTACTGATCCCCTTCTCGCAGTGGGACATTCTTGAAAGTGAAATGCGTCGGCTGGCGTCAGAGAAAGCAAGCGGCGTCCTGAAAGTCATTATCAGCCGCGGCAGCGGTGGTCGGGGCTATAGCGGTTCTGCCTGCCAGCATCCTGCGCGGATCCTTTCCGTTTCAGATTATCCTTCCCATTACGCGCACTGGCGTGAAGAGGGCGTAGTCCTGGCGCTTAGCCCGGTACGTCTGGGGCGAAACCCGATGCTCGCTGGCATAAAACATCTTAACCGTCTTGAACAGGTGCTTATTCGTACTCATCTTGAGCAGACGGAGGCCGGGGAGGCGCTGGTTCTTGACAGCGAAGGGTACATTACGGAATGCTGTGCGGCTAATTTACTCTGGCGGAAGGGCAGTGACGTATTCACGCCTTCGCTGGAGCAGGCCGGAGTCAACGGCATTATGCGGCAGTTTTGTTTGCAACAGCTGGCACGCGCAGGCTTTCGCGTTGTCGAAGTTAACGCTAAGGAAGAGGCGCTGCTGGCTGCCGAAGAAGTTGTTATCTGCAATGCGCTGATGCCCGTTGTCCCCGTTCGCGCTTATGACCGCAAGTGCTGGTCATCCCGCGAGCTGTTCCAGTTTCTGGCCCCGTTATGTGAGCAAACCAGGTAGTCATGAAGAAAATGTTACGCTTTGTCCTCCTTCTTATCGTTGCGTTCGGAATCGCTGGCGGAGCGGGAGTGTGGAAAGTCCGTCAGCTGGCTGAAAGTCAGATCCTGATTAAAGACGAGACGATTTTTACCCTGAAAGCGGGGACCGGGCGGCAGGCGCTTGGTCAGCAGCTGTATGACGACAAAATTATCAATCGTCCACGCGTATTCCAGTGGCTGCTGCGTATTCAGCCGGACCTGTCCCATTTCAAGGCCGGTACCTATCGTTTCACCCCTGGCATGACCGTGCGCGAGATGCTGCAACTGCTGGAGAGTGGTAAAGAAGCCCAGTTCCCATTGCGTTTTGTGGAAGGTATGCGTCTGAGCGATTATCTCAGGCAACTGCGTGACGCGCCGTACATCAAGCATACGCTGAAAGATGACCGCTACCAGACCGTGGCAGACGCCTTAAAATTCGAACATCCCGAGTGGGTGGAAGGCTGGTTCTGGCCCGATACGTGGATGTATACGGCAGGCACGACGGATGTGGCAATTCTGAAGCGAGCGCACAACAAAATGGTCGCGGCGGTAGACGCTGCCTGGAAAGGGCGAGCAGAGGGCCTGCCTTATCAAGATCAAAACCAGTTCATGACGATGGCCTCGATCATCGAGAAAGAGACGGCCGTTGCTGCCGAACGTGACCAGGTTGCCTCGGTGTTTATTAACCGTCTGCGCATCGGCATGCGTTTGCAAACCGATCCTACCGTCATCTACGGCATGGGCGAAAACTACAACGGCAGGATTTCCAGAAAAGATCTGGAAACGCCAACGGCGTATAATACCTACGTGATTAGCGGCCTGCCGCCTGGACCGATTGCGACGCCGAGTGAAGCATCGTTGAAGGCCGCCGCGCACCCGGCCAAAACGCCGTATCTCTATTTTGTGGCTGACGGAAAAGGGGGGCATACGTTCAATACCAACCTGGCCAGTCACAATCGCTCCGTTCAGGACTATCTGAAGGCACTTAAGGAAAAAAATGCGCAGTAAATACATTGTCATTGAGGGACTCGAAGGGGCGGGCAAAACCACCGCCCGTAACGTGGTGGTGGATACGCTGAAATCGCTTGGCGTCGCCGACATGGTCTTCACCCGCGAGCCGGGCGGTACGCAGCTGGCGGAAAAACTGCGCAGCCTGGTTCTGGATATCAAATCCGTTGGCGATGAAGTTATTACCGACAAAGCGGAAGTGCTGATGTTCTATGCGGCGCGCGTTCAGCTGGTGGAGACGGTGATCAAACCCGCTCTGGCAGAAGGCAAATGGGTGATTGGCGATCGCCACGATCTCTCAACCCAGGCGTATCAGGGCGGTGGCCGGGGTATCGATCAGGCCATGCTGGCTACGCTTCGCGACGCGGTTCTGGGCGATTTCCGTCCTGACCTGACGCTGTATCTGGACGTGACCCCTGAGGTGGGCCTGAAGCGCGCCCGTGCCCGCGGCGAACTGGACCGCATCGAACAGGAGTCTTTTGATTTCTTTAACCGCACCCGTGCGCGTTATCTGGAACTGGCCGGGCAGGACAAGACCATTCGTACCATCGATGCGACGCAATCCCTTGAAGACGTTACATGTGATATTCAGCAGACCGTTACGCAGTGGCTACAGGAGCAGCAGGCATGAAATGGTATCCATGGTTGCGCCCACACTTTGAACAGCTGATCGGCAGCTATCAGGTTGGTCGGGGGCATCATGCGTTACTGATCCAGGCGCTGCCGGGAATGGGTGATGATGCGTTGATTTACGCCATCACCCGCTTTCTGATGTGCCAACAGCCGGAAGGACATAAAAGCTGCGGTAAGTGCCGGGGTTGCCAGCTCATGCAGGCGGGCACGCATCCTGACTATTACACCCTCGAACCTGAGAAGGGCAAAAATACGCTCGGTATCGACGCGGTGCGTGAGGTCAGTGAGAAACTGTACGAATATGCGCGTCTGGTGGGGGCGAAAGTGGTGTGGCTGAAAGATGCCGCGCTGCTCACGGAAGCCGCAGCCAACGCGCTGTTAAAAACCCTGGAAGAGCCGCCAGAAAACACCTGGTTTTTCCTCTCCTGCCGCGAGCCGGAACGCTTGCTGGCGACGCTGCGCAGTCGCTGCCGTCTTCACCACCTTGCTGTCCCTCAGGAATCCTGGGCACTCGCCTGGCTTGAGCGGGAAGTGACGGTGTCACAAGACGCGGCGCTCTCAGCGTTGCGCCTGTGCAGCGGTGCGCCTGCGGCTGCGCTGGCCTTATTACAGCCCGAGGTGTGGTCCCAGCGTGAAACGCTGTGTCGTGCGGTTGAATCAGCCCTCGACATCCATGACTGGCTGAGCGTGCTGCCAGCGCTGAACAGCGATCAGGCTCCGGAACGGCTGCACTGGCTGGCCGCGCTGCTGCTGGATGCGCTCAAAATTCAGCAGGGGGCTACGCTTCTGACTAACCCTGACGTGTGGGCGCTGGTCACCACGCTGGCGAATCGCCTGTCAGGGCAGTCGCTGCACGCTATCCTTCATGATATCTGCCAGAGTCGTGAACAACTTTTGACGGTAACCGGTCTCAATCGCGAGCTTTTACTGACTGACCAGTTACTGCGTATCGAACACTACCTGCAACCGGGTGTCATACCGCCGGTTTCCCACCTCTGAGAGAGACATTATGTTTTTAGTCGACTCACACTGCCATCTCGATGGCCTGGATTATCAATCCCTGCATAAAAATGTGGACGACGTGCTGGCGAAAGCCGCCGCGCGCGATGTGAAATTTTGCCTGGCCGTGGCAACCACGTTGCCGGGTTACCGCTCCATGCGTGAACTGGTAGGCGAGCGCGATAATGTCGTCTTCTCCTGCGGCGTGCATCCGCTGAATCAGGATGAAGCGTACGACGTTGAGGATTTACGCCGTCTTGCCGCAGAAGAGGGCGTAGTGGCGATGGGCGAGACCGGCCTGGACTATTTCTACACTCCGGAAACGAAACCTCGCCAGCAGGAATCCTTCCGTAACCACATCCGCATTGGCCGGGAACTGAATAAGCCGGTTATCGTTCACACCCGAGATGCGCGCGCCGACACGCTGGGTATCCTGCGGGAAGAAAAGGTGACGGATTGCGGTGGCGTACTACACTGTTTCACAGAAGACAGAGAAACGGCGGGTAAGCTGCTTGATTTGGGCTTTTATATCTCGTTCTCGGGGATTGTCACGTTCCGTAATGCTGAGCAACTGCGTGATGCGGCGCGCTATGTTCCGCTGGATCGTATTCTGGTGGAAACCGATTCCCCGTACCTGGCGCCGGTGCCTCATCGTGGCAAAGAGAACCAGCCAGCGATGACCCGGGATGTCGCTGAGTATATGGCCGTTCTGAAAGGTGTCAGTATTGAAGAACTGGCTCGCGTGACAACGGAAAACTTCGCCAGTCTGTTCCATATCGACCCCGCCCGCCTGCAATCTGTCTGATACACCTGTTATTTTTAGGCTCGTAATTAATAACTAAAGCGAGTAAAGTTCACCGCCTCATTCGGGGCGGTGATGGCGTTTTTAGACACATCCAGACATGCTTTATGTAAATATCTGCAAGTTTTTTGGCCGTCTTGAACTGAAACGTGATAGCCGTCAAACAAACTCAGAGGGAATTATTTTACTCTGTGTAATAAATAAAGGGCGCTTAGATGTCCTGTCCACGGCGCGGTACTCCCCCCGGGCCAATGCGTGAAAACGTAAAAAAAAGCACAAATACTCAGGAGCACTCTCAATTATGTTTAAGAATGCATTTGCTAACCTGCAAAAGGTCGGTAAATCGCTGATGCTGCCAGTATCCGTACTGCCTATCGCAGGTATCCTGCTGGGTGTCGGTTCTGCAAACTTCAGCTGGCTGCCAGCCGTAGTTTCCCACGTGATGGCCGAAGCAGGCGGTTCTGTTTTTGCTAACATGCCGCTGATCTTCGCTATCGGTGTTGCTCTGGGCTTCACCAATAACGACGGTGTTTCCGCTCTGGCGTCCGTTGTTGCTTACGGCATCATGGTGAAAACCATGGCTGTGGTTGCGCCGCTGGTACTGCATTTACCTGCTGAAGAGATTGCCGCTAAGCACCTGGCGGACACCGGTGTTCTCGGTGGTATCATCTCCGGTGCGATTGCAGCGTATATGTTTAACCGCTTCTATCGCATCAAGCTGCCTGAGTATCTGGGCTTCTTCGCGGGTAAACGTTTTGTGCCGATCATTTCTGGTCTGGCCGCGATTTTCACCGGTGTGGTCCTGTCCTTCATCTGGCCACCAATCGGTACGGCAATCCAGACCTTCTCTCAGTGGGCAGCTTACCAGAACCCGGTTGTGGCGTTCGGTATCTACGGCTTCATTGAGCGCTGCCTGGTACCATTTGGTCTGCACCACATCTGGAACGTTCCATTCCAGATGCAGATTGGTGAATACACCAACGCAGCAGGTCAGGTGTTCCACGGCGACATCCCACGCTACATGGCGGGCGACCCAACGGCAGGTAAACTGTCTGGTGGCTTCCTGTTCAAAATGTACGGTCTGCCGGCCGCTGCAATTGCTATCTGGCACTCTGCTAAACCAGAGAACCGTGCAAAAGTGGGCGGTATCATGATCTCCGCAGCGCTGACCTCGTTCCTGACCGGTATCACCGAGCCGATCGAGTTCTCCTTCATGTTCGTTGCGCCGATCCTGTACATCATCCACGCGGTACTGGCAGGTCTGGCATTCCCAATCTGTATCCTGCTGGGTATGCGTGACGGTACGTCATTCTCTCACGGCCTGATCGACTTCATCGTTCTGTCCGGTAACAGCAGCAAGCTGTGGCTGTTCCCAATCGTGGGTGCGGGCTACGCAGTGGTGTACTACACCGTCTTCCGCGTGCTGATCAAAGCACTGGACCTGAAAACGCCGGGTCGTGAAGATGCAACGGAAGACAGCAAAGCCGGTGCGACCAGCGAAATGGCACCTGCTCTGGTTGCTGCTTTCGGCGGTAAAGAGAACATCACTAACCTGGACGCGTGTATCACTCGTCTGCGTGTGAGCGTTGCCGACGTTGCGAAAGTCGACCAGCCGGGTCTGAAAAAACTGGGCGCAGCAGGCGTCGTTGTTGCAGGTTCTGGTGTTCAGGCAATCTTCGGAACGAAATCCGATAACCTGAAAACCGAAATGGATGAGTACATCCGCAACAACTAAGCTGTGATCTGGGGAGACTAAGGCAGCCGAATGGCTGCCTTTTTTATTACTCGGTTTGTGGTGCCGGGTGGCGGCTGCGCCTAACCCGGCCTACGTGATGGGTAGGCCCGGTAAGCGCAGCGCCACCGGGCTTAATACTCAGAAATCGTAGCTCGCGCTCACCGAAACGTTCAGTGGCGCGCCATACACTACATACGATCCGACGTAGTCGTAATACTCTTTGTCGAACAGGTTGTTGACGTTAGCCTGAACAGCAAAGTCTTTGGTGACCTGATAGCGACTGAACAGGTTCACCAGCCCATAGTTGCCTTGCTCCGCGCGGGAACGTCCTGCCGGACCGCCTTCCACGTCCGTCCACACTTTGTTCTGCCAGTTTACGCCACCGCCCACGGTCAGTTCCGGCAGCATTGGCAGTTGATAACGGGTGAACAGCTTCATGGTTGTGCGCGGCTGATCGGAGCTGACGGCGTTGCCATTCTTATCTTCTGCAATGTAACGCGTCGCGCCAAAGGTCAGCTGCCAGTTATCGGTCAGTGCACCGTTGAGCTCAAACTCGACCCCTTTGCTGACCACCCCGTCCAGCGATTCATAAATCGACTCACCGCTCGGCATGTAGGTATACGTGTTGCTGGCCACGTTATCCTGCTCAATGCGGAAAATCGCCAACGAGGTGGTGAGGCGGGTATTAAACCAGTCTGCCTTCACCCCGGCTTCGTAGCTTTTACCCGTGGTAGGGTCGAGATAACGTCCACTGGCATTGCGCTTATCCTGCGGCTGGAAGATAGAGGTATAGCTGACGTAGGTCGACCAGTCCTCATTGATGTCATACACCAGGCCGGCATACGGCGTGACATCATCTTTGGTGCTTTCCAGACGTGTATTCGGCGAACCAGCGGGGTTATAGCGAATGTTGTATTGGGTGTAACGCGCCCCCAGGATCAGATGCAACGGATCGGCGAGTGAGAAACGCGCAGAGGAATAGGCTGAAGACTGGCGAATATCATCCTTGCTGTAGAGTTTCCACGGCGTCCACTGCGGATCGGCAATGTTCCCGTTCCAGTTCTTAAAGTTGCCGACATCAACCATGCCGTATACTGCATCCGGCATGGTGTTGTCGTAATGGTTACGCTGACGGCTAAAGCTGCCGCCGAACATCATCTCGTGCTGACGGCCAAAGAGATCGAAGCCGCCGCGCAGGAAGGCATCGACCGCATCCTGTTTACGTTCCCCGCGGTTCCAGCCGCCGTAACCCACCAGGCCAGCGCCGGTCTCTTTATCCGGATAACCGGACATATACATCAGCTTAGAGTCAAAGTTGGTTTCAGCATGCATGCCGTTGATGTGCGCTTCCCAGCCATTATCGAAACGCTGGGTCAGGTTAGCGAAGATGCGGGTGCTGTCTTTATCTGAATAGGCCCAGTCAGGCGCGACGGTCTGGCTGCGATTGTAGTTGGTCTTACTTCCGCCGCTGTACCAGGTCGGCAGCCCACCCCAGGTTGGGTCGGCGGTATGGCTTTCCTGATACTCATACCCTACCGAGAGGGTCGTGCTGTCGGTAACATCTGCATCCATCACGCCGTAGAGGAATTTCTTCCGGTAGTGGTAGTTATCCACGAAGCTGTCGTTGTCCTGATAACCCGTGATCAGACGACCCCGTACCTTACCTGATTCCACCAGCGGCGCCTGGAGATCCAGCACGTAACGCTGCTTGTCCCAGCTGCCGTAGCTGGCGGAGACGTTGCCTTTAAATTCCTGGCTGTCCGCATGCTTGCGCACCATATTAACGTACGCCGCCGGGTTGCCCGTCCCGGACATCAGGCCTGTGGCGCCGCGGACCACTTCAATGCGGTCATAAATTGCGGTATCGGCGGCGGTATCACCAAAGTTCCACACTTCACTGATGGACGTTGGAAGGTCGTCATAGGCGTAGTTGCTGACGAAAAATCCGCGTGAGTAAAATACGGTACGATCGCTGTCCTGCACCTGCGCCGTAATGCCCGTGGTGTTCGTCAGCACCTGGCCGATGGATTGCAGATTCTGGTCAGCCATACGTTGCTGGCTGATAACGCTGACGGACTGTGGGATGTCGCGGGGAACCAGCAACAGTTTGGTGCCGGTGGTGGTGGTTTTTACGCTGTAATCCTGATCCTGGCTGGCAGAAAGATCCTGTGTGTTATCAAAACCCCCATCAACGACGACGGTATCTTCGGCTGTTGAAGCAGCGAAAGCGGTGGTTGGCGTCAATGCCATAGCAATGCAGGCGGCCAGCAACGAAGGTGTTGCGGCAGGCTGACGTTGCCCATCCCTGGTGTGATTAATGAAAGACATCATCAAACCCTTAGTGAATGGTGAAGGTAGTGCGCGACAGTCCCGCTAGCACGGGCTGACGTCGTTTTCTATGTTAAAAATGCGCATGAAAATGCAAATGCGAAATATACGCATTGTGATTAACGCTGTAAACAGATGTTTCGGGATGAACTGAAATCAGGTTTCAGAAAAGAAATGTCCTAAAGCGATGCCTCTTCACCCAGATGGGCGATAATCAGGAAAGAAATAACGGGAGAAGGTTGAAAGGACAGGAGAAACTCGCTCATACTCTTGTGTTGTGTCACACAGTAAAACAGACAATGTGTGTTAACAACGGACGCACGACGCCAGATTAAACATAAAAGGAAAAGGTCATGGCTGAAGAAACGATTTTCAGTAAAATTATCCGCCGGGAAATTCCGTCGGATATTGTCTATCAGGATGAACTGGTCACGGCTTTCCGCGACATTTCTCCCCAGGCGCCGACGCACATCCTTATTATTCCCAATATTCTGATTCCGACCGTCAATGACGTTAAAACCGAGCATGAAGTTGCGCTGGGCCGTATGCTTACGGTGGCCGCGAAAATTGCTGAGCAGGAAGGGATTGCTGAAGATGGATACCGTTTGATCATGAACTGTAATCGCCATGGCGGCCAGGAAGTCTATCATATTCATATGCATCTTCTGGGTGGACGTCCACTGGGACCGATGCTGGCACATAAAGGTCTTTAATATGTTAACTGGGCGTATTGCAGCGCTGATCGTGACGCTGGTTATGGTTGGGTGCAGCGCGCGTCCCGCCATCCCGGTCAGTGAAGAACAGACGCTGGTGATGGAGTCCTCAGTGCTTGCTGCGGGCATCACGGCGGAAAATCCTTCGTTGACCATAAGCGAAATCCAGTCTTCTGCCTCCTCTACGCTCTATAACGAAAGGCAAGAGCCAGTGACGGTGCATTATCGCTTCTACTGGTATGACGTGAGAGGTCTTGAGATGCACCCGCTTGAGGCGCCGCGTAGCGTGACGGTCCCGGCAAGATCGTCGGTCACGCTCTACGGCAGCGCCAGCTATCTGGGTGCACATAAGGTGAGACTTTATCTTTATTTGTAAGGAGTGAACCTTGATTAAAACAATGAGCCGTTATGCGCTCCTGAGTGCGTTCGCACTCTTTCTGGCAGGCTGTGTGACGCGAACGGAAGAACCTGCACCGGTGGATCAGGCGAAGCCGGGAACGGAACAGCCAACAACACCGGCGCAACCTGTTCCAACCGTGCCGTCTGTACCGACTATTCCGGCGCAGCCTGGCCCGATCGAACATCCGGACGATACCGCGCAGCCTGCGCCGCGAGTGCGGCACTATGACTGGAACGGCGCGATGCAGCCGATGGTGGGCAAAATGTTGCAGGCACAGGGCGTTACGCCTGGCAGTGTGCTGCTGGTGGACAGCGTGAACAACCGTACAAACGGTTCCCTGAATGCGGGAGAAGCGACGGAAACCCTGCGCAACGCGCTGGCAAACAACGGTAAATTTACGCTGGTCTCAGCCCAGCAGCTCGCGGTCGCCAAGCAACAGCTTGGTCTGTCGCCTCAGGACAGCCTGGGTTCGCGCAGTAAAGCGATTGGTATCGCCCGCAACGTTGGTGCGCAGTATGTCCTTTATTCTAACGCGACAGGCAACGTGAACACGCCGTCGTTGCAGATGCAGTTAATGCTGGTTCAAACCGGCGAAATTATCTGGTCAGGTAAAGGTGCCGTTACGCAACAATAAGCGCACGCGTCAGGATGTCCAGACGCGTTATTTCCCCCAGTACCGTGTTATCGCGCCGCAAGCCCCCGTCGGGCTTGGCGGCGCGAGTTGCATTATTGAGCGTGGCGACCATCGGCTGGTATTACGCCAGCATCACGATGCCGCCGCGCCTGCCGCCCATTTTCGTCGCCAGTTCCGCGCCCTGAAGCGCCTTCCCGCCGACCTTGCCCCGAAACCTCATCTCTTTATCAGGGACTGGATGGCGGTGGCGTTTATTGCGGGTGAGATCAAAAGCGAGCTTCCCGATACGCCCACGCTGGCAGCCATGCTGTATCATCTGCATCGACAGCCGCGTCTGGGCTGGCGGGTGACGTTACTTCCATTACTGGATAGCTATTGGCAGCAGGCTGCGCCTGGACGACGCACGCCCTTCTGGCTGGCGCAGCTTAAGCGGCTGCGTAAAGCGGGAGAGCCGAAGGCGTTACGTCTGGCGCCGCTGCATATGGATGTCCATGCGGGGAATATCGTTCATACCACGGCGGGCGAGAAACTTATCGACTGGGAATATGCAGGGGACGGTGACGTGGCGCTTGAACTCGCTGCGGTCTGGATGCCTGATGAGGCTTCGCGCGTGCAGCTGATAACCGCCTATGCCCGAAACGCCAACATAAATGTACTCACCCTTGCGCGGCAGGTCGCGCGCTGGCGTCCGTGGGTGCTGATGCTGATGGCGGGATGGTTTGAAATGCGCCTTCAGCAGACAGATGACGAACAATTTATTGCGCTGGCAAATGATGCCTGGCGTCAGTTACAAACGAAAGGATAAGAGAGGTTGGTGTGGGTCCAGTAATGTTGGATGTTGAAGGGTTTGAGCTTGATGCGGAAGAGCGCGAAATTCTGGCGCACCCGCTGGTAGGGGGGCTGATTCTTTTCACCCGCAATTATCACGATCCGGCGCAGTTGCGCGAGCTGGTTCGCCAGATCCGCGCGGCGTCACGCAATCGCCTGGTGGTGGCCGTCGACCAGGAAGGTGGACGCGTGCAGCGTTTCCGCGAAGGGTTTACGCGTTTACCCGCCGCACAATCTTTTGCTGCGCTGCTGGGTGCTGAAGAGGGCGGTCAACTGGCGCAGGACGCAGGCTGGCTGATGGCGAGCGAGATGATCGCCATGGATATCGATATCAGCTTCGCCCCGGTGCTGGACGTAGGACACATTAGTGCGGCAATAGGTGAGCGTTCGTATCATGACGATCCACGTATCGCGCTGGCAATGGCGACGCGCTTCATTGACGGTATGCACGATGCGGGCATGAAAACCACCGGCAAGCATTTCCCGGGCCACGGGGCGGTGACGGCGGATTCCCATAAAGAAACCCCGCGCGATCCGCGCCCGGAAGCAGACATTCGCGCTAAAGATATGTCTGTTTTCCGCTCGCTGATTACCGATAACAAGCTGGACGCTATTATGCCTGCGCACGTCATCTACAGTGACGTTGATCCGCGTCCGGCCAGCGGCTCTCCGCACTGGCTTAAAACCGTGCTGCGTCAGGAGTTGGGCTTCAATGGCGTTATTTTCTCTGACGATTTATCCATGGAAGGGGCGGCGATCATGGGAAGCTATGCCGAACGTGGGCAGGCTTCGCTGGATGCAGGTTGCGATATGATCCTCGTCTGCAATAATCGTAAAGGGGCGGTGAGCGTGCTGGATAACCTGTCGCCGATCAATGCTGAACGTGTTACACAATTGTATCATAAAGGTTCATTTAGTCGTCAGGAGCTGATGGACTCGGCGCGCTGGAAAACGGTAAACGCCCGGCTTGAAGCCCTGAACGAGCGCTGGCAGGCACATAAAGCAGCCCTTTAATTCATCCCGGAAGGCGTAGCGTGGTGAGACGATGATCATTTATTTACACGGTTTTGACTCAAACAGTCCTGGTAATCATGAGAAAGTGCTGCAACTGCAGTTTATCGATCCGGATGTCCGGCTGATCAGTTACAGCACGCGTCATCCGAAACATGACATGCAGCATCTGCTTAAAGAAGTGGACAAAATGTTGCAGCTCAATATCGACGATCGTCCGCTGATCTGCGGCGTGGGGTTGGGGGGATACTGGGCAGAGCGCATCGGTTTTTTGTGCGATATCCGTCAGGTCATTTTTAATCCTAACCTGTTTCCAAACGAAAACATGGAAGGCAAGATTGACCGTCCGGAAGAGTACGCCGATATCGCAACAAAATGCGTGAGCAATTTCCGCGAAAAGAACCGCGACCGGTGTCTGGCGATCCTCTCCCGCAACGATGAAGCGCTGGACAGCTCCCGCGCTGCCGAACTTCTGCATCATTACTACGAAATTGTCTGGGACGAAGAGCAGACCCACAAGTTCAAAAATATTTCCCCGCACTTGCAGCGTATTAAGGCCTTTAAAACGCTGGGCTGAACTCCCTGAACATGACAAAGGCCCGGTACGTGAAAGCGTGCCGGGCCTCTTTTTTGTCAGAGTTGTCTACTTTTAAACCATCAAAACTTGATACATATCAATTTTGGTATGACCAATGCGCCTGACGTGCTATTCTCAATGAATCTGAATGGTTTCAGCGCAGTAACCTGTTGTTAATTAAGGGTTATTTATATAACTTTTAATTAACAATTGGTTAATAATTTGAGGGGGTCACGTTGACTACGCCATTGAAAAAGATAGTGATTGTCGGCGGTGGTGCTGGCGGACTGGAGCTGGCGACGCAGCTGGGTAAGAAACTGGGTCGCGGTAAGAAAGCCAAAATCACGCTGGTGGATCGTAACCACAGCCATCTGTGGAAGCCGTTACTGCACGAAGTGGCGACCGGGTCGCTGGATGAGGGCGTGGATGCGCTCAGCTATCTGGCACATGCGCGTAACCACCACTTCCAGTTCCAGCTGGGTTCGGTGGTGGACATCAACCGTGAAAATAAAACCATCACGCTGGCTGAGCTGCGTGATGATAAAGGCGAGCTGCTGGTTCCTGAGCGCAAGCTGGCCTATGACACGCTGGTGATGGCCCTGGGCAGTACGTCCAATGATTTCAACACCCCAGGCGTAAAAGAGCACTGTATCTTCCTGGATAACCCGCATCAGGCGCGTCGTTTCCATCAGGAGATGCTTAACCTGTTCCTGAAGTACACCAACAACATGGGTGCTAACGGCAAGGTTAACATTGCTATCGTGGGCGGCGGCGCAACGGGCGTTGAATTATCGGCGGAGTTGCACAATGCGGTCAAACAGCTGCACAGCTACGGCTACAAAGGACTGACTAATGAAGCGCTGAATGTGACGCTGGTGGAAGCAGGTGAACGTATTCTGCCTGCGCTGCCGCCGCGTATTTCTGGCGCGGCGCACAACGAGCTGACCAAACTGGGCGTGCGCGTGCTGACCCAGACCATGGTGACCAGCGCGGATGAGGGCGGACTGCATACCAAAGACGGCGAATACATCCAGGCCGACCTGATGGTCTGGGCTGCGGGGATCAAAGCGCCTGATTTCATGAAAGATATCGGTGGGCTGGAGACAAACCGTATTAACCAGCTGGTGACAGAGCCGACGCTGCAAACCACGCGGGATCCGGACATCTTCGCTATCGGCGACTGTGCCTCCTGCGCGCGTCCGGAAGGCGGGTTTGTGCCTCCTCGCGCCCAGGCCGCGCACCAGATGGCAAGCCTCGTGCTGCATAACATCCTGGCGCAGATGAAAGGCAAACCGATGAAAGCCTATGTCTACAAAGACCACGGCTCTCTGGTGTCGCTCTCAAACTTTTCCACCGTGGGTAGCCTGATGGGCAACCTGATGCGCGGCTCCATGATGGTGGAAGGGCGCATCGCCCGCTTCGTGTACATTTCTCTGTACCGTATGCACCAGATTGCGCTGCACGGCTACTTCAAAACCGGCCTGATGATGCTGGTCGGCCGCATCAACCGCGTTATCCGCCCACGCCTGAAGCTGCACTAATTTCTCCCTCCCTCCGGGCTCTCCGGAGGGAATTCTTAGCACATCATGCTGTGCATTTCGCTCCTGACGCTTAAGAGTTCTCTTAAACAGACGCTATCCCAGCTCATCCCGCGGTTTTTTGATCCTTTATCTTATTGGCGAAGCGTTTATTGCGCTGCAAAATTGCTACCAATTGCAACAAAGGAGGAAGTCCCGTGAATAAATCAATGTTGGCGGGTATAGGGATTGGCGTCGCAGCTGCGTTAGGTGTGGCTGCCGTTGCCAGTCTGAACGTACTTGATCGTGGCCCGCAGTATGCGCAGGTGGTTTCCGCTACACCGATCAAAGAGACGGTCAAGACGCCTCGTCAGGAGTGCCGTAATGTTTCTGTCACCCATCGTCGTCCGGTTCAGGATGAAAACCGTATCGCTGGCTCCGTGCTGGGCGCGGTTGCTGGTGGGGTGATTGGTCATCAGTTTGGTGGTGGCCGTGGTAAGGATGTCGCGACGGTGGTTGGTGCGCTGGGCGGCGGTTATGCCGGTAACCAGGTGCAGGGTGCGATGCAGGAAAATGATACCTACACCACAACGCAGCAGCGCTGTAAAACCGTGTATGACAAGTCTGAAAAAATGTTGGGCTACGACGTAACCTACAAAATTGGCGATCAGCAGGGCAAAATCCGCATGGATAAAGATCCTGGTACGCAGATCCCTCTCGACAGCAATGGTCAGCTGATACTGAATAACAAAGTGTAAAAAAGATGTTCTCTGAACTTAGCTCCTCATGCGCTCAGGCTGAGGAGCTTTTTTTTTGCGTCAGAGTTTAAGAAGTTCAGGCCACAGGCGCAGCGTTATTTGCGTAATCCCCTGCAGTTTTTCCAGCGTCGCGCCTTCACGGGCGCTGATGGACATCCCCTGTAGAATACAGCTCAGATACTGGGCCAGCTCCTGCGGACGGCAATGCGCCGGAATTTCACCGCGCTGCTGGCGTTGAGCCAGAAACGTGCTGAGCGTCTCCTCCTGCATCGCATGGCGCGATTTGACCGTGTTGGCAATCTCTTTCGACGATGCCGCGAGGGTCGCGGAGGTGTTGATCATAAAACAGCCCGCGGGCGTGTCTTTACTGGTAAAGCAGGTTGCGACTGCGCAGAAATAATCCTGCAATGCCTGCTCAACCGTTTTTTCTTCACAGAATAGCTGGGCTTCGTGTTTTGCCGCGAAGCGCGAGATGTATCTGTCCAGAACGGCCCGGAATAAGCCTTCTTTGTTGGTGAACTCTGCGTACAGGGTAGGGGCTTTCGCGCCCGTTGCTTCCACCAGGTCGGAGAGCGACGTGGCTTCATACCCATGCTGCCAGAAGAGCGTCATGGCCTTATCGAGCGCCGCATCCCTGTCGAACACTTTTGGTCGGCCACGGCTTTTCTTTGCGCAACGCGTGACATCGGTTGTCATGTGCCGTTGGTCCTCTGTTGTTTTGTTGAATAGTCATTATAAAAATAAACGTCTGCGACGACCAGCGGTGATTTCTTAAAAATAATTTAATTTTATCTTTATGAAATATAAGGAAAATGAAATTAATTTAACGACCATTATAAAAATGGGTTGACGTGTGACCTGGATCACATCTATCATTTACCTATCGAACGTTAACTAAATAACTAACGACCACTACATCATCTGCCCAAAGGTATAAAATCATGAAAAACGTTAAAACCCTCATCGCTGCCGCCGTTCTGAGTTCACTCTCTTTCGCAAGCTTCGCTGCTGTTGAAGTGCAATCCACTCCAGCAGACCAGCAGAAAGTCGGTACCATCTCTGCCACTGCCGGGACTAACCTCGGCTCTCTGGAAGATCAGCTGGCACAAAAAGCTGACGAAATGGGTGCGAAATCATTCCGCATCACCTCTGTGACCGGTCCTAACACCCTGCACGGTACCGCAGTTATCTACAAATAAGCGTAACGCAACCCTCCGTTATGCCACTGCAAAAAAACGCCCTGCTAATGCAGGGCGTTTGTCGTTATTACCGTTTACATTGACTGCTGAGCAACCTCATGATGCCGCGTGACATCGGTTGGCATCCCCGAGCGCGCTTCCATCGCCCGCTCCATCACTGCGCCATCGGTGTTTGCATTCGTTTTAAAGCTCACCATCGAGGCATTCAGATTAATCGGCAGCGTCTGCGGATCGTCATTAATGTTTTTCGATAGCGGCTGGTGGATCTCAACCAGACGGACGCCACCCGGCTCTTCAGACACTTTAATCGGCGTATTGATGATATTCACTTTCGTGCCAGGGGCGATCACGCGGTAGAGCGTTTTGATGTCGTCATCGCGCAGGCGAATGCAGCCGGAGCTGACGCGCATCCCGATCCCAAAATCCGCATTCGTTCCGTGCAGAAGATAAACCCCACCATATGCCGCCAGGCGAATTGCATGGTGCCCCATCGGGTTATCCGGGCCAGCAGGCACCACGGCAGGCAGGTCGATACCTTGAGCTTTATAACGGGCGCGAATGTTTGCCGTCGGGGTCCAGGTTGGATTAGCGCGCTTATCAGAGACGGTGGTGACCATGGTAGGGGTCAGCGTATCGCCCCCCAGTTGACCAATACCGATAGGGTAAACGGTCACTTCGTTCTTGCCCGGCGGGTAGTAATACAGACGCAGTTCGGCGAGGTTAATTACAATGCCCTGACGCGGCGCGTCCGGCAGGATGGTTTGCAGCGGAATCGTCAGTACGCTGCCCGCCCGGGGCACATAGGGATCTACGCCCGGGTTGGCCTGCAACAGCGCCAGGAACCCGACGTTATATTTTTTAGCAATCGCTTCCAGCGAACCGCCATCGTTTTCAACCACGTGAAAGCGGTTTTCACCTACCACGTTGCTGCCGGCGGGCGGAAGAGGCCAGGTATTGGCGCGAGCAGGGAGCGCGACGGCAACCGTCGCGGCCAGCGCAACCACAGTTAACCAGCGGGTAAAACGCGAAGAAATCATCATTATCATAATCCATACAAATGATAAGGTTATTGTTTTATAAGGCGTTAATGATAATTATGGCGAATGTATGGTCGGGAAGATCGGGCGAAGTGCAAAGAGTTTGTAAATTGTCCCCCACCAGCCGGGCGCTGGCGGGGGAAACCGTTATGCGATGGCGTTCTCTTCCAACTGACGCATAAAGTTACGCACCCAGTCCATGCGGATTTTACGTTCCGTCAGATCCTGAGTAAATTTCAGACGCGTCGGGCCATCAAGACGGAAATGCTGCGGCTGTTTTTGCAGAAGGCCAATCAGCCACATCGGATCGACGTGGTTCTTCTCGGCAAACTCAATTACGCCGCCTTTCTCGTTGCCTTCAAGCTTACGAATGCCCAGCTTCTGCGCCTGCTGACGCAGGCGGGCAATATCCAGCAGGTTGCGCGCCGCATCGGGCAATATCCCAAAACGGTCAATCAGTTCGACTTTAATCTCTTCCAGCTCGCCTTCGCTTTTCGCGCTGGCAATACGTTTGTAGAACGACAGACGGGTATTCACGTCAGGAATAAAATCATCCGGCAACAGGGAAGGCATGCGCAGTTCCACTTCGGTCTGCTGGCTGGTGAGATCTTCCAGAGACGGTTCACGTCCGGCTTTAAGCGCGTCGACGGCATTTTCCAGCAGCTCCATATACAGAGAAAAACCGATGGTTTCCATGGAGCCGCTCTGGTCTTCACCCAACAACTCACCGGCGCCGCGGATCTCCAGGTCGTGCGTCGCCAGCGCAAAGCCAGCACCCAGATCTTCCAGCGAGGCGATAGCTTCCAGACGCTTTTGCGCGTCGGTGGTCATCGCCTTCGGATGCGGCGTCAGCAGCCACGCGTAGGCCTGATGGTGCGAACGCCCGACGCGCCCGCGCAGCTGATGCAGTTGGGCCAGGCCGAAGTGATCCGCGCGTTCGATGATGATGGTGTTCGCCGTCGGAATGTCGATCCCGGTCTCAATGATGGTGGTACATACCAGCACGTTGAAACGCTGATGGTGGAAGTCGTTCATCACCCGCTCCAGCTCGCGCTCGCGCATCTGGCCGTGACCAATGGCGATGCGCGCTTCCGGCACCAGCTCTGCCAGCCTGTCGGCGGCTTTCTGAATGTTTTCAACGTCGTTATACAGGTAATATACCTGGCCGCCGCGCAGCACTTCACGCAGGATCGCCTCGCGAACCACCAGATTGTCGTACTCGCGAACAAAGGTTTTCACCGCCAGACGGCGCGCCGGCGGGGTGGCAATAATCGACAGATCGCGCATGCCGCTCATCGCCATATTCAGGGTGCGCGGGATCGGCGTGGCGGTCAGGGTCAGAATGTCGACGTCGGCGCGCATCGCTTTGATGCGCTCTTTGTGGCGCACCCCAAAGCGGTGCTCTTCATCGACGATCAGCAGCCCCAGATCTTTCCACTTTACGTCGCTTTGCAGCAGCTTGTGGGTGCCGATCAGAATGTCAATTTTGCCTTCGCTTGCCTGTTCCAAGATTTGCGTCTGCTCTTTGGCGCTGCGGAAACGCGACAGCATCTCAATGCGTACCGGCCAGTTGGCGAAGCGGTCGCGGAAGTTGTCGAAGTGCTGCTGGGCGAGGAGGGTAGTCGGCACCAGCACCGCCACCTGCTTGTTGTTTTCCACCGCCAGGAAAGCGGCACGCATTGCTACCTCGGTTTTACCGAAGCCCACGTCGCCGCAGACTAAGCGATCCATCGCCAGCGGCTGGCACATGTCGCTCAGCACGGCATTTATGGCCTGAGCCTGATCCGGCGTAGTTTCAAACGGGAAGCTGTCGCAGAACAGCTGGTACTGCTCTTTATCATGCTTAAACGCATAACCCTCTTTGGCCGCACGCTGGGCGTAAATGTCCAGCAGCTCGGCGGCCACGTCGCGCACTTTTTCCGCCGCCTTCTGCCGCGCGCGTGACCAGGCCTCGCCGCCCAGCTTATGCAGCGGCGCGTTATCTTCCGCGCCACCGGCGTAGCGGCTGATAAGGTGCAGGGACGACACCGGCACGTACAGTTTGGCGTCGTTCGCGTAGGTCAGCATCAGGTATTCACCTTTGATGCCGCCTGCTTCGAGGGTGGTCATTCCCTGATAGCGACCCACACCGTGTTCCAGGTGAACGATCGGCTGACCGGGGTGCAGTTCGGCCAGGTTGCGGATCAGGGTGTCCGGGTTGATGGTGCGACGGCTGTCCTGACGACGGCGCGCCACGCGCTCGCCCAGCAGGTCGCTTTCACAAATCAAGGCCAGGTTATTGAGCGTATCAATAAATCCGTGCTCGGCGGAGCCGATCATCAGGTAACGACCATTTCCGGTCGCTTCGCTCAGGCGATGAATGCGCTTCGGTGCAACTTTGATCCGTCCTAGTAGTTCGCCCAGCGCTTCACGACGACCCTCACTCTCAACGGAGAACACCACTGGCCCGGTGAAGGAATCAAGAAACTTGCGCAGGTTATCGAGCGGGGATTTCTGCTGCGCCTGGACGGCCAGATCGGGCAGCGTCCGGAACGCGAGATTGGTGTTCGCCGCCTTATCGGCAAGCGAATCGGTTTTGAGCTGCATACGCGGCCAGCGTTTTAGCTCGGCGTTGAGCTCGTCGGTACGCAGCCACAGCATTTCCGGCGGCAGCAGCGGACGCATCGGGTCAACGCCCCGGTTTTCAAAGCGGGCGCGCGTTTCGCTTTCAAAGCGGCTGGCGCTGGCGTCGATATCCCCGGTGTTAACAATCAGCGTATTGGCCGGGAAGTAGCTGAACAGCGCCGGCAGCGGTTCGTTAAAGAACAGGGGCTGCCAGTACTCGATCCCGGCCGGAAGGGTGCCTTTGCTGACCTGCTGGTAGATATGTTCGGCATCACGTTTCACGTCGAACCTGTCGCGCCACTGGCTGCGGAACAGTTCGATGGCGGTTTTATCCGTCGGGAACTCATGGGCGGGCAGCAGATTAATGGAGTCCACTTCCTCCAGCGTGCGCTGGGTGTCGGCGTCGAACACGCGCAGGCTGTCGATCTCATCATCGAAGAAATCCAGACGATACGGCTGGTCGCTGCCCATTGGATAGAGATCCAGCAGCGCACCGCGCGTCGCGTATTCGCCGTGCTCCATCACCTGATCGACATGACGGTAACCGGCTCCGTCAAGCTGCACGCGCAGGGCATCGCGCGACAGGCGCTGGCCTTTTTTCATCACCAGCGCATGGCCGTGCAAATAGCTGTGCGGACAGACGCGCTGCATCAGGGTATTCACCGGCACAATCAGCACGCCGCGCTGCATGGTGGGGAGCTGATACAGCGTCGACAGGCGTGAGGAGATGATCTCCTGGTGCGGAGAGAAACTGTCGTAGGGAAGCGTTTCCCAGTCGGCCAGGCTGAATACCAGACTGTCGGTGAACTGACGAATTTCGTCGTGCAGGCGCAGGGCGTTTTGCATGTCCGGGGCAACCAGCACCACCGGCCCCGGATGGCGCTCGGCAATTTCCGCCACCAGCGTAGCGCAGGCCGCGCCTGTCAGTTCGCCCAGCTGGCGTTGGTCACCTGCTTTTACAGGCAAGGAAAAACGATAGTGTTCAGGCATGGCTATGTCAGGGTCTCTTGGGGATATACCAACAGTATTGGGGCATATCACTGATACGCAATGTCTTTATTATCCTCGATCGTTATGCATAAGCAAATCGTAACCGCACAAGAGGAAAAGTGCCCCCGGATGGGGGCAGGGTAGGTTAGCGGCTGGCGAGCTGTGGCGTAAGCCGTGCGGGAGGGGAGAAGAAAAGGTCGCCAAAGAGGGCGGTCGAGAGCTTACGTGCGCCCAGTCCAACCAGCGTGCAGACGAGCAGGCTGACGAACGGATAGACCAGAATCAGCGTTAACTCCGCCCAGATCGGCCAGTACGCCGCATTCATTTCGCGAATCAGGAGCAGGCTAAACGCCTCAATTAAAATGCGGTGAGTGGTATAAATCGCGATGGTGTTTGAACCGATGACGTTCAGCAGATTATTGGGATGAACGGCATAACGCTGCTCGAAGCTGTAAAAGAGCTTCATGATGACCACGATCGACAGCAGTGAGAGCGGCAGAGGAACATTAGCGAACCACAGCACTACCGACACCGCGCCAGAGGCGATAAGTACCAGCCAGCTGCGGCGCAAATTCATCCCTTTCATCCACGTCATCAACTGCGCGCCGTACCATGCGCCGAGGCTGTAGTAGATCATGTTGCGCACCACGCTGTTCATTCCCCACCATGGTAAAGGCAGGAAGTTAATGGCGATGCTTGCCAGCGCCAGAAGCCCCAGCATCGGCAGTTTCCAGCGGCTCAGCAGTTTACAGAGCGTGAAGTAGACCACTAAAGCGTACAAGTACCACAGGCTGGTGCTGGCCGTGAGCATTCCCAGTACAAACCCTGAAACGGAATCGGCGTAGGCCGCATTGGATGCTGTCGCCAGTTCACGCTCGGGGGCGAGCCAGGCATTCAGATGGGTCAGCGCCTGCCATTGCAGGACGCCCCACAGGGCCAGCACCCAGACAATGCTCCAGATCCGCTTGTCGAGACTGGTGCGCCAGTTCACCTCGTCAATATATCGACGAATCAAATAGCCGGAGATGAAGAAAAACACCGGCATACGGAACGGTGCGAGGTAAAGATTAAAGTAGACCCAGCATTTGGCGAGCAGGCCCGATAACGGATGCTGTAGCCCGTCCAGGTGAGGATAAAAGGTGATCACCGAGTGGTAAATCACCACCAGGCAGATGCACAGCCCTTTTATCTGGTTAATCCATAATGCTTTTTGTTTCATTGTGCGTGACGACCTTGTTGCCATAAACGAAAGGTCGATTGTTGTAAAATGAAACCCCGATGTAACGGGTAACAGTCTGTATCAGGACGATTTTCGGAAAAGGTGGAGGCTGTATGGCGGAAGTTCAGTCAGTAGCATGATGATTTATCTGAATTTTTCGGAAAAATGATTACCGAATCTTACGGTTTCAGTCATTTACGCTTAGCGGATTCGCTTATATACTCGTGGGTCTGCTATCAGCAAACAGACGGATTTCATGTATCAACCTGTCGCACTCTTCATAGGCTTACGTTACATGCGTGGGCGCGCCGCGGACCGCTTCGGTCGCTTTGTCTCCTGGCTTTCGACTATTGGCATTACGCTTGGCGTGATGGCTCTGGTGACGGTGCTTTCCGTCATGAACGGCTTCGAGCGCGAGCTGCAAAACAATATCCTGGGGCTGATGCCGCAGGCCGTTCTCTCTTCCACTCAGGGCTCCGTTAACCCGCAACAGCTGCCGGAAAGCGCGGTGAAGTTACAGGGTGTCACGCGCGTTGCGCCCCTCACGACGGGCGATGTGGTGCTGCAAAGCGCCCGCAGCGTGGCGGTCGGGGTGATGCTGGGTATCGATCCGGCGCAAAAAGATCCGCTGACGCCGTTCCTGGTCAATGTGAAACAAACCGACCTGGAAGCGGGTAAATACAACGTCATCCTCGGTGAGCAGCTTGCCGGGCAGCTCGGGGTCAACCGTGGCGATCAACTGCGCGTGATGGTGCCCTCAGCCAGTCAGTTTACGCCGATGGGGCGTCTGCCAAGCCAGCGCCTGTTCAACGTGATTGGCACGTTTGCGGCGAACAGCGAAGTCGATGGTTACCAGATGCTGGTTAACATTCAGGACGCCTCTCGTCTGATGCGCTACCCGGCGGGAAATATCACCGGCTGGCGTCTGTGGCTTGATGCGCCGCTGAAGGTGGATACCCTTAGCCAGCAGACGCTACCGGAAGGAACGAAATGGCAGGACTGGCGCGACCGCAAAGGCGAACTGTTCCAGGCCGTGCGCATGGAGAAAAACATGATGGGGCTGCTGCTGAGCCTGATCGTGGCCGTTGCCGCGTTTAATATCATCACCTCGCTCGGGCTGATGGTGATGGAGAAGCAAGGCGAAGTCGCCATTCTGCAAACCCAGGGGCTGACGCCGCGCCAGATCATGGCGGTATTTATGGTGCAGGGTGCCAGCGCTGGCATCATCGGCGCGCTGCTCGGCGCGGCGCTGGGTGCGCTGCTCGCCAGCCAGCTCAACAATCTCATGCCGATTATCGGCGCGCTGCTTGATGGTGCGGCGCTGCCGGTGGCTATCGAGCCGCTCCAGGTGGTCGGTATTGCGCTGGCCGCGATGGCTATTGCGCTGCTCTCTACGCTTTATCCTTCCTGGCGGGCTGCCGCCACTCAACCCGCTGAGGCTTTACGTTATGAATAAGATCCTGTTGCAGTGCGACAACCTGTCCAAACGCTATCAGGAAGGCGCTGTGCAGACCGACGTGCTGCACAATGTCAGCTTTAGCGTGGGTGAAGGCGAGATGATGGCGATTGTTGGCAGCTCCGGCTCCGGCAAAAGTACGCTGCTGCACCTGCTGGGCGGGCTGGACACGCCAACCGAAGGCGATGTGATCTTTTCCGGGCAGCCGCTGAGTAAAATGTCGTCTACGGCGAAAGCCGAGCTGCGTAACCGTGAGCTGGGTTTTATCTATCAGTTCCACCACCTGCTGCCGGACTTTACGGCGCTGGAAAACGTGGCGATGCCGCTGCTGATTGGTAAAAAGAAACCCGCAGAAATCAATGCCCGCGCCAGCGACATGCTAAACGCGGTAGGGCTGGGTCATCGCGGGAATCATCGTCCGTCTGAGCTTTCCGGCGGCGAGCGTCAGCGTGTGGCCATCGCCCGTGCGCTGGTCAACAACCCGCGCCTGGTGCTGGCGGATGAGCCGACAGGTAACCTCGATGCGCGTAACGCAGACAGCATTTTCCAGCTTCTCGGCGAACTGAACGCCGCGCAGGGAACCGCGTTTCTGGTGGTCACGCACGATTTGCAGCTGGCTAAGCGGATGGGCCGTCAGCTGGAAATGCGCGACGGTCGTCTGAATGCAGAACTGACGCTGATGGGAGCGGAGTAATGGCTTCACCGTTATCGTTACTCATTGGGTTACGCTTTAGCCGCGGTCGTCGCCGGAGCGGGATGGTTTCCCTTATCTCCGTGATCTCCACCATCGGTATCGCCCTGGGCGTGGCGGTTCTAATCGTGGGCTTAAGCGCCATGAATGGCTTTGAGCGAGAACTGAATAACCGCATTCTGGCCGTTGTACCCCACGGTGAAATCGAGCCGGTTAACCAGCCGTGGTCCAGCTGGCGTGATGCCCTGAACAAAGTGGAAAAGGTACCCGGCATTGCGGCGGCTGCACCTTACATCAACTTTACCGGGCTGGTAGAGAGCGGGGTAAACCTGCGCGCCATTCAGGTGAAAGGGGTGAATCCACGTCAGGAGGAGCGTCTGAGCGCGCTGCCTCGCTATGTGCAAAATGGTGCATGGGCAACCTTTAAGGCTGGCGAACAGCAGATCATCATGGGCAAAGGCGTTGCCGATGCACTGAAGGTGAAGCAGGGCGACTGGGTCTCGATCATGATCCCGAACGCCAGCGCTGATCACAAATTGCAGCAGCCTAAGCGCGTGCGTCTGCACGTCACCGGTATTTTGCAGCTGAGCGGCCAGCTCGATCACAGCTTCGCGATGGTGCCGCTGGAAGATGCGCGCCAGTATCTGGATATGAGCGACAGCGTGACGGGCATTGCCATTAAGGTTAACGACGTTTTCAACGCCAATACACTGGTGCGTGACGCTGGCAGCGTGACCAATAACTATGTCTACATCAAAAGCTGGATCGGCACTTACGGGTATATGTACCGTGATATCCAGATGATCCGCGCGATTATGTATCTGGCGATGGTGCTGGTGATTGGCGTGGCGTGCTTTAATATCGTCTCTACGCTGGTCATGGCTGTTAAGGACAAGAGCGGCGACATTGCCGTGCTGCGTACCTTAGGGGCGAAAGACGGTCTTATTCGCGCCATCTTCGTCTGGTACGGTTTGCTGGCGGGGCTGTTTGGTAGCCTCTGCGGCGTGGTCATCGGCGTGGTGGTGTCTCTTCAGCTGACGCCGATTATCAACGGGATTGAGGCGCTTATCGGCCATCAATTCCTGTCAGGCGATATCTATTTTATTGACTTCCTGCCGTCTGAACTGCACTGGCTGGACGTCATTTATGTGCTGGTTACAGCACTTTTACTGAGTCTGCTGGCAAGCTGGTATCCGGCGCGTCGCGCAAGCCGAATTGATCCGGCAAGGGTATTAAGTGGCCAGTAATTTCGTCATGGTTTAGCGGTCTTTTGGCCGCTGAATCAAACAGAGGAATGCATCATGTATTACGGATTTGATATTGGCGGCACCAAGATTGCGCTCGGCGTGTTCGATAAAGACCTTAAGCTACAATGGGAAACCCGCGTGCCTACGCCGCGCGATAGCTACGATGAATTTTTAACCGCCATTGCCGCGCTGGTGGCGCAGGCGGATGAACGCTTTGGCGTCAAAGGCAGCGTCGGCATTGGTATACCGGGTATGCCCGAAACCGACGACGGCACGCTGTATGCCGCCAACGTTCCTGCTGCCAGCGGCAAACCGCTGCGTGCCGATCTTTCTGCTCTCCTTGAGCGCGACGTGCGCTTAGACAACGATGCCAACTGTTTTGCTCTCTCAGAGGCCTGGGACGACGAGTTTCGTCGCTATCCGTTGGTGATGGGGCTGATCCTCGGAACGGGCGTCGGTGGCGGGATTGTCATTAACGGTAAGCCCATTACCGGGCGCAGCTACATTACCGGAGAATTTGGTCATATCCGTCTGCCGGTGGATGCGCTGGACGTCGTTGGTCGTGATTTCCCGCTTACCCGCTGCGGCTGTGGTCAGCACGGCTGCATTGAGAGTTACCTTTCAGGGCGCGGGTTTGCATGGCTTTATGAACACTTCTATCATCAGAAACTTGAGGCCCCTCAAATCATTACGCTGTGGGAGCAGGGAGACGCGCAGGCGCGTGAGCACGTTGAGCGCTATCTTGATTTGCTGGCGGTGTGTCTGGGGAATATCCTGACCATCGTCGACCCGGATCTGCTGGTGATCGGGGGAGGGCTGTCAAATTTCTCTGCGATTACGGAACAACTGTCCGGGCGTTTGCCCCGACATTTATTGCCGGTCGCCCGCGTGCCGCGCATTGAGCGTGCGCGACACGGGGACGCAGGAGGCATGCGCGGAGCCGCATTCCTTCATCTCACCGATTAGTTTACGAGGTTACTATGCTGTCGCGTCGCCAGGGTCGACTCAGCCGTTTTCGCAAAAATAAACGCCGCTTACGTGAACGCCTGCGTCAGCGGATCTTTTTCAGAGACAGGATGGTGCCAGAAGCGATGGATAAACCCAGAGTGGTGGTGTTGACCGGGGCGGGGATCTCCGCCGAATCCGGTATTCAGACCTTCCGCGCGGCGGACGGGCTGTGGGAAGAACACCGAGTAGAAGATGTGGCGACGCCGGAAGGTTTCGCCCGCGATCCGGCGCTGGTTCAGGCGTTTTACAACGCCCGCCGTCGCCAGCTTCAGCAGCCGGAGATTGCGCCAAACGCGGCGCACCTGGCGCTGGCAAAGCTGGAGGAGGCGCTGGGGGATCGTTTTCTGCTGGTGACGCAAAACATCGACAATCTTCATGAAAGAGCCGGAAACCACAACATCATTCACATGCACGGCGAACTGCTCAAGGTGCGGTGCGCATGGAGTGGGCAGGTGCTGGAGTGGAAAGAGGACGTGCTGGACGAAGACCGCTGCCACTGCTGTCAGTTCCCTTCGCGTCTGCGTCCCCATGTGGTCTGGTTTGGCGAAATGCCGCTGGGAATGGATGAGATCTACAGCGCCCTGGCCATGGCGGACGTCTTTATCGCCATTGGTACCTCAGGACATGTCTATCCGGCGGCGGGGTTTGTTCACGAAGCGCGACTGCAAGGTGCCCATACGGTGGAGCTTAATCTTGAGCCAAGCCAGGTCGGGAGTGAGTTTGAAGAGAAGCATTACGGTCTGGCCAGCGAGGTGGTGCCAGCCTTTGTTGATAAACTCCTGAAGGGGCTGTAAGGGTAACGGGCGACCTTGCGTCGCCCGTTGTGCATTAACGGCCTGCTTTTAGCTTCTGATAATACTCTTCATACAGGCGGCTCGCGTCACCGACGTCGTTCTGCCATTCCCCTTTGCTGATGGTTTCAGCGTCCGGATAAAGCGATTTATCATTCGCCACTTCAGGACTTAACAGCTTCCGCGCGGCCAGGTTTGGTGTCGGGTAACCAATAGTTTCCGCCACCTGTTTTGCCACATCCGGGCGCAGCAGGAAGTTAATCAGCTTCAGGGCGCCATCGACGTTTTTCGCATTAGCCGGGATCGCGAGGCTATCCATCCAGAAGATGCCGCCCTCTTTCGGCCAGACCACCTCCAGCGGCGTACCGGCCTGACGCGCCACAAACGCAGAGCCGTTCCAGACCATCCCCAGATTCACTTCACCTTCCATATACGGGTTAGCCGGGTTATCCGAGTTGAACGCCGCCACGTTTGGCATCAGCTTTTTCAGTTCGTTATACGCCGCTTCGATCTCTTTCGGATCGGTGGTGTTGCCGGAGTAGCCGAGTTTACGCAGCGCAATCTGGAACACTTCGCGCGCATCATCGGTTAACAGCAGGCTGCTTTTGTATTCCGGCTTCCACAGATCAGCCCAGGATGAAACCGTTTTTGGATCAACGGCATCGCTGTTGACGCCAATTGCCGTCGCGCCCCAGATGTACGGAATGGAATAATCGTTGTTCGGGTCGAATGGCTTGTTTAGCATCTCAGGATCGAGGTTTGAAAAATTGGTTAGCTTCGTTTTATCGATCTTCTGGATCATGCCTTCTTTGCGCATCTTGTCGACGAAATAGGTCGACGGCACCACCAGGTCATACGCGCCATCTTTATAGGTTTTGAGCTTGGCGTACATGGTTTCATTCGACTCGTAGGTCGAATAGATCACCTTGATGCCCGTCTCTTTGGTGAACTGCTCCAGCAGGCCCGGCGGCACATACTCGGTCCAGTTGTAGAAATAGAGCGTTTTGCTGTCATCAGCATGCGCGGCACCCATTCCGAGCACCAGTGCCGCAGCGGCAAGCATTTTTTTCATTTCTGTGTCCCCTGAGATTTTGTTTTATCACGAGCAATAACCTGGCTGGCAAACACCAGAACCAGCGATAACACCAACAGAATAGTCGCCAGCGCGTTCACTTCGGGTGAAACACCGACTTTCACCATTGAGTAGATCTTCAACGGCAGAATTTCGTAGCTCGGCCCGGTGACGAAGGAGGACACGACCACGTCGTCCATCGACAGGGTAAAGCTGAGCAGCCATCCGGCTGCCACGGCAGGCATCGCCAGCGGCAGGATGATTTTGCGCAGAATGGTCATCTCGCTGGCTCCCAGATCCTTCGCCGCTTCCAGCATGCGTACGTCGAACCCTTTCAGTCGCGCGTAGACGGTTACCACCACAAACGGCAGGCAGAAGGTGATATGCGAAAACAGCAGCGACCAGAAACCGAGCTGGACGCCCAGCAGCATAAACAGCACCAGCAGTGAAATGGCCATCACGATGTCCGGGGACATCATCACCACAAACAGCATACCGCTGACGAACGGCTTACCGCGAAAACGGTAGCGGTACAGCGCCACGGCGGTCAGCGAGCCAATCAGCGTCGCGAAGGTGGCAGAGAATACCGCCATCGTCAGCGAGTGCTGTGCGGCCTGTAGCAAGCTGTCATTGTTCATCAGCAGGCCATACCATTTGGTGGTAAACCCTTGCCAGTTGATCCCGAAGCGTGAACTGTTAAAGGAGTTCACGATCAAAATGATTATTGGAATATAGAGATAGGCATAAATGGCGGTCATAAAACCGCCGCGAAGCAGTCGACCGATCATTCCAGCTCCACCTTCTTATTCAGCAGGCGTGAGGCACGCCAGTAAACCAGCAGCATCAGCCCCATTACCACCGTCAGCGTAATGCTGGTGGCCGAGCCGAACGGCCAGTCGCGGATGTTCAGGAACTGGCTCTTGATCACGTTGCCGATCAGCAGGTTTTTCGCCCCGCCCATCAGGTCCGACACGTAGAACAGGCCCATCGCAGGCAACATGACCAGCAGACATCCGGCAATAATGCCCGGCATGGTCAGCGGGATAATGATGCGGATAAAGGTTTGCAGCTTGCTGGCCCCCAGGTCTCTCGCGGCTTCCAGAAGTGGTTTATCAAGCTTTTCAATGCTTGAGTAAAGCGGCATCACCATAAACGGCAGCAGGATATAGACCAGGCCGACGATCACCGCGCTCGGAGTGAACATAATGCGGATCGGCGTATCAATAACCCCAAGCCACAGCAGAAACTCGTTAAGATAACCTTTGGTGCTGAGGAAGATTTTCAGCCCATATATGCGGATTAACGAGTTGGTCCAGAATGGCACAATCAGTAAAAACAGCAGCAGCGGACGCACTTTTTGCGGCAGGCGAGCCAGGAACCACGCGAACGGATACCCCAGCACCAGACAGGCAACGGTGGCAATCAGCGCCATATTGAGCGAGTGCAGCAGCACGTCAAAGTAGAGCGGATCGAGCAGGCGTGCGTAGTTGTCCAGCGTAAAGACCATCGCGACGAAGTTCGCGTCGTCGCGGGTCAGGAAGCTGGTTACAATGATCATCAGGTTGGGAAGAAAGACAAACAACACAAGCCAACCGACGATCGTGGCAATCACCACATTCTGGAACTTACTTGTGTTCTTCATCAGCCAGTACAACCTCCCAGCTTTCTACCCAGTTGATGACCATCTTCTGATCCAGCGAGTGGTCGAAGTCCGGATCGTCCTCGTTGAAGAACTCACTAACCATCACCATTTTGCCGTTTTCCAGTTCCACAACGGATTCGAGGGTCATCCCTTTGTAGTTGCGTTCGCGAACGTAACCGATCAGACCTTCGGCGTCAGCCGTGTCGTGGATCTCATCGACGCGAAGATCTTCCGGGCGCAGCAGAACGTTGAGCCTTTGTCCCTTTTCCACGGCAAAGTTCACCGTGATGTTGCATTCGCGGCCTTCCACGTTGGCGCGCACGCGCTGCTCGTCCAGACGCTCAATCACCGTGGCGTTGAAAATATTGATTTCGCCAATGAAGCTGGCGACGAACAGGTTTTTCGGCTCCTCGTAAATTTCACGCGGCGTGCCGTCCTGCTCAATCTTGCCCTCACGCATCACCACGATACGGTCTGACATAGTCAGGGCTTCTTCCTGATCGTGAGTGACAAACACGAACGTGATGCCGAGCTTACGCTGAAGCGCTTTCAGCTCGTTCTGCATCTGCTTGCGCAGCTTGTAGTCCAGCGCGGAGAGGGATTCATCCAGCAGGAGCAGGCGTGGTTTGTTGACCACGGCGCGGGCAATGGCCACACGCTGCTGCTGACCACCAGAAAGTTGATGCGGCTTGCGCTGGGCGAATGCCTCCAGCTGCACCATGCGCAGGGCTTCGGTAACGCGCGGCGGGATCTCGCTGGCGGGTGTTTTTTGCATCCGCAGGCCAAACGCCACATTCTCAAACACGGTCATGTGCGGGAACAGGGCATAGCTCTGAAAGACGGTATTGACGTGGCGATCTTCGGCAGGGACCTGGGTAATGTCCTGGTTCTCAAGATGGATATGGCCGTTATCGACGCTTTCCAGCCCGGCAATAAGGCGCAGGACGGTGGTTTTGCCGCAGCCGGAGGGGCCAAGCAGCGTGAGAAACTCACCGTCATTGATGGTCAGATTAAGATCGGAAATGACATCTTTGCCATCGAAACTTTTACGAATTCGTTCCAGTTGCACCAGCGGTGAAAGGGAACGGGGTTGTGTATTCAATTTTCGCGCTGTCCCATATAGACGCCTCAGGCAGCAGACTGAAGCGGGGTTTGTGTGTAACCACCTTGGTGACTCGTAATGAGGGCGGACATTCTACGGCAAACCCATTGAATCGCCAATCCTTCTCACTTATTCATAAGCTACATTTATTAACGCAGAACGATATAAACGTAAAAAGTTCTCGTTTGCGGGATAAAAGTGACCTGACGCAATATTTGCGTTTTGCTGCTTAATGATAATGTTGTCACAAAAAGTGAGGGTGACTGCATGGATAAACTACTTGAGCGTTTCTTACATTACGTTTCGCTGGATACCCAATCTAAGCCGGGGGTCCGACAGGTGCCAAGCACCGAAGGCCAGTGGAAGCTGCTAAATCTGCTGAAAGAGCAGCTGGAGGCCATGGGGCTGGTTGATGTCACGCTCAGTGAAAAGGGGACCGTGATGGGAACGCTGCCGGCCAACGTTGAGGGAGATATCCCGGCGATTGGCTTTATTTCTCATGTCGATACCTCACCTGATTTTAGCGGTAAACACGTTAATCCGCAGATTGTTGAAAACTACCGCGGCGGAGATATTGCGCTGGGCATTGGCGACGAAGTGCTGTCGCCGGTGATGTTCCCGGTACTGCATCAGCTGCTGGGGCAGACGTTAATCACCACCGACGGCAAAACCTTGCTGGGGGCCGATGACAAAGCGGGTATCGCCGAGATCATGACGGCGCTGGCGGTGCTGAAGGGCAAAAATATCCCACATGGCGATATCCGCGTGGCCTTCACGCCGGATGAAGAGGTAGGAAAAGGCGCGAAACATTTTGACGTCGAGGCGTTTAACGCTCAGTGGGCCTACACCGTCGACGGTGGCGGCGTGGGTGAACTTGAGTATGAAAACTTTAACGCGGCATCGGTGACGATCAAAATCGTCGGGAATAACGTGCACCCGGGCTCTGCGAAAGGGGTGATGGTGAATGCGCTGTCGCTGGCTGCGCGTATTCATGCGGAAGTTCCTGCCGAAGAGAGCCCGGAGATGACGGAAGGGTATGAGGGTTTTTATCATCTGACCAGCATCAAGGGGAACGTGGACAGCGCGCAGATGCACTATATCGTCCGCGATTTTGACCGCAAAGCCTTTGAAGCGCGCAAGCGTAAGATGATGGAGATCGCGAAAAAGGTCGGCAAGGGGCTGCATCCGGATTGCTATATTGAGCTCATCATCGAAGACAGCTATTACAATATGCGCGAGAAGGTGATGGAGCATCCGCACATTCTTGATATCGCCCAGCAGGCGATGCGCGATTGTGATATCGAGCCGGTGATGAAACCGATCCGTGGTGGAACCGATGGTTCGCAGCTGTCATTTATGGGCCTGCCGTGCCCGAACCTGTTTACCGGTGGATATAACTACCACGGCAAGCATGAGTTCGTGACGCTGGAAGGGATGGAAAAAGCGGTGCAGGTGATTGTGCGGATAGCAGAGTTAACCGCGAAGCGGTAATGTTTCATGCCGGGTGGCGGCTACGCCTTACCCGGCCTACATTTCGATCGTAGGCCCGGTAAGCGAAGCGCCACCGGGCAATGGGCAAGGAGTGCCAATGTCAAACTACCGCCGCCACTACATCCCCGGTGGGACCTGGTTTTTCACCGTCAATCTGCAAAACCGCCAGAGCGATTTACTTACCCGCTACATCGACAGCCTGCGTTCCGCTACCGCCACGGTTAAGCATGCGAAGCCCTTCACCATTAACGCCTGGGTTATCCTGCCTGAACATATGCACTGTATCTGGACCTTACCGGAAGGGGACAGTGACTTTTCGGCGCGCTGGCGCGACATCAAAAAAATGTTTAGCCGCAACATTGAGATGCGCCACGTCTGGCAACCGCGTTTCTGGGAACACACCATTCGCAATGAACAGGATTACCGGCGGCATATGGATTACGTCTACATCAATCCGCTGAAGCATGGCTATGTCGGGAAAGTCGTCGACTGGCCCTATTCAACGTTTCATCGGGACGTGCGGGAGGGGTTATATCCGGCAGACTGGGCGGGTGAGATTGAGGATTTTGCGGCGGGGGAGCGGAAGTAAAAAAAGCCCGGTGGCGCATCGCTTACCGGGCCTACGGGAACGGCTTTTGTAGGCCGGGTAAGGCGTAGCCGCCACCCGGCAAACATCATGACTCAGTCCTCAAAAAACCAGTACCCGCTGTTAACCAGCGCGGCCAGCATGGCGAGGAAGGAGGGATCGTCCAGCGCGTCGCCAAAGGTATCCGCAGACAGCACCATATGGCTGGCAATCGCTTCCAGTGCCGGACGGTGTGGAGAGTCCAGGCGCTCGCCGTTGACGAATACCTCTTCGCCAATGCGCAATACACGTAATCCGCCCAGACGAACCAGCTTATCGCCCTGCTGGAGGGCATCATAAATTTCATCTGCCTGATACGGCGGCTCTGGCGGTGCGACGTCCAGTTCGTGACGCGACTGGCTGATAAACTCGCCAAACCACTGTCTGAAGTGCTCCGGTTCGTTGATCAGATCCAGCATCATACCGCGCAGCTTATCCAGCTCCTCTGGCAGAATATCGGCCGGGTGCTCACGCGCCGGAACATCCGGATCGCTGTAACGATGGCTGCCCAGCTCGCGCTGTAAAACATAGTCAGCGAATCCGCTGATCATCTCGCGGCCGCTTGGCGCGCGGAAACCAACCGAATAGTTTAGCGAGTTTTCCAGGGAATAACCTTCATGCGGGAAGCCTGGCGGGATATACAGAATGTCGCCTGGCTCCAGCTCTTCATCAATGATCCCTTCAAACGGATCAACCTGAAGCAGATCCGGGTGCGGGCAGTGCTGCTTCATTGGCACTTTTTCACCCACTCGCCAGCGACGGCGACCGGTACCCTGAATGATAAACACGTCGTACTGATCAAGATGCGGACCCACGCCGCCACCGGGAACAGAGAAGGAGATCATCAGATCGTCCATTCGCCAGTCTGGGAGGGCGCGGAAGGGACGCATCAAGGCTGCGGTGGGTTCGTGCCAGTTGTTGACCGCCTGCACCAGTAAAGACCAGTTGCTTTCGCCCAGGTGATCGTAGCTTTCAAAGGGACCGTGGCTGACCTGCCATTTCCCGTCCTGATGGCTCACCAGACGGCTGTCTACCTCGTTTTCCATCGCCAGACCAGCGAGTTCGTCAGGAGAAATAGGGTCGATAAAATTGCTGATCCCGCGTTTAAGAACGACCGGGCGTTTTTGCCAGTAACGTTCAATAAATTCGGGCCAGTTAAGCGTTAATTGATAATCCATATTTTTGTATTCCGCAGGCTCTTACTGAGACGGATTATAACGGAAGCACCGACCCCTGGCTGCGAGATCCGCGTATTTTTCACATTTCGGGTTAACTATCGTTCAATACGGGCTGTTGGCGGCCAAAAATGACTTCCATACGGGCACCGCCCAGCAGACTTTCGCCGGTTTCAATCTTGCCCTCGTACTGATCGACAATTTCCCGGGCGACGGATAATCCGACACCCTGGCCCGGGCGCAGCGTATCGGCGCGCTGACCGCGATCGAATACCACTTCGCGTTTATTATGGGGAATGCCAGGACCATCATCCTCAACGATAATATGCAGTTCGTTATCCGTTACGCGCGCGGACACCTCGACAAACTCCAGACAATATTTGCAGGCGTTATCGAGCAGATTTCCCATCACTTCCATAAAGTCATTCTTCTCGCCAACAAAGCTTATTTCCGGTGAGATATCCAGACTGATGTTTACCCCTTTACGCTGGTAAACCTTGTTCAGCGCAGAGGTGAGGTTATCCAGCAGTGGGGCTACCGGGTGCAGTTCACGGCTCAATAAGGCGCTTCCGGAACGCATGCTCGCGCGGTGCAGGTAATAACCAATCTGCTGTGAAATACGGCTGATTTGCTCCAGCATTACCGGCTCGGCGTCATCCACGCTCATTTTCGAACTGCGCATTGAACGCAGTGTACTTTGCATCACTGCCAGCGGGGTTTTCAGGCTGTGCGTAAGATCGGTGAGCGTCGTGCGATACTTGTCGTAACGTTCACGTTCGCTTTTCAGCAGGCGGTTGAGGTTGCGCACCAGGCTGGTCAGTTCGCGCGTAGTTTCAGGGTTAAGCTTCTCGCGGTGATGTTCCTCCAGCTCGCGCACCTCTTTGGCAAGGGATTCAATCGGGCGGAGGCTCCACCAAGCAGCAACCCACAGGAGAGGGATCACAAGCAGCAGGTTGGCAGCCAGAACGTACACGAACCAGTTCCAGACCATATACGAACGTTTTAGCTCAACCGGTATGGTATCGATCACTACAATGGTCAGCTGCGGCATGTTCAGAGTGGCGGGATACAGGTTGATGGCCACCGAGTGGGTCATCTCCGTGTCGTCATCTTCAGCGCGGATCTCATTGAGCTTGTTCTGTAACGCCCGATCGTCACGCAGCAGGATGCTGGTAGAGTTGAGGTCGGCTTCTATTTCGTGAAAACCATTGGTTTTAAGCCATTCCGGACGGATGCGCTTTTTCAGCCAGGGGACGTCGCGCTGCGCCCACAGCAATTTTCCTTTTTCATCGTAAATGAGTGCCAGCGTTGGGCTCTGCTGGTTCAGGTTTTCCGGCATCTCGACGGTGATTTGGTTGTTCTCCCATTTCGCCAGGGTATAGAACAGATTACTTTCGCCGCGAAGCAGGCGGAAGGTGGTTTTATCGAAGCTTACGCTGTACCCGACCAACGCCACCATTCCGTAAGAGAGGGACAGCACGAGCACGACGGCGGCGGTTGCCAGCAGAAAGCGAACCCGCAGTGAAAGGGGTAAAATGTGGCGCAAAATCCCTTTCATTTAGCGTAATTCGAACAGGTAGCCCTGACCACGCACGGTGGTAATCACGTCGTGCGGGTACTGTGCCTGAATTTTTTTGCGCAGGCGGCCCATCAGCACGTCAATGGTGTGGCTTTCGCGCAGTTCGGCATCCGGATAAAGCTGAAGCATCAGGGAATCTTTGCTCACCACTTTACCGTTGTTACGGATCAGCGTTTCCATGATGGTGTATTCGAATGCGGTCAGCTTGATTACTTCATCATTTATTGAAAATTCGCGGCGGGAGAGATCCACCTGGAACGGCGGCAGAGAGATCACCTGTGACGCCAGCCCGCTGTTGCGGCGCAGCAGCGCCTGCATACGCGCGGCGACTTCTTCAATATGGAAGGGTTTGGTCACGTAGTCATCTGCGCCTGCGCTCAACACTTCAACCTTGTCCTGCCAGCCTTCGCGAGCAGTCAGCACCAGTACCGGCAGGGAAACGTCATGGCTACGCCAGCGGCGGATAAGAGATAATCCGTCTTCATCCGGCAGCCCTAAATCGACAATGGCGATGTCCGGCAGGTGTTCATTGAGATAATAATCGGCCTCTTTTGCGTCTTCAGCATCGTCCACCTGATGACCCATCTCCTGAAGTTGAACTTTCAGGTGATGACGTAGCAATGCGTTATCCTCAACAACCAGTACGCGCATCATCATTTCTCCCTTTATAAATGGTATGAATAGTTTAACGCTGATTATCCAGGTTGACACCAGCGTTATGAAATTAAATGATTTTTTTCATGCTTCCGAAGACAGGTGGTAATACCCCAGGCATCTGATTATTAAGTATGTTGACCTGATCCTGTTTCATATCGCCCACCCACCTCACATAAGCCTCATACGCCCCCAGAAGGCGCGGGTAATATAAACTGACTTGTTTTCGCACGCTTCCGCAATCCGGATAAAACATCCATCCGTTTATGAACGGTTGAAGGCGAGTCGCTTTTTTGACAGAACGGGCACGCCAGTTTTGTAAAGATTGCCCTTTTTTTTGTAAGGATGTTCTCACTATGTCTGTCTTTGTCTACGCTTATTTTATGGTGCGAAATTAGATTTGCATAAGATGTGCCAGAAAATCAGCATTTTTACACAACAAAACAGCAATATAGCGAGTAAAGAGGATTCTATGGAATGGAAGGTTGTTGAGACTATTGCGAGCCCGGAAAGTGGAACCATCTTTTGCAAAGTTGAAACACAATATGGCCTGAATTATATCCTTTGGCTAAAAGGGGATTATTACGTTCGTGCCGGTGAAATCATCACCACCTCAAACCAGGGTATCCTGATTAACGATCGGCGGCGTAGGGTATGGATAGCGCAGGCAATGCCCTATACATCAATAGGCTGGATGGGGTTCAAACAGAAAAACGCGTGTCCAGGTAACCGGCAGGAGATGGATCGTCCATGCACGGTTGAGACCCCGTGCCAGTTCAGGCTATGCCCGTTCGGCTTAAAACGATATATTCCGGAAAGTTATTCCACGGCGAAAAATAACAACCAGCCTGACAACAGGTTGTAATCCCGGCAGAGCCTGTAACGGGGTGTGAACGTCGACACGATGATGAAAAGCAGCCCCCTTTCCGGGTGGAAAGGGGGAGGGAGATTACTTCAGCTCGTCAACCATGGTAATGGCGCGGCCAATATAGTTTGCCGGGGTCATCTCTTTCAGGCGCGCTTTTTCTTCTTCGGGCAGCGCCAGACCATCGATAAACTGTTTCATACCCTCAGCATCAACGCGTTTACCGCGGGTCAGCTCTTTGAGTTTCTCGTACGGTTTTTCGATGCCATAACGACGCATCACGGTCTGAATCGGCTCCGCCAGCACTTCCCAGTTGTGATCCAGCTCGTCCAGCAGACGGTCGCGGTTCACCTCCAGCTTGCTCACACCCTTCAGGGTGGACTGGTAGGCGATCAGCGCGTAGCCAATACCCACGCCCAGGTTACGCAGCACCGTGGAGTCAGTCAGGTCGCGCTGCCAGCGGGAGACCGGCAGCTTACTCGCCATATGCTGCAACACGGCATTCGCCAGGCCCAGGTTACCTTCGGAGTTTTCGAAGTCGATTGGGTTCACTTTGTGCGGCATGGTGGACGAACCGATTTCCCCGGCGATGGTCTTCTGCTTGAAGTGGTTCAGGGCGATGTAGCCCCAGACGTCACGATCGAAGTCGATCAGGATGGTGTTGAAGCGCGCAATGCAGTCAAACAGCTCAGCGATGTAGTCGTGCGGCTCAATCTGGGTGGTGTACGGGTTCCACTGGATCCCCAGAGACGTCACGAACTCTTCACTGAACTGGTGCCAGTCCACTTCCGGGTACGCCGCAATGTGGGCGTTGTAGTTACCCACCGCGCCGTTGATTTTGCCGAGGATCTCAACCTGCTCCAGCTGACGATACTGGCGTTCCATGCGGTACGCCACGTTCGCCATCTCTTTACCCATGGTGGATGGGGTTGCTGGCTGGCCGTGAGTACGGGACAACAGCGGAATATCGCGGTACTCCACGGACAGCGCTTTCACCGCATCGATGATTTTACGCCAGTAAGGGAGTACCACCTCTTTCCGTGCGGTAGAGAGCATCAGCGCGTGAGACAGGTTGTTAATATCTTCAGAGGTACAGGCGAAGTGAATAAATTCAGATACCGCGTGCAGGGCAGGGACGCTTGCCACTTTCTCTTTCAGGAAGTATTCAACCGCTTTCACGTCGTGGTTGGTGGTGCGTTCGATGGTTTTAATACGCGCGGCATCTTCTTCGCTGAACTCAGCAACGATTTTATCAAGGTAATCGTTTGCCTTTACGTCAAAAGCAGGAACTTCCTTGATTGCTGTCTGGGCGGCCAGCTTTTGCAGCCAGCGCACTTCAACCTGAACACGGAACTTCAGCAGGCCATATTCGCTGAAGATCCCGCGCAGCGCGCTGACTTTATCGCCGTAGCGTCCATCGACAGGGGATACGGCGGTCAGTGAGGATAATTCCATAATTCGCAACTCCGGGAGGTTAACAATGAGCAAGAATTTGTTTTGCCTGAGTCGTCAGGCGATGACGAGAAAACATGAGCTGTAGGCGGCCACCGCCGACCTGTTGCCACAGCACGGCGGCACGGATGCCTGCCAGCAGCGAAGCGCGTACCTTCGCCTGTACCTGTGGGCTTTGCAATACGGCAGGCGAACCGGTGACCTGAATACGCGGGCCGAGCGGGCTAATTACGTCGACGTAGATACCGGCCATCGCGCTCAGCAGGGTCTCAGACTGGAGGTCAAAGTGGTCGAGCTGGCGCTGTAGCCCGGCGATGCGATCGCCCAGGGTATTCATTGCGCCTTTCGCCGCGTTCAGCTTACGTTCCAGCACCATCAGGCTTAAGGTGTAGCGGGTCAGTTCCGCGTTCAACCCCTGACGGTTGCTGGCGTTGAGCACGCCGAGCAGGGTTTCAAGACCGAGACGAAGATTGGTTTCACTGCCGCCAAAGACGCCCAGCGTGGAGCCTGGGTTAAGATCGATAACGCTGTTGAGTGAAACGTGCAGGGCATCAGCGTCGCAATGACCCTGATGCGCCAGCTGTTGCACCAGACGGGCTGACTGGCAAATTCCCGCCAGCGCCAGGGTGATGTCGTAATAGTTCTTCGCCACACGGTCTCCTTTATGTGTGCAAACGGTTTAAACAGCAGGCAGCGGCAGGCGCTGTTCAATGATCCCACCGCCGAGGCAAATTTCGCCGCTGTAGAAAACAGCTGACTGGCCAGGGGTAACGGCGGAAACCGGTTCGTCGAAACGCACGTCAATGCGATCGTCATCCAGTGCGGTGACGGTGCAAGGGATGTCCGTCTGGCGGTAGCGCGTTTTCACGGTGCAGCGCAGCGTGCCTTTCAGCGGCTCGCGATCGACCCAGTGCAGCTGTTGCGCGATAAGTCCAACGGACATCAGGCGCGGATGGTCGTGACCCTGAGCCACCACCAGAATATTGTTTTCGACATCTTTGTCGACCACGTACCACGGATCTTCGCTGCCCTCTTTGGTGCCGCCGATACCCAGACCTTTACGCTGGCCGAGAGTGTGGTACATCAGCCCCTGGTGCTGACCAATCTCATCACCGTCAACGGTGACGATTTTGCCCGGCTGTGCAGGCAGGTAGCGCCCCAGGAACTCGCGGAATTTACGCTCGCCGATAAAACAGATACCGGTGGAGTCTTTTTTCTTCGCGGTGATCAGATCCAAATCTTCAGCAATCTTACGTACTTCCGGCTTTTCAAGCTCGCCGACCGGGAACAGACTTTGGGCAATCTGTTCATGGCTCAGCGTGTAGAGGAAGTAGCTCTGATCTTTATTGCCATCCAGACCGCGCAGCAGCTGGCTTTTACCATTCACATCCGCGCGACGCACGTAGTGGCCGGTCGCAATGTAGTCTGCGCCCAGGTCTTCCGCGGCGAATTCCAGGAAGGCTTTGAATTTGATCTCTTTGTTACACAGGATATCCGGGTTTGGCGTGCGGCCCGCTTTGTACTCTTCGAGGAAGAGTTCAAAAACGTTGTCCCAGTATTCTGCGGCAAAGTTAACGGTGTGCAGTTCGATGCCGAGCTTATCGCACACGGCCTGCGCATCGGCGAGATCCGCAGCGGCAGTGCAGTATTCCTCGCCATCGTCTTCCTCCCAGTTCTTCATGAACAGGCCCTCCACCTTATAGCCCTGTTGCTGCAACAGGTAGGCGGAAACGGAGGAATCGACACCGCCGGACATGCCGACGATCACTTTTTTCTGGCTGTTATCTGACATGGAATACTCACGACATTGAACTTCAAGGCGGCGTATTCTATCACGCCCCCCCACCATTGACACCCTCTGTAAACGGCCAGTTAAATTCTGCAATGACATCCAGCGGCAGGCGAGCCGCAGACTGCCAGCAGCGGATGCTTTCCGCAACCAGCGGCGAGCGCAGGTTTGACGCGTTCATGATCTCGTCTGCGGTCACCCACAGGCAGCGATCGATATCGTCGTCGTGCGGTTCAGTGGCGCACGTTTCGTTAAGCTCAACGGCGAATAAAAAGCGCAGGAAAGGTGTCTGGTCAGGCGCTATCCACTGATGCATACGGATAAAGTGCTGCGGTTCGGCGCGGATACCCGTCTCTTCCCAGAGCTCGCGTTTCGCTGCCTGCAATAAGGTTTCGTTGGCTTCAAGATGCCCGGCTGGCTGATTCCAAAGCGCTTTGCCGTTGATGGTCTCTTCCACCACAAGGAATTTCCCCTGCGCGTGGACCACGCAGGCGACCGTAACATGGGGTTTAAACATCATTTCTCCTTAGGGGTAACATCCCGCCATTCCCCGTTTGCCAGCGAGTCCAGCGTGTAGCTGCCCATGGCGTAGCGAATGAGTCGCAGGGTAGGGAAGCCCACATGCGCAGTCATGCGCCTGACCTGTCGGTTGCGGCCTTCATAAAGGGTGATTTTAAGCCAGCTGGTGGGAATCGATTTGCGCTCACGAATCGGCGGGTTGCGCGGCCACAGCCACTCGGGTTCATTCACGCGCTCAATACCAGCTGGCAGGGTAGGACCATCGTTCAGCGTTACGCCGTTGCGCAGCTTTGCCAGCGACGCGTCGTCCGGCTCGCCTTCAACCTGCACATAGTAAATTTTTCCGGTACGTTTGCCCGGCTGAGTAAGCCTGGCCTGGAGCACGCCGTCATTGGTAAGCACCAGCAGCCCCTCGCTGTCGCGATCCAGACGCCCGGCCGCGTAGACCCCCTGAACGGGGATAAAATCCTTCAGCGTGCTGCGCCCGGCCTCGTCGGTAAACTGCGGCAATACATCATAGGGTTTATTGAACAGTATGACCCGCGTTGGCTGGGGTTCTGGCGTTCTTCTGGTGGCTTGTCGTGAGCTGAATCGCTCAACCCGGTGTTTTCTAAAAGAAGTTTTCTTCATGGTATTTTCAGGCTCTATCAATTGCCGCATTATAGCCTAATAACGAAGACCTTTCATGGCGTCGGACAATCAGGTACTATCGGAAGGCTCATTACAATTTATTAACATAAGATCAGTAACAACCAGAAGCGCTCGAAGGAGAGGTTAATGGAAAGCAAAGTAGTTGTTCCGGCGGAAGGTAAAAAGATCACCCTGCAAAACGGCAAGATTAACGTTCCTCACAACCCGATTATTCCGTTCATCGAAGGTGACGGTATCGGTGTAGACGTTACCCCGGCAATGCTGAAAGTGGTTGATGCCGCTGTTGAGAAAGCCTACAAAGGCGAGCGTAAAATTTCCTGGATGGAAATTTACACCGGTGAAAAATCGACTCAAGTTTATGGCCAGGACGTCTGGCTGCCAGCCGAAACGCTGGACCTGATCCGCGACTATCGCGTTGCTATCAAAGGCCCTCTGACCACGCCAGTTGGCGGCGGCATTCGCTCCCTGAACGTGGCGCTGCGTCAGGAACTGGATCTGTATGTGTGTCTGCGTCCGGTGCGTTACTACCAGGGCACTCCAAGCCCGGTTAAGCACCCGGAACTGACCGACATGGTCATCTTCCGTGAAAACTCTGAAGACATCTACGCCGGTATCGAATGGAAAGCGGATTCTGCTGATGCAGAAAAAGTGATTAAATTCCTGCGCGAAGAGATGGGCGTGAAGAAAATTCGCTTCCCTGAGCATTGCGGCATCGGCATCAAGCCGTGCTCCGAAGAAGGGACCAAGCGTCTGGTGCGTGCCGCCATCGAATACGCTATCACCAACGATCGTGACTCTGTGACCCTGGTTCACAAAGGCAATATCATGAAGTTCACCGAAGGCGCGTTCAAAGACTGGGGCTACCAGCTGGCGACCGAAGAGTTCGGCGGTGAACTGATCGACGGCGGCCCATGGCAGAAAATTAAAAACCCGAACACCGGTAAAGAGATCATCATTAAAGATGTGATCGCCGATGCGTTCCTGCAACAGATCCTGCTGCGTCCTGCTGAATATGACGTGATCGCCTGTATGAACCTGAACGGCGACTACATCTCTGATGCGCTGGCAGCGCAGGTCGGTGGTATCGGTATCGCCCCGGGCGCGAACATCGGTGACGAGTGCGCCCTGTTTGAAGCAACTCACGGTACTGCACCGAAATATGCAGGCCAGGACAAAGTCAACCCAGGCTCTATCATTCTGTCCGCAGAGATGATGCTGCGTCATATGGAATGGTTCGAAGCCGCAGACCTGATCGTTAAGGGTATGGAAGGCGCGATTAACGCCAAAACCGTCACCTATGACTTTGAACGTCTGATGGAAGGCGCTAAACTTCTGAAATGCTCAGAGTTTGGCGACGCGATTATCGCGAACATGTAATCCACTCGCTGGGTTAAATGACAACGGGAGCCTGAGGGTTCCCGTTTTTTATGCACACAAGACGGAAAACAACGCTATGACCCATGATATCCCGCTCAAGTATTATGACATCGTCGACGAGTATGCGACTGAAACGGCAAAACCGCCAGAAGAGGCAGAGCGTACGCCACTGGCACACTATTTTCAGCTGCTGCTCACTCGCTTATACAACAATGAGGAAATCAGTGAAGAGGCGCAGCGGGAGATGGCTGTCCAGGCGGAGATAGATGAAGCGCGCATTGACGATATTGCGAACTTCCTGAATCAATGGGGCAATGAATAACGCTTCATCGCGCTGAGTAAGCCAGCAGGCTGGCGAGGTCGTGCCGGGTTAGTGATTTTGAAAAGTACCAGCCTTGCACGAGGGCATCGGGGTATCTCTGCGCGATGAACTGATATTGCGTTTCGCTTTCGACTCCCTCAAACACCAGGGTTTTGTGCAGTTTAGCGAGCGCGTCGCTAAAGATCACCAGGATATCCTGTTTATAATGCTCGTTGATGCCATCCACTAACGACTTATCCACTTTGATTTCGTCATATTTGAGATTGGACAGCCTTGCCAGATTAGAGTTTTGCACGCCAAAATCGTCTATTGAAATTTTGACGCCTGCCGATTTAAGATCCTCACAAAACTCTTCAAGGATGGCCGAGGTGGAAACGCCATTCTCGGATACCTCAACTTTGATTAACGATAAGGGAATAGCGTTCTCTAAGCATGCATGACGTAATACCGCCAGAAATTTGCCGTCTTCAATTTCCGTCCGGCCAACGTTCAGTGAAATCATTAACTGATGTTCGGCCGCCAGCCCGGCAATTTCCGCCAGGGATTTCTTTATCATGTTCTGATAATAAACGTTATACAGACCAATTTTTTTAATTAACGGGATAAACAGCTCAGGAGAAACCTCTTTGTGATTGTTATCCTGCCATCTTGATAAGACTTCAACCCCGACGATTTTCTTATCAGCAACCCGAATTATGGGCTGAAAATGAACGCTGATAGTATTCGCTATCACCGCCTTGACCAGCGTTCGCTCAAGAGAAAGTCGATCTTCATAAAGTCGAAGAGAAAACAGCGTCAGGGATACCCAGATAAAGTATAAAAACAGGCACAGGAGCACCATCACTACGCGGGAGAGCGATGCCAGTCCGGCATTGTGGTGGGTGACGGTAACACACAAATCCCAGCGCGTGCTGCACTGCGTCACGGTCTGTGTGAATAACAGTGACGACAAGCGGCTAAGGTTTTCTGTAGGTGACGTAACGGTAAAAAAGGTTCGGTCGAAATCTTTCGTGGTAGAACGAAGTGAATAGTTGGCGGTGACCGGAGAGAATTTATCGTAGGCTGAACGTGATGTGAAGATAATAAGATGGTTATAAATTGTCGCATTGCCTACAAAAAAATCTTTCTGTGAAAATTGCGCCAGACTGAATCCGTTCAGGGTGTTGTGAAGCTCAGAGGGAAGGGCGATGGGATTTGCCAGCTTGCCCCAAAATGCGGTGCAGGTAATTTTCCCATTTTCAATAAACCCCACATCGGCGAAATAGAGACTCTGCATCTTTAAATTACGGTAGACGTTCAGGCTGGCGTTATCGCATCCCTTCGCGGAGGTATTTTTAAGCGTACTGGCGATATTTTGCGTCAAGTCTTCGGAATAGCGTAAGAGCGTGTGGGAGATCTCCCTCTGCCGGTCCTTTTGCTGCTCAACGATAATGGCGTTAACCGCATACAGCGACAGGACGACCATAAAGGTTGAGATGATAGCAACGGCAATGGCCTTGTTCATTTTCCTGCTGTCCCGCCACGTCCTGAGGTGCAGGGATCTTAACACAGGTCATTAAAGCTACAAGTATGCGCGTTAAGCCCGCACGTGATTGAAAGGAAAGCCACCATGCCGACTCATTACATCTCAGAACCACTCAAACCGTGTTGAGAGCAGTAACAGTAGCGTACTGGCAGAAACAAGATTAAGGCAGATGACGAACTTGCTCGATACGTTCATGTTATCAGATTCACTTTGCTGTTCAGTAGCCACAGAGAATAGCGGTTCACCTCCTGGGAAAAAACGCCAGATTTTGGTGGGGTGAGGCAAAAAAAAGCCCACTAAAAAGTGGGCAAGAAATACTGGAAGCAATGTGAGCAATGTCGTACTGAATACCTGAGTGATTTGATCAACTATTCAGTAATGAGAAAGATAATCTTTCTCAGTAAAAGATGCAACCCCACGATGAGTGTGGAACGGCAATTTTTATTGCTCAGATTTTACTCAAACGAACCGTGTGATTCTTATCACAAATTTCCTTTCTCAGATCCTGTGCTATCCTTTTCTGTGTCGTTGATTTAATGACAAAAACCATACAGAGAGGAAAGCTATGGGAATTTTATCCTGGATTATCTTTGGGCTGATTGCGGGGATCCTGGCGAAGTGGATTATGCCGGGCAAAGATGGCGGCGGTTTCATCGTCACGATCGTTCTGGGGATTGTGGGTGCAGTCGTCGGTGGCTGGATCAGTACCCTGTTCGGCTTTGGCAGAGTTGATGGCTTCAACTTCGGCAGCTTTGTCGTCGCGGTGATTGGCGCGCTGGTTGTTCTGTTTATCTACAGAAAAATCAAAAGCTAAATCTGACCTGTGTTAAAAAAGGCTGCCTGAGGGCGGCCTTTTTACTTTGGGCGTTACCACCAGCCTAACTGCGTACCGGCGACGGCCACGATGGCGACAATCAGCATGATGAGGGTCGTTTTTCTCATTTATGCCCCCGGCGCGGCGTAACCGCCAAGGAAAAACCAGCCTAAAAACACTACTGCCGTGATAAAAATAACCACCGGAAAGAGGATCCCTATTCTCATGCCATCACCTGTTTGAGTTTGTATAAGGCCGTAGAGTGTACGGTTTTAATCTAACGCGACAAAGCCTGTTTTGTTTTTTCCTTTTTTATCCTGATACATCGCGAGGTCTGCGGTGCGCAGGGCACTATCTTCATCTGTGCAGTGAGGATCAACAATAACGACGCCATAGCTTGCACCGGGATAGAGAATAGTGACATTACCTAACCCATATTCACCCGCGATACGGCCGTTGAGGCGGGTTTTGATAGCGTTGACCTCTGTGCTGGCGTCGCCATCATCGCTGTGACTCAGGCTGGCAACCAGAAATTCATCGCCGCCGAGCCGGCCGATAATTTCGTCCTGCGTTTGCTGGTGAGTCAGTCGATTGCCGACCTGAACGAGGAACCGATCGCCCGCTTCATGACCGTACTGATCATTGATTCGCTTGAAATCATCGAGATCAATAAAGGCAATCATGACGTTGCGGTTAAGATGGCGCGCCAGTGAGAACAGGGTGCTAAGGTTTTCAAAAATGGCGCGACGATTCGGCAGGCCGGTAAGGGCGTCGGTGTAAGAGTGGGCAATGAGCGCCGCATTTGCTTCACGAAGCTGAAGCACAAGCGACTCTTTCTGAATGTACTGACCAATTAACCCGGCAAAGAGCCTGATCACCTGCTCGCCACGCTCGCTGAACTGTTTCTGTGCGGTGCTGGCAGCGCAAAGCGTGCCGTACAGAGAACCGTCAGCCAGGTGAACCGGCACGCTCATATAGGTTGTAATACCCAGTGCTTTTGCCGCTTCACACTCCGGCCAGCGGTCGGGCACCTCGTTACTGAACAAGGTGTCGCTATCCATGGCGCGCTTACAGAGCGTTTCGTCCCAGGGCACGCTGAACCCTTCCGGGATCTGCATTTGCTTGCTGTTACGGGCATATAAAATGTGCTGCAAACGCGCGTTGATATCGATTTTGGTCAGGTAGGTTGATTCCATATCCGTCACAATTTCCAGCATTTCCAGTAGATGACGCACTAGACTGTCGAGAGATTGCTCGGTGGAGAGGGTTTCTGAAACACGGGCAAGAATGATATCTGACATGAGGCAGGTTGACTCCCATGCAGAAGACCTCTGTATCTGCATGTTATGCTGAAAATATAGACTCCGGTCATAGTAAAACATGAACTGGATTAATTTTATAGATTCTTCTGAAAGCGGATGAAGGAGAGGCTAAAAAAAAGCCCCGATGTTGAGATCGGGGCAAAACATCTTGATTACGGAATGATGTTCTCTGGTCAGAGTGAGAACAGACACCACTATAGGGATGAATCGTGCAGGTTTAATGGAGAAATCATGGAGAAAACGGCGATGACCCGTTACTCTGACGTTTTCAACACCCTGAAGGATCATGATAATGAAATATCTTCTCCTGGCGCTGGTTTTACCGCTGGCCGCATGCTCAACAAAGACACCTCCTCCCGATGCGCCTCAACCGCCGCACGCTATTGGTATGGCAAATCCGGCGTCAGTGTACTGTCTGGAAAAAGGGGGAGAGCAAATCCCTGTTCAAAGCCCGCAGGGTGTACGTACCGAGTGTAAATTGCCAGGCGGGGAAGTGATCGATGAATGGGATCTCTACCGCCGCGATCATCCGCAACCGACCAGATGACAACGGCAATAAAACTGCGATACACTTCTCTTTAGGATTATTCTTAGCCAGTTTCTGGCGGTACGTTTGCGAGAAGAAGTATGTTTCAGTTAAAACCGGGCAGCATGGCGATAATTGTGGGTGCGCGTACGACGGCGGGCCGTCGAAATATCGGTAAATCCGTGGAGCTGTTTGGCCTTTGTCAGCCGGGCCAGCGTTTTGTGAACCCGGTTAACGGCGTCATGACGCAATTACCTGATACATCAGCGCGTGCGCTGTGGCTGGTCACCGGTGATGTTTACGCCTTTGATAATCAGCACGGTTTTGCGTTTGTTCGCCCGGAACATTTGATGCCGCTTACTCCCGACGAGATGCCACACAACGTGGATGAGCTGGCAATCGGTTAATCACAGTTCACGCAGCCAGTCCGCCAGTACCCGCGCGTGATTCTGCTCCGTATTTTTCGCCCCATAGAGTAGCGTCACGGTCTGCTGTCGGGCGAGGGCCGCCAGGCGTTTGCCTTCATCCTGCTGCTGCGCCAGCTCTTTACGATAGGCTTCACTGAACGCGGTGAAATCGATCGTTTCACTGTGAAAGGCTTTCCGCAGTTCGCTGGACGGCGTTAGCGCTTTACACCACTCATCACAGGCGAGGTCGGTCTTTTTTATCCCTCGCGGCCAGAGTCTGTCTACCAGCACCCGGTAACCATCGTCTGACGTTGCCTGTTCATAGACGCGCTTACATTGAATCATCCGTTTTCCTCCTACCGTGCGACGTTCGGCAAGAACACTATAGCACCCGGCGTTTAACCACCCAATTTAAGGTATTGTGATAATTGCAAAAGATCGGTAGTCTGAGGTTCCTTATGTTATCTGAAAATCCTCCGGCATAAGGAATCTCTCATGGAACTCTCCCCGGTTAAAACGACGCTGCGCATTGCGCTGGTTGGTGATTACAATCCCGATGTTATTGCGCACCAGGCGATCCCGCTGGCGATTGACGACGCCGCTGCGGTTCTGGATCTCACCGCTGATTATGACTGGCTCGCCACGCCTGAGCTGACCAACCCCGAAGACCTGGTCGGGTATGATGCCATCTGGCTGGTACCGGCAAGCCCGTATAAAAACACCGAGGCGGCGTTTATTGCCGCGCGTTACGCGCGTGAGAACAGCATCCCTTTTCTCGGCACCTGCGGCGGGTTCCAGCACGCGCTGATTGAGTATGCCCGTAATGTGCTGGGCTGGCACGATGCAGGCCATGCCGAAACCGATACCGAGGGGAGGATGGTGATTGCGCCGCTGGCCTGCTCGCTGGTGGAAAAAACCGACGCGATTGAGCTGCGGAACAACACGCTGATTGCCAAAGCGTACGGCAAGCCGGAAATTCAGGAAGGTTATCACTGCAATTACGGCGTCTCGTCTGAGTTTGCCAGCCAGCTTGAGCGGGGCGACATGCGCGTAACGGGCTGGGACGAGCAGGGCGAGATCCGCGCGGCAGAGCTGCTGACCCATCCTTTCTTTGTCATCACCCTGTTCCAGCATGAGCGGGCTGCGCTTCAAGGGCGCCCGGTGGTGCTGGTACAGGCCATGCTGCGGGCGGCGCAGGGATAAAAAAAGCAGACCGTCAGGTCTGCCTTGAATGTCAGCGGGGTGTGATCTCCCGGTCACGCCCGGCCAGCATGCCGCACAGGGCCATCACTACCGCAGCCAGCGCGCAGGCCAGCAGCGGAATGCGCCAGTCTCCGGCGGTATCGTGAATTTTCCCCATCAGCGGTGGGCCACAGGCCGCCAGCAGATAGCCAATCGACTGTGCCATGCCGGAGAGCGCGGCGGCCTGATGGGCCGAGCTGGCCCGCAGTCCGATAAACGTCAGGCCGAGGATCATGGTGGCGCCGGATCCAAAGCCAAACACCAGCGTCCAGACGACGGCCAGCCCCGGCGCGAACCAGAACCCGGCCGCACTGACGGCGCACATCAGAGCGACAAGCCCGGCTATGCCACGCTGATCGTTAAGACGGTGCAGGATCAGCGGAATGGCGAGACCGGGAACAGCGGTTGCCAGCTGGAGAAGTCCGTGCATGGAGCCAGCCTGCGTTTCGCTGTAGCCGTGGCTAAGTAAAATCGCGGGTAACCAGCCGATAATGACGTAGTAAATCAGCGAGTTAATGCCCAGAAAAAGCGTCACCTGCCAGGCGAGTGCCGAGCGCCAGATTGCCCGATTGTGCAACGCGCCCGCGCCGGTCAGGGTGGCGGCCGGCCTCTGGCGCCATTGCGGTAACCACAGCAGCAGCGCCACCAGCGGGAAGAACATCAGCATCAACAGCGCCCCGTGCCAGCCAGCATTCCCCAGCGACAGCGGGACGATCAGCGCCGACCCTGCGGCAGCGGCAGCCCCCATCGTCAGCGAATAAGCCCCCGTCAGTTTTGCGACCTGGCCCGGAAAATCACGTTTGATTAATCCGGGTAACAGGACATTGCCCAGCGCAATCCCACAGCCCACGATCGCCGTACCGATAAACAGCAGCGAGGCCGACGGCAGCGAACGTACGCCAATCCCGATGCAAATCAGCAGCAGAGCGATAAAAAGGCTGCGCTCCATGCCCAGGCGCCGGGCGACGCCTGCGGCAAGGGGAGAGATAAAGGCGAAGGCCAGCAGAGGCAGCGTTGTGAGCAGGCCGGTTTGCGCCGTGCTTAAGCCATAGTCCTGTCGGATGGTGTCGAGCAGGGGGGCGACCCCGGTAAAGGTGACGCGCAGCGTCGTGGCGATCATCAGGATGCCTGCAACCAGCAGCGCGCCCTGTTTCCCGGAAGGTTGAATAGCAGTAGTCATTATTGTCTCTTACGTTCAGGCGAGCGCATACCATACCGATTTAAGTCGTGGTTGAAATCAGGCTAAAATGACAGTTTATCGCTAATATCGGACAACTTTATGTATGGACTGGGACTCGACGGCTACGATCCCGATAGCCAGCACGACGCGGCGGTGGCCTTTCGCATCCGCGTGGTGGCACAAGAACAGTACATTCCGCTGCATCAGCACCGCAAAGGGCAGCTGATTATGGCGCTGGGAGGAGCGATCACCTGTGAAGTAGAGAACGCGATGCTGATGGTGCCGCCCCAGTATGCGGTGTGGATCCCGGGTCAAACGCCGCACAGCAACAAGGCGACGCCCGGCGCGCAGCTCTGCCTGCTGTTTATTGAACCCGGCGCGCTCGAATTGCCGACGCGTACCTGTACGTTGAAAATATCGCCCCTGGTGCGGGAGCTGGTGCTGGCGCTCGCGGACAGGTCACAGGAGGAACTGCCTCTTCCCGCTACCGGAAGGCTGGTTGACGTCCTGTTTGATGAACTGCCCCTGCAACCGCAGGAGCATCTCCAGCTGCCGGTATCTCCGCATCCGAAAATTCGTCTGATGAGTGAGACCATGGCAAACGAACCTGCCGCCTGGCAGACGCTGGCGCAGTGGGCCAGCCACTTTGCCATGAGCGAGCGCAATCTGGCGCGACTGGTGGTGAAAGAGACCGGCTTAAGCTTTCGCCGCTGGCGACACCAGCTCCAGCTGATTGTCGCATTGCAGTTTTTGATCGGCGGAAAGTCGGTTCAGCAGGCGGCGCAGGCGCTGGGGTATGACTCCACCACCGCCTTTATCACCATGTTCAAGAAAGGACTGGGACAGACGCCCGCCCGCTATATCGCCAGCCTGACTACGACTTCCCGATAAACAGCGAAACCAGTCCGGCAGCAATCAGCGGGCCAACCGGCACGCCACGAAACAGCGCCACGCCTAACACGGTGCCCACCAGCAGCCCGGCCACCAGAGAAGGCTGGCTGCTCATCAGCGTCACGCCGCGCCCGCCAAGCCATGAGACAAAAACGCCCACTGCAATCGCCACCAGCGATTTCCAGTTCACAAAGGAGTGCAGCAGCGTTGAGGCCGGTAGCGTTCCGCTGGCAATCGGGGCCATCACACCGATGGTCAAAATAATGATCCCGATGGTAAGCCCCTGTTTTTCTATCCACGGGAAGAAGGTGTTCAACGGTGTGACGCGAACGATGATCAGGACCAGAATGGAAATCGCGACGGTGGTATTGTGGCTGACAAAACCCAGAGCAGCCAGGGCCAGAAGTATGAGTAGTGTAGGGTCGAACATGACGGGATCCTTGCCAAAAATAGTAAGCCTGCTTACTTTACGCGTAAACGCGACGGCAGGCAGGCTTTACTGAAAAAATTGTCTATTTTTGGGCACTTGCCTGACGTCAGTCCACCAGTTGCTGGATAAGCGGACTCCCTTCGCGGATAAACACCGGGATGGTTTCCAGCGCCGCAGGCACCCGGATATGCTCCCCACCGGCGTAGCGCTCACCGTTGAGGGCGATCCAGCTATTGCCCGTCGGCAGCCAGACATCGCGCTCACGCTGACCGGCCTGCATAACCGGCGCCACCAGAAGATCTTCACCAAACAGATACTGATCTTCACACGCCCAGCTCTGCTTATCCTTCGGATAGTGCCAGAACAGCGGACGCATGAGCGGGTCTCCGTGCAGATGAGCCTGCCGGTACAACGCGTCAATATACGGGCGCAGGGTTTCGCGCACGGTAAGCCAGTGCTGCATGATGGCGTAATTCTCTTCTCCGTAACTCCACAGCTCATTAGGCGAACCGCTGTTACACTGAGGAATGCCGTCACGGTAGCGCTCCGGGGGCTGGATCTGCGGTTCGCGATAGCCGTGCATGCGCAGTACCGGTGTAAACACCGCCCACTGGAACCAACGGATCAGCAATTCATGGAATGCCGGGTCGTTAACGTTCCCTCCCTGGAAGCCGCCGATATCGGTCGTCCACCATGGGATCCCCGCCAGCCCCATATTCAGTCCTGCGGCGAGTTGATTGCGAAAAGCATGGAACGAGGAGTGGACATCACCCGACCACGCCAGCACGCCGAAGCGTTGGCTGCCAGCCCAGGCGCAGCGTACCAGGTTAACAATGTCGGTTTCGCCGTTTGCCTGGAGCCCATCGTAAAAGCCCTGCGCAAAGTCACGCGGGTAGCGATTGCCCACTTCCAGTACCGGACCGGCGTGGTAGCGATAGTTGTCAAAATCATAGGCGCGATATTCCGGCTCCGCTTCGTCCAGCCAGAACAGCTTAATGCCCATGTCGTAGTAATTTTTCTTCACCGTATCCCAGACGAATTTCCGCGCCTCTGGATGGGTCGCATCAAAGAAGGTGGTATTGCCCATAAAATCGAGGTTGACCTGCACGCCGCGCTCACTGCTGACTAGCCAGCCTTTGGCTTTCATCAGCGGGTAGAGGGGGCTGCGCGCCTCTACCGTTGGCCACACCGACACCATCAGCGCAATACCCATTTCGCGCAGCTCGTCGACCATGCCTTCAGGATCGGGCCAGTCTACGGGGTCGAAGCACCAGGTGCCCTGATTCGGCCAGTGGAAAAAGTCGATGACCATCACCGACAGCGGCAGATTACGGCGGCGATACTCCCGCGCAACCTCAAGCACCTCCTGCTGGGTGCGGTATCGCAATTTGCACTGCCACAGTCCACTGATAAACGCCGGGGCGGGGGGCGGAGTACCGGTGGCTTTCACATACTGGCGGGTGATCTCCGCCACCGTGTCAGCGGCGGTGATCCAGTAGTCCATCTCTCCTGTGACGCGGGCGCGCCATTCCGTCTGATTTTTTGCAAAGCTGGCTTCACCAATCGCCGGGTTGTTCCACAGCAGGCCATAGCCAAGGCTGGACTGCATAAAGGGCACGCTGGCCTGGGAGTTGCGCTGAGCCAGCTCCAGCGTACAGCCTTTCAGATCCAGCCACGGCTGTTGATACTGACCCATGCCATAGATGCGTTCATCCGGACGCGATTCAAACCGGACGGTGAGCTGATATTTGCCGCCCATCAGCGGTTTAAATTCGCGGCCATCCAGCTTCAGGGCGCTGACATATTTATCCTGACTCTTCTCGCTGGCACCGATACCCACCGTTGAACGCTGGCGCCACATCTCCTCCAGCAGCAGTTCGCCGCGCTGATTGTAGAAGGCCAACTGACCTTTAAGGTTCAGGGTCGCGGTAATATTGCCGTTGCGCAGCGTCAGGCTTTCCGCTTCGGCGACAATCTCGGCCTGGCAAGGGGCGGCGGGTAACAGTGCCTGTAAGGCGTCATCAAATGCCGGGGAGCAGGTGGCCCTGACGCGAAGACTGTTTTCTCCCCAGGGTTCGATGCGCAGGATCTGGCGTTCAAAACGCCATTCGATACAGTTGGAATGTTGAATCAGCTCACTCATGGATAATGCGTCCTTCTAAACAGGGTGTTTGGCGAGATGGATGGATTGCATTGTGCTGTCGTCGAGCTTGTACCAGCGCAGCGTGGCAAACGCGCAGAGCGACAAGATGCCAGGTACGACGGTGAAGAGGGCGATGATGCAGTACATGGCCGTGGTGGTTTGTTCCGGGGCATTGGCAACATAGCCGCTTAAGCCCAGCGTCCAGCCAACAATCGCGCCGCTGATCGCCATCCCCAGCTTGAGTACGGCGAGGAAGGTGGAGAAGATCACGCCGTCCATGCGTTTGCCCTGTTTCCATTCGCCGTAATCGGCGACATCCGCCATCATCACCCACATTAGCGTGGTGGTGGCCTGGTAAAGGGTGGAGACGATAAACGTCATGGGCACCAGAATAAGCACCGACTTAGGCGCAAAGAACAGGGCGATGCTGAGTACCCCCGCCAGTACGGAACAATATCCAAACATCTGCACTTTGCTGACGTTCTGCGTCAGACGTTTGGCCAGCGCGCTGCCTGCGGCTTTCCCGAGAATATGCGCCCCGAGCATCCACATAAAATAGCTTGCGCTACCGAGATAATAAGTGACGAAATACATCATTGCGCCAAGGCGAATAACGCCAAAACCAATATTGGTTAATACCAGGACGGCGACAACTCGCCATTGGTCGTTTCGTAATAAATCCCGTAGTTCCGCAAGATAATTATTGTGGGTGGCGGGAGCCTTAATACGTTCACGCGTATTCGCGAAGCAGATCCAGAACATGATGACCGCGACGGTCGCCATAATGGCCATCGCCCAGCGGTAGCCCAGTAATTTATCGTCGCCGCCTAAAAACTCTGCCAGCGGCATCATAAAGAATGTCGACAACGCACCACCCAGCGTGGCAAGGAAAAAGCGATAAGACTGAAGGGAAATTCGCGCATCGTTGTCGGGCGTAATCACCGCGCCCATGGAGCAATAGGGAATATTGATTGCGGTATACATCAGCATCATCAGGGTATAGCTGACGGTGGCGAAAATCATTTTACCGTGCAGGTCGAGCGACGCCGGCACGGCGTAGGTCAGCAGACAGCTTGCGCCAAAGGGCAGCGCCAGCCACAGCATCCAGGGGCGGAATTTTCCCCAGCGGGTACGCGTCCTGTCTGCGATATAGCCCATCGCCGGATCAATTATGGCATCGGCGGTTCTCGCCAGAAGAAACATAGTGCCCACGAATGCGGCAGGTAACCCCACCACGTCCGTATAGTAAAACGTCAGAAAAATAATGACGTTATCCAGCCCAATATGGCTCGCCATATCGCCTAACCCATAACTGATTTTTTCTTTACGGGTAATTATCTCGGTCATTGTATTCACCTTGCCAGTGTAAGGTTTATTTATGAGGTGCTCCGTAAACAAGGTTAACCATCATGAAAAGGTTAACAATTGCGAGATCTGGCATCGGGGTTACGTAAATTTCTTTTCGTGATACCGGTAACAAATAAAGTATTTAAACAGTGACTTTAAACGGGGGAGGGGAGTTAACAGCGAATCGTTTCAGCGAAAAATTGTCATTTCGCGAACGCGTCATTGTCATTTAACTGTCATTTTGCGGGAGTAAAAAAAAGGGAAATGGGCAAGGCAGAGGGCATCATGAACGATCCTATGTTTGTCGAAACGCTGATTATCTCCTCATCGTTTTTTATCATCGCGATTATTTTGATTGCTTCCGTGCTGCTGCTGGAAAACGGCTGACCGTTAGCCAGCCTCTGTATTTATTGTTTACGGAACGACACCAGTTCAGGACGGGCGATACGCAGATAGTCCTGGGTATCCATAATCACCGATTTTTCCAGCAGACCGGCGTTAAAGGCGATCTCGTCAAAGCGCTCAAACAGCAGCGGATCGGCGACCAGCGTCAGATCCGGGTGAAAGCTGAAGGGGGGAATGGCGCCGAAAACGCAGCCGGTAAGCGCATCCACTTCGGCCGGACTGGCGAGAGATGCCTTAAGCCCTCCGAAATGGCTGGCCAGCAGGCTCAGATCGGCCTGCCGATCGGCGGCGAGGATTGCCAGAATATGTTTCTTAACGCCGTTGCCTTTTACCTTACAGACCAGCGCTTTTGCTCCCTGGCGGAGATCGGTCCCGCGAATTTCACTGACCGCTTCGCATTTCCCTACGGCCTCATGCGCCACCACACGAAAGTGCGCCTCCTGCTCGGTTAATAAGCTGATTAGCTGCTGATGGGTTGTCGTCCCGGTCACGTCATCAGACATAACGATTTCACCTGTGATTAGCCAATACGTAGCTTGCTACATTAGCACGGGAGGGAGAGGGCTGAAAGAAAACAGCCAGCGGGAGCGCTGGCTGTTGATTCATGCGTTGCTGGTGGAAGACTGTTTCTGGAACAGTTCCCGGAAGACCGGATAGATGTCATCCTGGTCACGAATGTGCTGCATCGCAAAGTTATCGAACATCGCTTGCAGATGCTCATACTCTCGCCACAGCGTCTGGTGGGCGCGACGGGTAATTTCAATGTAACTGTAGTAGCGCACCACCGGCAGGATCTTCTTCGCCAGAATTTCATGACACAGGGGCGAGTCATCCGCCCAGTTATCGCCATCCGATGCCTGGGCGGCGTAGATGTTCCACTGCGCCGGGTCGTAGCGCTCCTTCACCACCTCATCCATCAGCTTCAGGGCGCTCGACACGATGGTGCCACCGGTCTCCTGCGAGTAGAAAAACTCATGCTCATCCACCTCTTTCGCCTGAGTGTGATGACGGATGTAGACCACCTCCACGTTCTTATACGTTCTGCTCAGGAACAGATAGAGCAGAATATAAAAACGCTTAGCCATATCCTTGGTGGCCTGATCCATTGAACCTGACACGTCCATCAGGCAGAACATCACCGCCTGGCTGGAAGGCTCCGGACGTTTTTCGTAGTTCTTATAGCGCAGGTCGAACGTGTCGATAAACGGCACCCGGTCGATCTTCGCCCGCAGTTCGTCAATCTCTTTTCGCAGGCGCTCCTCTTCCAGTAGTTGCGCCGGTTCGGTGTTTTCCACCACTTTCAGGTTGGTTTCCAGCTCGCGCAGTTCGCGACGTTTGCCTGCCGTCATCGCCGTGCGTCGCGCCAGCGAGTTTTGCAGTGAACGCACCACGCTGATGTTGGCGGGCACCCCGTTTGCGGTATAACCCGCGCGATGGGTTTTGTATTCGTTGAGCTGACGGTGCTGATTCTTTCTCAGATTCGGCAGGGCCAGATCCTCAAACAGCAGGTCGAGATATTCGTCTTTTGAAATCTGAAAGACGAACTCATCCTGGCCTTCACCGTCCTGCCTGGCCTGTCCCTGACCGCTGCCAGAACCGCCGCCTCCGCCTTGTGGCCGCTCGATTCTGTCATTCTGGACGAAGTGGTCATTACCTGGGTGCACGCGATGGCGAAGACCGCCACGCCCCTGATGAAACATCGGTTCGCTGATGTCATCGTTGGGAATGGAGACGGATTCGCCGCTGTCGACGTCGGTCACCGAGCGTTTGTTGATGGCCTCGGAGATCGACTGTTTAATTTGCGCTTTATAACGGCGCAAGAAGCGCTGGCGATTCACCGTGCTCTTGTTTTTGCCGTTAAGACGCCGGTCAATAAACCAGGTCATATATCCCCCGTACTGCATTTGCCAACTTGCAGCGTCCGTAAGTGCCGGACATTTTGTTGGCCCGGTAAGCGCGTTACCGGGCACTTGTTTTAAGACGATTTACGCACGCGCAGATACCATTCACAAAGCAGGCGGACCTGTTTGCGCGTATAGCCTTTTTCCATCATACGGTCGACAAAATCGTCGTGCTTTTTCTGCTCGTCGGTTGAGGTTTTGGCGTTGAACGAGATAACCGGCAACAGCTCTTCCGTGTTAGAGAACATTTTCTTCTCTATAACTGTGCGCAGTTTTTCGTAGCTGGTCCAGTTTGGATTGCGGCCGTTGTTATGCGCTCTGGCGCGCAGCACGAAGTTCACAATCTCGTTTCGGAAGTCTTTCGGGTTGCTGATCCCGGCCGGTTTCTCAATTTTTTCCAGCTCTGCGTTCAGGGATTCACGGTCAAACAGCTGGCCGGTATCCGGGTCGCGGTACTCCTGATCCTGGATCCAGAAGTCAGCGTAGGTGACGTACCGATCGAAAATGTTCTGGCCGTATTCGGAATAGGATTCCAGGTAGGCGGTCTGGATCTCTTTGCCGATAAACTCGGCGTATTTCGGGATCAGGTAGCCTTTCAGGAACTCCAGGTAGCGTTCAGCCTGCTCCTGTGGGAACTGTTCACGTTCAATTTGCTGTTCCAGCACGTAGAACAGATGAACCGGGTTGGCGGCCACCTCCGCGTGGTCGAAGTTAAAGACGCGGGAGAGGATCTTAAACGCGAAACGCGTCGACAAACCGTTCATCCCTTCGTCGACCCCGGCGTAATCGCGGTATTCCTGGTACGATTTGGCTTTCGGGTCGGTATCCTTCAGGCTTTCGCCGTCATACACGCGCATTTTGGAGTAAATGCTGGAGTTTTCCGGCTCTTTCAGGCGCGACAGAATCGAGAAGCGCGACAGCGTTTCCAGCGTTCCCGGTGCGCAGGGGGCATGGACCAGCTCACTGTGGTTGAGCAGTTTTTCGTAAATCTTGATCTCCTCGGAGATCCGCAGGCAATAAGGCACTTTGACGATGTACACGCGGTCAAGGAACGCCTCATTGTTTTTGTTGTTACGGAAGGTCACCCATTCAGATTCGTTCGAGTGGGCGAGGATAATCCCGTTAAACGGCAGGGCGGAAATACCTTCCGTCCCGTTGTAGTTCCCCTCCTGGGTGGCGGTCAGCAGCGGGTGCAGCACTTTGATCGGTGCTTTAAACATCTCGACGAATTCCATAATCCCCTGGTTGGCGCGGCACAGCGCACCGGAATAGCCATAGGCATCCGGGTCGTTTTGCGCGTGATGTTCCAGCTTACGGATATCGACTTTACCCACCAGCGCCGAGATGTCCTGGTTGTTCTCGTCACCGGGTTCAGTTTTAGCAATGGCGATCTGCTCGAGGATAGACGGCCACACTTTCACGACGCGGAATTTGGTGATGTCCCCACCAAACTCGTGCAGGCGTTTTGCCGCCCACGGCGACATGATCGTACCGAGATAGCGATGCGGAATGCCAAACTCTTTTTCCAGAATTTGCGCATCCTCTTGCGGATTAAACAGGCACAGCGGATGGTCATTGACCGGGCTGCGCTCGCCGTTGGCGCTCAGCACATAGATCGGCACGCGCTGCATCAGCGCTTTCAGCCGTTCAGCCAGGGAGGATTTACCCCCGCCGACGGGACCCAGCAGGTAAAGGATCTGTTTCTTCTCTTCCAGCCCCTGAGCGGCATGCTTCAGGTAGGAGACGATCTGCTCAATGGCATCTTCCATACCATAGAACTCTTCAAACGCCGGGTATCGGGCGACTACCCGATTCGAAAAAAGACGGGAAAGCCGTGGCTCCAGGGCAGTATCAACCATGTTTGGCTCACCGATAGCCATCAATAGCCGTTCTGCCGCATTGGCATAGGCACTGCGATCTTGCCGACAAATGGTAAGAAACTCCTGCAGTGTGAACTCTTCGTCCTTGGCAGCTTCGTAGCGCTGGCGATAGTGATCGAATATATTCATGGCATGCCGTCCTTTCGTTTTTTAGCACAGGATAAGAGCCGTTCGTATGAGTAGTGGAGGCTCCCGGAAGAGAATCTTTCGCACCTCACTGCCAGAGCAGCAACCTGTGTGCCAGGTCGAAGGCTATGAACCGCAGGGTGTTCAGCAAAACCTCTTCTTAAATTAAAGCGTAGATGGCAATTGCAAAACTTGCATACGGATAAAATCTACTTTCAATGACATATCAATAACTCATCCAAAAATTTCCACTGCGGTTATAAGCGAAAAGGGGGTTTTTCATTTATCGGTCACATAAATGAAAGCGGGATGTCATCTGAAAAATGAAAAATAACGGGTTAATCAAATGGATTCGCGCGCAAAAAATTTTGGGATGTACGGGAATGGCGGTTACACTTCACCCGCTGATTATTTGACTACAGGAAAGAATGGATTGTGACCAAACTCAAACTTCTGGCATTGGGCATCCTTGCCGCGACCGCAGCGAGCACCGTACAGGCTGAGAGCCAGTGGACTGTTGGCGCGGGTGCTGGCGTGATCAACAGCCCGTACAAGCAGTATGACCGCGACGTTTATCCTGTCCCCGTTGTCACCTATGAAGGCGATAACTTCTGGTTCCGTGGATTGGGCGGCGGCTACTATCTGTGGAACGATACGGCCGATAAGCTCTCCATCATGGCCTATTACGACCCAACGTACTTTAAACCAGGCGACAGCGACAGCAATGCGCTTCGTCAGCTGGACAAGCGCAGAAGCTCACTGATGGCCGGGCTTTCATATGTGCATAACACCCAGTATGGCTTCCTGCGCACGGCGCTGGCGGGCGATACCCTGGACAACAGCAATGGCTTCATCTGGGATCTGGCGTGGCTTTATCGCTATACCAACGGCGCGGTGACCCTGACGCCGGGTATCGGTGTGCAGTACAGCAGCGAGAATTACAATGACTACTACTATGGTGTGTCAAAGGATGAGTCTCGCCGCAGTGGTCTGAAGAGCTACAGCGCTGATGATGGCTGGGATCCGTACCTGGAACTCACCGCCTCGTATAACTTCCTCGGTGACTGGAACGTGTACGGTACTGGCCGTTATACCCGTCTGAGCGACGAAGTGAAGGACAGCCCGATGGTCGACAAGTCCTGGTCCGGCATCTTCTCCGTGGGTGTGACCTACAAGTTCTGACCAGAACGTGATGTATTAAAACGGGGCGCTTGCGCCCCGTTTGTTTTTTATGATGCCTGATAAATATTAGCGCTTCACAATCTTGATCGTCTGGCCTAAGCGGGACGGTTTTTCTTCGCTGGTTTTCTGCGGGGCGGTCACGCACGCGGTTTCCACACACACGAAGGTCTTGTAACCGTCATCCGGGATATCTGCCATGCTGACGGAAAGGGCAGGGCCCGGGTTCCAGCCCACCACGTTGCTATGGTGGTGGTGAACCACGTCAATGCCGCGGTTCAACGCGCTGTCGTGGATGACGCTACAGGCTTCCGGGTGCAGATACACGCGATCGGTACGGTCCGGGAAGCTCTGAACGCCGTCGTCCAGCCTGCCTTCTTTCGCGTTGTCCACTTTGTCGATAAAGGTATCGCCAAGTCCGCTCACCTTAACGGCCTGAATGTCGCCTACGTTGAAATAGGTGTGCAGGGCGGACGTTGTTTCGAATTCGCCGTGCGCTTCCAGTTCAATCTCGCAGGTTTTACCCAGCTTGAAGCGGGCATAGAGGGTGAATTCATGTGGCCATAGGGCGCGCGTTTCATCATTTGCCTGAAGTTCAAAGGTCAACACCGCGCCGTTATCATCTTCGTTGTGGGCTTTCAGCGTCCATTGCTGGTTACGGGCGAAACCGTGAGACGGCAATCCCTGCTGCGCTGACGGACCAAACCATGGCCAGCAGATCGGTACGCCGCCACGGATCGCCGCCCCTTTTTTGAACGAGGTGGCCTCGCTCAGCCACAGGCCTTCTTCTTCGCCTTCTGGTTTCCAGGAGAGCAGGTGGGCGCCATTGAGCGCTACGGAGGCTTTAACGCGCGGATGATCGACGACGATGATATCGGCGCCGTCAATCTGACGGCGGGAGAGCACAGGGGTAAGTTGTTCGACTACCGGAAGTGCAAAAATTTTATTAATCATTAAGCAATCCTCTGTCTAAAAACAATAAAAAAGGCGACCGAAGTCGCCTTTTAGGATCAAGCACTCATCTCAACTTATTTGGAGATGTGAGCGATCAGGTCCAGTACTTTGTTAGAGTAGCCAGTTTCGTTGTCGTACCAGGAAACCAGTTTCACGAAGTTGTCGTTCAGTGCGATACCTGCTTTAGCATCGAACACGGAAGTGCACACTTCGCCGTTGAAATCGGTAGATACAACGTCGTCTTCGGTGTAACCCAGAACGCCTTTCATTGGGCCTTCGGAAGCAGCTTTGATTGCTTTCTTAATTTCTTCGTAAGAAGCAGCTTTTTCCAGACGAACGGTCAGGTCAACAACGGATACGTTAGGAGTTGGAACGCGGAACGCCATACCAGTCAGTTTGCCATTCAGTTCTGGCAGTACTTTACCTACTGCTTTAGCAGCACCGGTAGAAGATGGGATGATGTTCTGAGCCGCGCCACGGCCGCCGCGCCAGTCTTTGTGAGACGGGCCATCAACGGTTTTCTGAGTAGCGGTGGTAGCGTGAACGGTAGTCATCAGACCTTCGATGATGCCGAAGTTGTCGTTGATAACTTTAGCCAGCGGTGCCAGGCAGTTGGTGGTGCAGGATGCGTTGGAAACGATGTCCTGGCCAGCGTAAGTTTCGAAGTTTGCACCGCGAACGAACATTGGGGTGTTGTCTTTGGAAGGACCAGTCAGAACAACTTTCTTCGCACCCGCAGTGATGTGTTTACGTGCAGTTTCGTCGGTCAGGAAGATACCGGTAGCTTCAGCTACAACGTCGACACCGATTTCGTTCCATTTCAGGTTAGCTGGGTCTTTCTCAGCAGTAACGCGGATGGTTTTGCCGTTAACAACCAGGTGGCCGTCTTTCACTTCAACGGTGCCGTCGAAACGACCGTGAGTTGAGTCGTACTTCAGCATGTACGCCATGTATTCAGCGTCCAGGAGATCGTTGATACCAACGATTTCGATGTCAGAACGTTTCTGAGCAGCACGGAAAACAATACGGCCGATACGGCCAAAACCGTTGATACCTACTTTGATAGTCATATATTCCACCAGCTATTTGTTAGTGAATAAAAGGTTGCCTGTAAAATTACAAAAACCTTACGCAGCGTCAAGCGGAATCGTGTCAATCATTGCGACAAATCAATCCTGTGACTAACGTTTGTGCGACTGACTCGCCTCACTTTCCCTTTGAGCTAGCAACCACATGGGGGCTGCGCCCGGAATTTTAAAGGCCTCGCAGGATTAAAATGTGAAATTGATCACAATTGCCTGACCGCCTTTTCGCGACACATAAGTTTAGATCAAAAGTGCACGCGCGGGTGTTAATGTTTTGTTAGAATCTGGGTTAAAAGATGTCTGTTTCAACAGCGAGATGTAAGCATATGTCGAACCAACATAACCCCGACGATTTGAAAAAAAACCTTACAGAGATGCAGTTTTACGTAACGCAAAATCACGGCACGGAACCGCCGTTTACCGGGCGTTTGCTGCACAATAAACGGGAAGGCGTCTACCACTGCCTGGTGTGTGATGCACCGCTGTTTAACTCCCAGACTAAGTACGATTCTGGCTGCGGCTGGCCAAGCTTTTACGAGCCTGTCAGCGATGATGCGATCCGCTATCTGACGGACTCCTCGCACGGCATGGTGCGCACCGAAATTCGTTGTGGGAATTGCGACGCCCATCTCGGGCATGTCTTCCCGGATGGCCCGCAGCCGACGGGGGAGCGTTTCTGCGTAAATTCGGCTTCGATGAGCTTTACCGATGACGAAAACGGCGACCAGACCAAGGGTTGAAAAAACGATTCAGCAAATTATTCCTTTGAAAGGGAGAGATCGTGAATATTGATGACATGATTGCAGGCATGACCCCGGAGGTTTATCAGCGCCTGGTGACGGCCGTTGAGCTGGGAAAATGGCCGGACGGTGTGGCGCTCACACCTGAGCAAAAAGAGAACAGCTTGCAGCTGGTGATGCTGTGGCAGGCGCGTCACAATACCAACGCCCAGCACATGACCATCGACACTAACGGTCAGATGGTGATGAAAAGTAAGCGCGAACTGAAAGAAGACTTCGGCATCACGCCGAAGCCGATTGCAACCTTCAAATAAATCTCCTATGTAGGCCGGGTAAGGCGAAGCCGCCACCCGGCACACTACACCTTAGTGCGGGATCCCAAGCGACTCCGCCAGCTGCTTCGCTAACTGGTTGTTGTCATCCGCGCCATACTCCCAGAACATCGCCCCGGCGAGACCTTTCTCCTTGATGTAATCTGCTTTAATCGCCACGGAACGCGGGTTCTCATAGGAGATCGCAAACAGCGCCTTCCCGTCGGCGGATTTTACCGACAGCCACGGTACCTTCGCCTGTTCGTCCCAGTGTTCGGTAAAGCGTTTCTGCGGATCGTTTAGCAGTTTGCGGACGATATCGTTGTATTTCACGTAGGTATCTTTGGTCAGGTCATAGCCAAGCGATTTGAACAGGCCCAGTTCCTGCGGCCCGAAGTAGGGCTGGGTGACCGGATTGTTTTGCGCGTCCGGTTTACTCCAGTCGATACCCGGTTCAACGGCGCGCTTCGGTACACGACCGTAAAAACCGATTCCGAGGTTCATTTGCTGCGGCTTAAGGCCGGCGGCCAGATAGTTATTCACCACAAAATCAACGCTGTATTTGTCTGCGGCAGCCACCGTTGGCCAGGCGCTGGAGTCATACAGATTCGCGTTAAAATACTGCGTCCCGTACGCCATGTCGTAGGTCATCAGGTTGATGTAATCAAGCAGGGGGGCAATGGCCTTCACATCCACCCAGCTTTTCGGACTTTCTGCATTTGCGCCCACCGCAATCGTGACCAGTTTTTTCTTACCAAACGCGTCACGCATCTCTTTTAACAGCGCGGTGAAATTATCCCGGTCGGCAGGGGTGCTCTCGACCAGTCCCCACGCGCCGTTGACCGGGAACTCCCAGTCGAGATCGATCCCGTCCAGGCCGTATTGACTGACGATCTGCTGCGCGGAGCGAATAAACACCGCGCGGCTCTCTTTGGTAGCCGCTGCGCCAGAAAAACCACGTGCGCCCCAGCCGCCAACGGAAAGCAGCACTTTTAAATTCGGGTTTTGTTTACGAAGCTGAGGAAGTAACGCCAGGTCGGATGCCACCTTGGGTGATAACCAGATTTGATGCAGTCTTGCCGGATCTTTCAGTGCAGGGTTGGTCTCGTCTTTCTCGTTGTTATAGACCAGACCAAACGAGTAGTTGAGGTGTGTGATCTGGCGGACATCGAGTTTATTGATATCGCCACCCGGTCCGGCGGTAACATCGCCACCGCCATTGAAGTAGCCCACGGACATCAGGGGCGCGGCGGAAGCCAGTGACGCGCAAAGCAAGGGTAATGCTGCCAGCAAGGGCAAACGTTTCATATAAGTTCCTCTTTGACTGAATAAAAATAACCACGCCACAGAAAAGGCGTGGCGAAAAAACAGCCTGAAGAGAATACCATCGCCGCCTCGCTTGTGATGCGAGGGAGTTCACTTTATGGGAGATCGGGGAGGGGGTTTTGCCGGGTGGCGCTGATGCTTACCCGGCCTACAAAACCAGAGAAAGTAGGCCGGGTAAGGCGAAGCCGCCACACGGCTAAAAAAGCTTACGCCTGCGTCTCCATCCAGTCAGCCAGCGTATACAGCGTTGCGCCTTCTGCGGCCATATCCATAAACGCCTGGGCGCTGTCATGCGGCTGAATATTCACCCCGCGACAGCCGTCGGTAATGACATTCACGGTATAGCCCAACTGGAGCGCATCCAGCACGGTGAACTTCACGCAGTAATCCGTCGCCAGGCCCAGCACAATCAGCTCGGTGATCTCATGATGGCGTAACCATGCGTCAAGCGCCGTCTTCTGGCGGTGACCGTTATCGAAGAATGCGCTGTAGCTGTCGATGGTTGGATTTTCACCTTTGTGGAACACCGCGTCGATGGCTTTCTGGTTCAGCAGCGGATGCAGCTCAGCGCCTTCCGTCTGCTGCACGCAGTGATCGGGCCAGAAGGTTTGCGCCAGTCCGTCCAGTTCGCCCTGGCTGTAAGGCTCAACGTTGTGCTGGCTGGCAAAGCTGCCGTGGTTTGCCGGATGCCAGTCCTGACTCGCCACCACCGCTTCACCACGAGCCTTACACCACTCAATCAGCGAATTCGCGATGTCTACAGTGCTGTCGCCTTCCGCGACGGCCAGCGCACCACCCGCACAGAAATCATTTTGCAAATCGACCAGTAACAGGGCGCGTTGCTTCATGGGAACTCCTTATTCGTCCGGCGTCAGTTCACCGCGCAGGTTTTGCATCATGGCGCGGCGAATGGAATCAATATCCAGATCCTGACTCAGTAAATAGTGAAGTTTAGTCAGCGTTGCCTCAACGGTCATATCGAAACCACTGATCACGCCAGCGTGCGCCAGGGCGTTGCCGGTGGCGTAGCCGCCCATATTGACCTTACCGGACATACACTGAGTGAGGTTCACCACCACAATCCCGCGATCGCTCGCCTCCTGCAACTCTTTCAGGAACTCACCGTTCTGCGGGGCGTTACCCACGCCATAGGAGCGCAGGATCAGCGCCTTCACCGGCTGGCGCAGGAAGTTGCGCACCACGTCGGCGGAAATACCCGGATAAATCGTCACCACGCCAATCGGTTGCGGGGTGATCGGGTGAACGATCAGCTCGCCTGCAGTATTTGGCGCGGGCGGCGTGCCCAGACGACGGATATGGATCCCCGCTTCCAGCAGCGGTTGCAGGTTAGGTGAGGCAAACGCGTCAAAGCCGTCAGCGTGCGCTTTAGTGGTACGGTTCCCGCGGTACAGTCGGTTGTTGAAGAACAGCGTTACCTCGTTGATCGGGTAATTTGCGGCCACGTACAGGGAGTTAAGCAGGTTGATCTGCCCGTCTGAACGCAGTTCCGCCAGCGGGATCTGCGAACCGGTCACGATGACGGGCTTGCCTAGGTTCTCCAGCATGAAGGAGAGCGCCGAGGCGGTGAACGCCATGGTGTCGGTGCCGTGCAGGATCACGAAGCCGTCGTACTGGTCGTAATGGGCTTTAATATCGTCCGCAATATGCTGCCAGTCTTCCGGCGTCATGTCGGAGGAGTCCATCAGCGGCTCATATTCGTGGATGGTAAAGTCCGGCATTTCCGGACGGTGGAATTCAGGCATCAGCGCCAGCTGGCGCTGCAAGTGGCCAGAAACCGGGATATAGCCATTTTCTGAGCGCTGCATACCGATGGTACCGCCGGTATAGGCGACATATATTGATTTCTTCTGCATGGTAATGAGTTCTTGTTCTTCAAAAGAAAAAATCCCCTCTTCACGGGAAGAGGGGACGGTTTTTAACGCACGTTCGCACAGGTCAGGCAAAACGCGTAACGGCTTTGCGGATCGTTGAAAGTCGCGAGCTTATCGCTCTCCGCTTTCATGGCTTTAGCCGCCGTCGCCACCGGCGCCGGCAGATACGCCTGAAGCGCTTCCGGCAGCATGGCGCGGACGGAGCCGGACATGCTGTCCATGACCATATCGAAGAACGTCGGTTCGTCCTGATAATAGTCAACGTGCCACTGCTTGAGCTTCGCCAGTTCCGCCGCTTTCTTCACGGCATCGTCGAAGTCACCCAGGCTGTCTACCAGACCGTTGCTCTTCGCATCCTGGCCGGTCCAGACGTGGCCCTGCGCGATCTGGTCAATCTGGTCTGGCGTCTTTTTACGGGAATCCGCCACCAGCGTGATGAAGCGCTTATAGCCACTCTCAATGCTGAGCTGCATCATCTCGGACACCTCAGGCGGCAGAGATTTAGTCACGGACACATCCGCCAGCGGCGAGGTGGAAACGCCGTCGGTATGAACGCCGAGATAATCCAGGCTGTTCTCTACGGTGTTGATCACGCCGAAGATGCCAATCGAGCCGGTCAGCGTGCTTGGGTTAGCCACAATGTAGTTGGCTGGCGTCGAGATCCAGTACCCCCCTGAAGCCGCCATGCCCCCCATCGAGACCACGACCGGCTTGCCCGCGGCACGCGCGGCGGCCAGCTCAGCACGGATCACCTCGGAGGCGCTGACGCTGCCGCCAGGGCTGTTCACCCGCAGGACAATCGCCTTCACTTGCGGATCCAGACGCGCATCGCGGATCTGCGACGCGGTGGTGTCCCCGCCGACGTTCCCCGGCGTTTCTTCACCGTCCATAATGGCCCCGTTAGCAAACACCACGGCGATGCTGTCACCGCTGTCATCCGGCTTTTTCGCGGCGTAGTCATACATGCTGATGGCGCTGTAGTTCTTGTCCTCTTTACTCCAGCCGAACTGTTTGGTCAGCGCTTTTTCGATTTCAGCGCTGGAACCCAGCCGATCGACCAGTTTGTTATCAAGCGCGTATTTCGCTGTATCGCCGTCCACTTTGCGCAGGCCCTCCAGCACACCGCGCGCGCCCGGGAAGACCTGCTCAGCGGTCATTTGACGGTTAGCGGCAATGGTGCCGAGATAGTTCTGCCACAGCTCGCCAATCCAGCGGCTGTCCGCTTCACGGGCGGCAGGGGACATATCATCACGGATAAACGGCTCCACGGCAGATTTATAGGTCCCGACGCGGAAGACGTGGGTAGTGACCTTCAGCTTGTCGAGCAGCGATTTGTAGTACAGACCATTTGTGGCGAAGCCATGCAGATCGACCGTGCCCTGCGGAGAGAGCCAGATTTTGTTAGCAAAGCTCGCCAGATAATATTGCCCCTGGGTGTAGCTGTCGCCGACGGCAATGACCGGTTTACCGCTGTCGCGGAATTCCCGCAGCGCTTTCCCGATGTACTGCATCGAAGGCTGATCGGCTCCGGCAAAATCTTTCAGATCCAGCACGATACCGGTAATGTTGCGATCGTCTTTGGCCTGACGGATCGTGTCGACGATATCAAACAGGGAGTTTTCCTGCAGGCGGTCTGAAGTCGCGCCGAACAGCTGGCGGCCAATCACGCCCAGACGGTTGCTGGTCGATGGCTTATCAACAATCACCCCGGTGATATCAAGGAGCAGTGCGCCGCGCGTCGAATTCTGCGCCTGGCTGGCGCTGCTGAGATGCATCCAGATACCTGCGCATACCAGGACCAGGAAGATGAAGAAGATATTCATCACCAGGTTGCGGACGAAGTTGAGCAGTCGCCACGTCCATTTAAAGAAACCGGCAAAGATTCGCCAAAGGGTTCGCATGTATTCTCCCTAACCAGAAAAGGACTGTTTCCGTCGCCACAGGACGGTAATGTGCGGTTATCGTAATGACCCAACCGCCACTTGTCAGCAGGAATCGCCTGCCACGCTGTAACAAATTCTGCTGTCGTGTTAATTTTGTGAGTAAATTTCACGAAAGGAGTTAACCAATGGACGCACTTGAACTGCTTGTTAACCGTCGTAGCGCTTCCCGCCTGGCCGACCCGGCCCCCGTCGGCGAACAGCTGGAAAACATTCTGCGTGCCGGAATGCGTGCGCCGGACCATGGCACATTGCAGCCTTGGCACTTCTTTATTATTGAAGGCGAAGGGCGCGACCGCTTCAGCCAGCTGCTGGAGCAGGGGGCGGTTGCCGCAGGCCAGGATGAGAAGGGGATTGATAAAGCCCGTAACGCGCCGTTCCGTGCGCCGATGATCATCGCGGTAGTCGCTAAATGCCAGGCCGACCATAAAGTGCCGGTCTGGGAGCAGGAGATGTCTGCCGGTTGCGCGGTAATGGCAATGCAGATGGCCGCCGTCGCGCAGGGCTTTAACGGCATCTGGCGTACCGGGCCGCTGACCGGGAGCGCCGCCGTGCGGGAAGGCTTCTCCTGCGGTGAACACGATAAAATTGTCGGCTTCCTCTATCTCGGCACCCCGCAACTTAAAGCCTCCAGCACCATTAGCGTGCCGGACACCACGCCTTTCGTCAGCCGTTTTTAATTACACGCGCTAAACTGTCTGGATTCTGAGCATCCGCCGCAGAATTCAGACAGTCATACTTACCTCTTTATGGAATGAGCGCTACCATAGCGCGATTGAGATGACAGGAGACGTCCATGAGCGAGCAAACCATTCGTTTAACGCAATACAGCCACGGAGCCGGTTGCGGTTGTAAAATTTCCCCGAAAGTGCTGGAGACCATCCTGCACAGTGAACAGGCGAAGTTTGTCGACCCGAACCTGCTTGTCGGTAACGAAACGCGTGACGATGCAGCGGTTTATGACTTAGGTAACGGCACCAGCATTATCAGCACCACTGACTTCTTTATGCCAATTGTCGACAACCCGTTCGACTTCGGACGCATTGCGGCCACCAACGCCATCAGCGATATCTTCGCGATGGGCGGTAAGCCGATTATGGCGATCGCCATTCTGGGCTGGCCGATTAACACCCTCCCGCCGGAGATTGCCCGCGATGTCATCGAAGGCGGACGCTTTGCCTGCCAGCAGGCGGGTATTGCCCTGGCCGGTGGTCACTCTATCGATGCGCCGGAGCCGATCTTCGGCCTGGCCGTCACCGGCGTGGTGCCGACCGAACGCGTGAAGCGCAACAGCACCGCGCAGGCGGGCTGCAAGCTGTTCCTCACCAAGCCGCTGGGCATTGGCGTACTGACAACCGCCGAGAAAAAATCCCTGCTGAAGCCCGAGCATATTGGTCTGGCAACGGAAGTGATGTGCCAGATGAACCTTGCCGGTGCGGCATTCGCCAGTATCGACGGCGTGAAGGCCATGACCGACGTGACCGGCTTTGGTCTGCTGGGACACCTCTCTGAAGTCTGTCAGGGCGCGGGCGTGCAGGCGCAGGTCTGGTATCAGGATGTGCCGAAGCTGCCGGGCGTGGAAGAGTACATTGCTCAGGGCGCCGTTCCGGGCGGGACGCAGCGCAACTTCGCCAGCTACGGCCATTTAATGGGCGAAATGCCGGAAGCGTGGCGCAATCTGCTGTGCGATCCGCAAACCTCCGGCGGCCTGCTGCTGGCGGTGACGCCGGAAGCAGAAGCTGACGTTCAGGCAACGGCGGCCGAGTTTGGCATCACCCTGACGGCCATTGGCGAGCTGGTGACCGCCCGCGGTGGCCGCCCGATGATTGAGATCCGTTAATTCGATGCGGTTGTTTATTGCCGAAAAGCCGAGTCTGGCGCGAGCCATCGCCGACGTGCTGCCCAAGCCGCATCGCAAAGGTGATGGTTTTATCGAATGCGGTAACGGGCAGGTGGTCACCTGGTGTATCGGTCACCTGCTTGAACAGGCGCAGCCGGATGTCTACGACAACCGCTACGCCCGCTGGAACCTCAACGATCTGCCGATCGTGCCGGAAAAGTGGCGTCTGCAACCGCGTCCTTCCGTCACCAAACAGCTCAACGTCATTAAGCGTTTCCTGCATGAGGCGACGGAAGTGGTCCACGCGGGTGACCCGGACAGGGAAGGGCAACTGCTTGTCGACGAAGTGCTCGACTACCTGGAGTTGGCACCGGAAAAGCGCCAGCAGGTGCAGCGCTGTTTAATTAACGACCTCAACCCGCAGGCGGTGGAGCGCGCGATTTCGCGCCTGCGCGCCAACAGCGAATTTATTCCCCTGTGTGTCTCCGCGCTGGCGCGTGCGCGTGCCGACTGGCTGTACGGGATCAACATGACCCGCGCCTACACCATCCTGGGACGCAATGCGGGCTATCAGGGCGTACTCTCTGTTGGGCGTGTTCAAACCCCGGTGCTGGGGCTGGTGGTGCGTCGCGACGAAGAGATCGAAAATTTCGTCGCCAAAGACTTCTTCGAAGTCAAAGCGCATATCGTCACGCCGAAAGACGAACGCTTTACCGCCGTCTGGCAGCCGAGCGATGCCTGTGAGTCATATCAGGACGAAGAGGGGCGGCTGCTACATCGTCCGCTGGCGGAGCACGTGGTTAACCGCATTACCGGCCAGCCCGCGATCGTTACCAGCTATAACGACAAACGGGAATCAGAGCCCGCACCGCTGCCGTTCTCCCTTTCGGCGTTGCAGATCGAGGCCGCGAAAAAGTTTGGCCTGAGCGCGCAGAACGTGCTCGATATCTGCCAGAAGCTCTATGAAACCCACAAGCTGATCACCTATCCGCGTTCGGACAGCCGCTATCTGCCGGAGGAACACTTCGCCGGACGCCACTCGGTGATGAATGCCATTGGTGTCCATGCGCCGGATCTGTTGCCGCAACCGGCGGTAAACCCGGATACCCATAACCGCTGCTGGGACGATAAAAAAGTCGATGCCCACCACGCGATAATCCCGACGGCGCGCACCAGCAACGTCAACCTGACCGACAACGAAGCAAAGGTCTATAACCTGATCGCGCGTCAGTATCTGATGCAGTTCTGCCCGGACGCGGTTTTCCGCAAGTGCGTTATTGAGCTGGAAATTGCCAAAGGCAAATTTATCGCCAAAGCGCGTTTCCTCGCGGAAGCGGGCTGGCGCACGCTGCTCGGCAACAAAGAGCGTGACGAAGAGAACGACGGCACGCCGCTGCCGGTCGTAGCCAAAGGCGATGAACTGCTGTGCGAAAAAGGCGAAGTGGTTGAACGTCAGACCCAGCCGCCGCGCCACTTCACCGATGCGACGCTGCTTTCGGCCATGACCGGGATCGCCCGTTTTGTGCAGGATAAAGATCTAAAGAAGATCCTCCGCGCCACCGACGGTCTGGGTACGGAAGCAACCCGCGCGGGGATTATCGAGTTGCTGTTTAAGCGTGGTTTTCTCGAGAAAAAAGGGCGCTATATCCATTCGACAGAGCCGGGCCGGGCACTGATTCACTCCTTGCCAGAGCTGGCCGCCAGACCGGACATGACCGCGCACTGGGAGTCGGTGCTGACGCAGATCAGCGAAAAGCAGTGCCGTTACCAGGACTTTATGCAGCCGCTGGTGGGGACGCTTTATCAGCTGATTGATCAGGCGCGCAGCACGCCAGTGAAGCGATTCCGGGGGATGGTTGCCCCGGGTGGCGGGGCGAAGAAACCGTTCAAAAAGAAAAAAAGCGCAGCCAAAAATACCACCGCTTAAACCGTAGGCCGGGTAAGGCGAAGCCGCCACCCGGCAAAAAGCAGCTCTGCGGCCTGAAAAAAGCCCGGTGGCGCTAACGCTTACCGGGCCTGCAAGGGCGAGAATGCAGCGAAACTAAATCACACCCTGCCCGATCATCGCATCGGCCACCTTCACGAACCCGGCGATGTTGGCACCGCGCACGTAGTTGGTCTGTGAAGCCTCACCGCCGTACTCCACGCAGGCATGGTGAATATCAAGCATAATGTGGTGCAGACGGGCATCCACTTTCTCCGCCTTCCAGCCCATTCTCGCGGCGTTTTGTGCCATTTCCAGACCGGATGTTGCCACCCCGCCCGCGTTCGCCGCCTTGCCTGGCGCAAAGAGTACGCCCGCGTCCAGGAACAGATCGGTCGCTTCAATGGTGGTGGGCATATTTGCCCCTTCCGCTACCGCCTTCACGCCATTGCTAATCAGCGTCCGGGCGGCATCCACGTCCAGCTCGTTTTGCGTCGCGCACGGCAGGGCGATATCCACCGGCACACCCCACGGCTGTTTACCTTCCAGATAGGTCAGGCCAAACTCTCGGGCATAATCCGCCACGCGGCCGTCACGGCTGGCTTTGATTTCGCACAGACGCGCCAGTTTTTCTGCTGTGAAGCCAGCTTCATCCACCACGGTGCCGCTGGAGTCGGAGGCGGTCACTACGCGCGCGCCAAACTCCATCGCTTTCTCGATAGCGTACTGCGCCACGTTGCCGGAGCCGGAGACCGCCACGCGCATCCCCTCGAAGCTCAGCCCGTGACGCTTAAGCATCGCTTCAGTGAAATAGACCAGACCGTAACCCGTCGCTTCCGGACGAATCAGGCTGCCGCCAAACGACAGACCTTTGCCGGTAAAGACGCAGGCGCTGTTGTTGGAGAGCTTTTTCATCATCCCGGCCATAAAGCCCACTTCACGACCACCCACGCCGATATCCCCGGCAGGAACGTCGGTGTCCGGCCCAAGGTGGCGATAGAGCTCAGTGACCAGCGCCTGGCAGAAGCGCATCACTTCGCCTTCGCTCTTGCCTTTCGGATCGAAATCACTCCCGCCTTTACCGCCGCCCATCGGCAGGGTAGTGAGCGCATTTTTAAAGGTCTGCTCGAAGCCGAGGAATTTCAGAATCGACAGGTTCACCGAGGGATGGAAGCGCATTCCGCCCTTAAACGGCCCAATGGCGGAGTTAAACTGCACGCGCCACGCGCGGTTGACCTGTACCTGATTGCGATCGTCCACCCACGCCACGCGGAACTGGATGACGCGCTCTGGCTCCACCAGACGTTCAAGCAGCGCCATCTGGCGGTAGCGCGGATTTTCCTCAAGGAAGGGCCACAGGGTGGTCATGACTTCACGAACGGCCTGGGCAAACTCGCTTTGGTGCGGGTCGCGCTGCTGAACATGGGCAAGAAAGCTTTCCAGAGAGCGTGTCTGATCCATAGATATAAGAACCTCTTATAATAATTTGTGCGTGTGGCGGAGATGTTTTGTGTCGTTTTTTTGACTATACCACCCGCACCGCTTTGAGAGGCAAGCAGAAATTTAGGCCGAAAGGGAAATTAATGACAAGCCGCGCGTCATAACCAAAAGCGATGACGAGATAAATTAAAGATCCCGTCAGGATCTACCGTTATAGATATAAACGATGCAAAGGAAATTAAGTCTATGAACCGTTTCGCAATGGCCGCGTTATGTTTGATGGTGTCCGCCGGGGCACAGGCTGATCGCATTCGCCCGGATGTCGAAGTTAACGTGCCGCCAGAGGTTTTTAGCGCTGGCGGACAGCGTGCGCAGCCGTGTAATCAGTGCTGTATCTATCAGGATCAAAACTATTCCGAAGGCGCAGTGGTCAGGGCGGATGGCGTGCTGTTGCAGTGCCAGCGTGATGAGCGCACCCTCAGTACAAACCCGCTGGTCTGGCGTCGCGTAAAAGAATAAACGCTTCCAGAAGCGGTATATCCGCCGGGGCTAAATCATACGTGAACGCGTCTTCTGGCGTGCACCACACCAGCGCCGAGTGGTAGTGCGCCTTCAGCTCGCCGCTAAATTCCGGCACGTGCCAGGCGTGGAGGTGGATCAGCCGCTGCGACACTTCCCGCTGGTGGCTTGCCACATACCGCGCGGGCACGGCTTCAATGCCGAGCTCTTCGCGTAGTTCGCGGATCAGCGCTTCCTGCTGGGTCTCACCGGCTTCAACCTTTCCGCCCGCAAATTCCCACATTCCTGGCTGATCGGCATGTTCGGGACGCTGCGCCAGCAAGATCTTGCCCTCTTTTTCGAGGATGGCCGCAACAACATCGAGTGTTTTCAGCATGTTCGTCAATAATTAATAGCGGAAAACGACATATTATCGTGCCCTGCCAAAGAGTCCAGCCATCAGGAGAATCAGGTGAAAGAGACAGCCGCCTGGGTTGCGCCCATGGAAACCCTTCCCGTCAGCCTCAAGCCCATTGCTGCCATGCAGAAAAAACACTTCGGCGCGGTGCTGAACCCCACGCGCTGGTGGGGGCGTATGCCGCGTCTTTTCTGGCTGGTAGCGCTATTTGTCGGCTATCTGGAGCGGCGCAAGGCGCGTTTGACGCCGGTTCTGCGTTCGTTACTAATGACGCGGGTCTCGCAGATCTGCCACTGCGCATTTTGTATTGATGCCAACAGCCTGCGTCTGGCCGAGCGGAGCGGGGCGCTGGATAAAGTGCAGGCCGTCAACGACTGGCAAAATTCCACCCTGTTCAGCGAAGAGGAGCGCGCGGCGCTGGCCTATGCGGAAGCGGTCACCGCCACGCCGCCTCAGGTGGATGAAAATATCAAAAACCAGCTGAAGCGCCACTTTAGCGAAGAGACTATCACCGAAATGACGGCTCTGATTGCCTTTCAGAACCTTTCCGCCCGCTTTAACGCCGCGCTGGATATCCCGGCTCAGGGCCTGTGTGCCACGTTTAAAGGTGAACCGCATGCTGGATAAACATCTGCATCCACGGCTGAAGCCCGGGTTAAATCAGCTGGCCGCCGCGCTGGATAAACCGTTTATTACGCCTGATGGGTTAACGCTCGCCGGGTTTGCGATTGGCGTACTGGCGTTACCGTTTCTGGCGTTGGGCTGGTATCTGGCGGCGCTGGTCGCCATTGTGCTGAACCGGCTGCTGGATGGTCTGGACGGTGCGCTGGCGCGTCGCCGTGGCATGACGGACGCGGGAGGATTTCTTGATATCGCCCTCGACTTCCTGTTTTACGCGCTGGTACCGTTTGGCTTCGCGCTGGCCGCTCCGGCTGACAATGCGATCGCCGCCGCCTGGCTGCTGTTCGCGTTTATGGGGACGGGCAGCAGTTTCCTGGCCTTTGCCGCGCTGGCGGGGAAGCATAATATCGACAACCCCGGCTACGCGCACAAGTCGCTTTATTACATTGGAGGATTAACGGAAGGAACGGAGACCATCGCGCTGTTTGTGCTGTGCTGCCTGTTTCCGGCACACTTCACGCTGTTCGCCTGGGCGTTTGGCGCGTTGTGCTGGCTGACCACCACAACGCGAATCTGGAGCGGTTACGTGACGCTGAAGTCACTCCCCCGCTAGCGTGTACTCTCCGGTCCACGCTCCCCGGTGGAGACCGGGTTCTGCGGATGGCTGCTCCATTCGTACCAGCCGCCGTCGTAGACGGCAACGTTTTGCCAGCCCATGGCGCGGGCGTACATGAAGGCTTCAGACGCGCGCCAGCCGGTGCCGCAGTAAAACGCAACGTGCTGCTCCGGCAGGATATTCCACGTCTTCCACATGGCGGCAATGTCATCGGCGCTGCGCATGGTGCCATCCGGATTGTGGAAATCTTCCATGTGGGTCGCGTCGCTACCCGCATGGCCCCAGCGCGCACCGGCAATGTCACCTTTTGGCTTGATATAGCTGTAGCCGCTGGTTTCACCGATAAACTCTGGCCAGGAACGAATGCTCACCAGGGATGCATCCTGACGGTGCAGCATTCCCCGGGCCTGTTCCATATCCACCATCAGCCGGGGCTGGCCCGGGATCGGCGCGCCAAAATCAGGGGCTGGATTCACGTTCTCAGGCGTTCCGCGCTCAACGGGCAGGCTGGCGTCTGACCATGCCTTCCAGCCGCCGTCCAGAATTCGCACATCCTTCACGCCCGCGTAGAGCATGATCTGCGCCACGCGCGCGGCGGCATATACGTCGCGACCGTACAGAATGACGGTGGTATCGTGACGGATCCCGTGCTTCGCCAGCATCGCTTTCAACTTTTCGTCAGCGACCTTATTCCACAGCGGTTCGCTTTCCACTTCATTGGTGTCGATGTAGCCCGCGCCGGGAATGTGGCTCAGGAGATAAAGCTTCGGCGCACCCCAGCCAGCCTCGATCACCTTCCACTCTCCGGCTGGTGCGGCAGTAACGGGTTTGCCCTGCTGCAACAGGTGGATCCACTGCGGATAAACCAGCTGTTCAAAATGTGCCAGACGTTGCAAACGGTCGGATTGTTGCAGGGCATCGCTCAGGATGGAAACGTGGGTAAAACCCGCTTTTTCCAGCCGCGTTTTGACGGTCTGGTTATCATCATCGTGGCCATAGAGCGCAACCGGCATGTCGGGCGTAATCCGATGCTGTTTTGCCCAGCCGCTGAGCTGTTCATCGCTCATTGCCCCAAGCCAGCCTGCAGAGAGATTAAGCGCGGCGGGTTCATGCCCGGACGTTCCGCGCAGCGTCTGCGGCCAGCCGTTATAGAACGCACTGATGCGCGTATCAATTACCGCGCCGTTTTGCGCCTGGAGCTGGTCCAGCGTGAGGGAGTGGGGCATATCAGCCGCCATGGAGGAGAGTGAGGCGAGGCCGCAGATCAGAGCCAGCGCGGTCAGTTGAGAAACACGTTTCATCGAAAAACCTGACGTCATTAAAAGAGGGTGGCATTGTCGTCTCTCCTGAAGCCAAAAACATTGCGTTAGCACATTATTGCCAGCGAGAAATCTCAATCACCTCTCCGCCGGGCGGGATATCTTCCTCATCATGCGTGACCAGCACCACCGGGATCTTGCGCTGGCGAGTGGTTTCGAATACCCACGCCCGGAATGAGGCGCGGAGCGTTTTATCCAGTCGGCTGAACGGTTCGTCGAGCAGCAATGCCTGCGGCTGGGCGAGAAGGGCGCGCAGCAGGCTGACCCGGGCGCGCTCGCCGCCGGAAAGGGTCGCCGGATCGCTGGCGTAGAGGTTTGCCAGCCTGGCAGATTCAAGAGCCTGCTCTACCGCGTCGCGCCGCGCGCGTCCGGCAACGTGCGCCGGCAGCGCCAGCATCAGGTTTTGCCCCACGCTGAAGGCGTCAAACAGCAGGGCATCCTGAAACAGAATGCCGATCCCGCGCGTTTCCACGGGGAGCAGATCGCAGCGTCGATCGTTCAGCCACAGCTCGCCGTGCGCCTTAAAATCAGCGGATAACGCGCCCACCATCCAGGCGAAAAGGGTCGATTTCCCGCTCCCGGAGGGTCCCATCAGCGTGAGAATCTCCCCTGCCGGGACGCGGAAGTTGACCTCACGTAAGAGTGGCGCAATGGTGAGATTTTTCACGTTCAGCATTAACGTAATCCTTGTCTGTAACGGCCCACGAACCGGGCGAGCAGTGCGGCAAGGGCAAATACGCTGCTGGTTAACAGCAACAGACCCAGCGCCCGGCTGGCGAGGATCGGAACGCTGCCGCCGCTGCTGAGGGCGACCGCCTCCGTCGTCAGAGTAGTAAAACGACCCGCTCCCAGCCAGAGGGTGGGCATGTACTGGGCCATGCTCACGGAAAAGCCGGTCGCAAAGGCCAGCAGGGCCGGACGAACCATCAGGGGACATTTCACTAACCAGAAAATTTTCGCCTGTCGCCAGCCCAGCGTTCTGGCGGTGAGGATAAGCCGGGGATCGAGCCTGCGCCAGGCCGGTTGCAGCACCAGGAGCATCCACGGGAGAACCCAGAGCATATGGCTCCAGAGCACCGCAGCGTACTGGCCGTCGATGCCCAGCCACAGCGCCACGGCATACTGCCCGGACACGAGGGGCAGCGCCGGGAGGGCAAGCGGCAGCCAGATCCACACCGCGCCGCGCTGGGGTCCCCACTCAAGCCAGATCATGAGGATGGCCAGCGCTGTCAGGCTGGACAGCAGTCCCAGTGAAAGGCTGTCGCTGACGGGGCCGATGTCGCCCCGGCGTGCCAGCATCAGCAGAACCAGCGCACAGAGCACGCCGCACAGCGGCAGTAACCCGCCCAGCGTCCGTGCGGGCAACGCGGTATGCGAAGCGCGACGTACCCCCGAGACATCAGGCTGGGCGCGCCGCCAAGCCGTCCAGAGGCTGTATCCCACCGCGGCAAGTGCGGCCAGCAGCAGGAGCAACACCAGACACAGCAACGTTCCTTTTGTCTGCTGCTGCGCATCGCCCTGCGTGAGCCACTGCCAGGCCAGCACCGCCAGCGTAGGTGGGTTGCCCGGCCCGAGCACGATCGCCACATCCACCACGGAAAGCGACCAGGCGAGCACCGCCAGCATCACGGCGCCCAGCGCGGGGGCGATAGCCGGGAGGACGAGCCAGTTAAGCGCCTGCATTCGTCCGTAGCCGAAGGTATGCAGGACAATTTTCTGCTGTGCGAGGCGCTTTTCAGGCAGTGCGGCGTAGATTGCCCACAGAACGAACGCGCTCTCTTTGACCGCAAGCGTCAGGCCAAGCCCGATACCGTAGCGGTCAAGCTGCGGCGAACAGACTGTACAGATCCGGTAAAACTGACCGCCTTCCGCAAACAGCAGCAGCGCGCTGGTGGCGAAGGCGACGTGCGGCACGGCTAACAGCCACGGCAGACGGGTGCTCAGGCGCTGCCAGCCATCACCCGGCCAGAGAAGCGCAAGCAGGCTCAGGGCGATAAACAGTGAACCCAGCGTCGCGATGAGGGTTGATACCAGCGTAGCGGCCAGCGCCTGCGGCAGCTGCGGGTCGGCAAACAGCGCCGCCCAGTTACTGAGAGAAAACGCCGGGGCCAGCAGCATGCCGCTGGCGGGAAGCAGTGGCAGATAGATGACCGCCATTGCCGCCCATACCAGCCCGCTTAGCGGGTTCCGTAGCGGCGAAGCCATTCCTGCTCCAGGGCGTTAACCCAGGCGGCGTGCGGTTCGGGAAGCACATCAGGCGTGCCTGAAGGGGTAAAGGCATGAAGCTGTTTTGCCGCTTTCGCAGGTAGTTTGGCACCATCCAGCACGCTCGGGTCACCCCAGACGGCAGGATCGGCTTTGCGGATCTGCGCCTGCGGTGACAGCAGGAAATTTGCCACCACTTTCGCCCCTGCGCTCGCACTGGCATTTGCCGGGATAGCGACAAAATGGACGTTGCCGATCATGCCTTTGAGAAAGCCGAAACTGTAGCTGTCGGCAGGCAGTTCACCGCTCGCCACCTTTTGCATCGCATGAGCGGGGTTAAAGGTGAGCGACAGGTTCAGGCTGCCGCTGGCCAGCAGCGTATCCATGCGCGCAGGCGATGGCGGAAAATCGTTCCCTTCGCGCCACAGCAGGGGATGCAGCGTATCAAGATAGTTCCACAGCGGCGCGGTGATCTCTGCAAAGGTGCCGTCCGGCGCGTTTTTTAATGCCTCCGGATGGGCGGTCAATGCCAGCAGAAGCTGTTCAAGAAACGCCGTGCCGGTAAAATCCGGCGGTCGCGGATAGCTCACCTTGCCAGGGTGCTGCTGAGCGTAAGCCAGCAGCGCGTGGGGATCTGCCGGAGGCATCGGCATACTCGCTTTACGGGCGATGAAGGTTAACTGCGCGCCGCCCCATGGGGATTCCGCCCCATCGGTCGGGATGGCAAAATCTTCCGTGACCGGTTTACGGGTATCGACGTAACGCCAGTTGGGTAGGGTTTGCGCCCAGCCGGTGAGCAGCAGGTTTGCCTCCTTCAGCGTGCGGAAGTTTTCCCCGTTTACCCAGAGTAGATCCACCGACCCGTTACTGCTGCGTCCTGCGGCCTGTTCCGTCTGGATCCGCTTCACCGCATCGGCGGCATCGGCCAGATGAACGATCTTCAGGTTAATGGCGTAGTGCGTTTTCATCTCGCCGCTCACCCAGTCGAGGTAGCGGTTAACGGCCTCGTCACCGCCCCAGGCGTTAAACCAGACGGTCTGCCCGGTGGCCTGTTGCTGAATGGATTGCCAGCTTTCTGCGGCGAAGGCAGAGGTTGCCAGCAGCAGACTCGTCAGAAACGCGCAAAAACGCACCCGGCGCATAATGCCTCACTTTTTAATCGAAGGGATGTAACGGGAAAACAGCCAGCGAGTGACCAGCGGTAATAACCCTAATAGTGTAAAGGCGAACAGCAGTCCCGGCGACAGAATATCGCGCAGCGTGGTGAGTTTTCCCAGCTCGCGTCCGGCGTTCAGATAAATGACGGTGGCAGGTAGCATCGCAAGCTGGCTGACCCACCAGTAGTGACGCACCTGGATACGGGTTAGCCCCATCAGCAAATTGACCAGAAAGAACGGAAACAACGGCATCAGGCGCAGGGCAAAAAGGTAGCGCGCGCCATCGCGAACCATCCCCGCATCGATCGTGTTCATCTGTGCGGCAAAGCGCCGTTGCACCCAGTCACGCAGCAGATAACGGCTGACGAGCATGGCAAGCGTGGCGCCGAGCGTCGAGGCCAATGACACCAACAGCGTCGCCTCCCACAGGCTGAAAATCGCCCCGCCGAGCAGCGTCAGAAGCGCAGCCCCGGGTATCGACAGCGCAGAGACCAGAACGTAAACCGCAAAATAGATCAGCGCGCTCTGAAGGGGCGCCTGCTCCACACGATCAAGCAACGTTTGCTGGTGTATTTTTAGCGTGTCGAGGGAGAGCATGCCCGGAGGAAGCAAAACAACGATCAAAACAAATGCGCCCAGAAGGGCGCACAGGAGACTGATTTTTTTAATATTCACTGAGGATTACAGCTTGAACGTTGCCCATACCGGCGCATGGTCGGACGGTTTTTCCATGCTGCGAATATCATAGTCGATACCGGTTTCGATGCAGCGTTCGGCCAGGGGGGCGCTCGCCAGCAGCAGATCAATACGCAGGCCCCGGTTGTCATCGAAGCCTTTAGAGCGGTAGTCAAACCACGAGAAGCGATCCTGCGTCTCCGGGTTAGCGGTGCGGAAGGTATCCACCAGCCCCCAGTCAAGCAAGCGCTGCATCCACTCGCGCTCTTCCGGCAGGAAGGAACATTTCCCGGTGCGCAGCCAGCGCTTGCGGCTGTCTTCGCCAATGCCAATGTCCAGATCAGTCGGGCTGATATTCACATCCCCCATGATCAGCACCGGATTATCTTTGTTGAGTTCGGTCGTAAGGTAGTTTTGCAGATCCTGATAAAATTTGGCTTTGGCCGGGAATTTGGTCGGGTGGTCGCGGCTTTCACCCTGCGGGAAGTAACCATTAATCACTGTGATGTTACCCAGCGGGGAAGGCAGCTCAGCCATGATGAGACGACGCTGTGCTTCTTCACCGTCACTCGGAAAGCCACGACGCACCGACACCGGCGTATCTTTGGTCAGCAGCGCAACGCCGTAGTGGCCTTTCTGACCGTGGTAAAAAACGTTATAGCCCAGCTTCGCTACCTCTTCGAGCGGGAACATATCGTCGTGAACTTTTGTCTCCTGCAAGCCGATCACATCTGGCTGATGTTGCTCAACAATCGCTTCGAGCTGGTGAGGGCGGGCACGCAGGCCGTTGATATTAAAAGAGACAAATTTCATAGTCGCTGCCAATGCAAGGTGAATAGTGCAAGGATGGTAGCAGAATTTACGTCGTCTGTTATCCGCTTCGTCCAATTACTGCGACAGATAATGCCGACGGTGCAATATTTGCACCATTTCGACGCGTTTTGCCCTCGAACAGGGCGTAAAGGACCGATAAATTTCGCGAGCGATCACAATTCCAGAATTATATTTGGCATGTGCATACTCTTTCTTGTTTTCGTGCGGCAAAGCGCCGCTTGTCGTGAAAATATTCACTATTTATGCATTAACAGTGAATAACTCCATATTGTAACTCATTGATATTGTGTTGCCCAAATCCGTTTATGCATTTTTATCGCTGGCTGGCACGAACGCTGCAATCTACATTCACAGTGCAAACACTCAATTATTTAACATTTAAACAACCTTTTATTTACCGGATGAGGTCGCTATGTCTCTGTCAGTTACGCGTGAAAATTTCGATGAATGGATGATGCCGGTATACGCTCCGGCGGCTTTTATTCCGGTACGTGGGGAGGGCTCTCGCCTGTGGGATCAGCAGGGCAAAGAGTATATCGACTTTGCGGGTGGGATTGCGGTGAATGCGCTGGGGCATGCAAACCCGGCGCTGCGGCAGGCGCTGAATGATCAGGCGGCGAAATTCTGGCATACCGGCAACGGTTATACCAACGAACCGGCGTTGCGTCTGGCGAAGAAGCTGATCGACGCCACTTTCGCAGAAAAAGTCTTTTTCTGTAACTCCGGCGCGGAAGCGAACGAAGCGGCGCTGAAGCTGGCGCGCAAATATGCGCACGATAAATTCGGCCCGCACAAGAGCGGCATCGTAGCCTTTAAAAATGCCTTCCATGGCCGCACGCTGTTTACCGTCAGTGCGGGTGGTCAGCCCTCATATTCTCAGGATTTTGCGCCGCTGCCGCCGGATATCCGTCATGCGGCGTATAACGATTTACACTCTGCCAGCGAGCTGATTGACGACACCACCTGTGCGGTGATTGTCGAGCCCATGCAGGGGGAAGGCGGCGTCATGCCCGCCCAGAAAGCGTTCCTGCAAGGGCTGCGCGAGCTGTGCGATCGGCATAACGCGGTCCTGATTTTTGACGAAGTCCAGACCGGCGTGGGCCGCACGGGTGAGCTGTACGCCTACATGCACTATGGCGTGACCCCGGATGTGCTTTCAACAGCCAAAGCGCTCGGCGGCGGCTTCCCGGTGGGGGCGATGCTGACCACCGATACATTCGCCAGCGTGATGACCGTGGGCACCCATGGCACCACTTACGGCGGTAACCCGCTGGCAACCGCTGTCGCCGGACAGGTGCTGGATATCATCAACACTCCTGAGGTGCTTAGCGGCGTGAAGCAGCGTCACCAGTGGTTTGTTGAGCGTCTTACCGCCATCAATAACCAGACCGGCATGTTCAAAGAGATCCGCGGTCTGGGGCTGTTGATAGGTTGTGAGCTTGCCCCTGAGTTTGCTGGCAAAGCGAAGCTGATTTCACAGGAAGCGGCAAAGCAGGGCGTGATGGTGTTGATTGCCGGCGCTAACGTGGTGCGGTTTGCCCCTGCGCTGATCGTCAGTGAGGAAGAGGTCAGAACCGGGTTAGATCGTTTTGCGCTGGCCTGCGAACAGGTGAAGTCCGGGGTGTCATCATGATGGTCATCCGTCCCGTTGCGCACGGCGATCTCGCCGGGCTTATGCAGCTTGCCGGTAAGACAGGGGGCGGGCTGACCTCGCTGCCTGCCGATGAAAAAACGCTGTCGGCGCGCATTGAGCGCGCCCTGCAAACCTGGCAGGGGACGTTGCCAAAAAGCGAACAGGGCTATGTGTTCGTGCTGGAAGAGACCGACACGGGAACCGTGGCGGGGATTTGCGCTATCGAAGTGGCCGTCGGGCTCAACGATCCGTGGTACAACTACCGCGTCGGCACGATGGTCCACGCCTCGAAAGAGCTGAACGTCTACAACGCGCTGCCGACGCTCTTTCTCTGTAATGACCATACCGGCGCCAGCGAACTCTGCACCCTGTTTCTCGATCCGGACTGGCGCAAAGAGGGTAACGGTTATCTGCTCTCCAAATCGCGCTTCATGTTTATGGCCGCCTTTCGCGACCGCTTCAACGAAAAAGTGGTCGCGGAGATGCGCGGCGTAATTGATGAGACGGGCTACTCGCCGTTCTGGGAGAGCCTGGGCGAACGCTTCTTCTCCATGGAATTTAGCCGGGCGGATTACCTGTGCGGTACCGGTCAGAAGGCGTTTATCGCCGAGTTAATGCCGAAGCATCCTATTTATACCCATTTCTTAACGCCGGAAGCGCAGGCGGTGATCGGCGAAGTTCACCCGCAAACCGCCCCGGCCCGTGCAGTGCTGGAGAAAGAGGGTTTTCGCTACCGCAATTACGTCGACATCTTTGACGGCGGTCCAACGCTGGAATGCGATATTGACCGCGTACGCGCCATCCGTAAAAGCCGCCTGGTTGAGGTTTCAGAAGGCCAGCCCGCGCCGGGCGAGTGGCCAGCCTGCCTGGTCTCGAACGAGAATTACGCCAACTTCCGCGCCATGCTGGTGCGAACCAACCCAACATGCGAGCGTCTGGTACTGACGGCTGCGCAACTGGATGCCCTGAAATGTAACGCTGGCGACACGGTTCGCCTGGTGCGGCTCTGCCCTGAGGAGAAAACAGCATGACTCTATGGATTAACGGTGACTGGGTAACGGGCGAAGGTGATGCGCGGACAAAAACTAACCCGGTCGGCCAGGAGGTGCTCTGGTCGGGGAGCGACGCCAGCGCCGGGCAGGTTGAGCAGGCCTGCCAGGCTGCACGCCGCGCGTTTCCGGCATGGGCGAAACGGCCATTCTCCGAGCGCCAGGCGCTGGTTGAGAAATTTGCTGCGCTGCTGGAGGCCAATAAAGCAGAGCTGACCCGCATCATTGCCTGCGAAACCAGCAAGCCGCGCTGGGAGGCAACAACCGAAGTGACGGCGATGATCAATAAAATCGGTATATCGGTGAAGGCGTACCACGCCCGCACCGGTGAGCAGCATACCGGGATGCCGGACGGCGCCGCCACGTTGCGCCACCGTCCGCACGGGGTGTTGGCGGTGTTTGGCCCGTACAACTTCCCCGGGCATCTGCCGAACGGGCATATTGTGCCTGCGCTGCTGGCGGGAAATACCGTCATCTTCAAGCCGAGTGAGTTAACCCCCTTAACCGGAGAAGCGGTGGTAAAACTCTGGGAGCAGGCGGGGCTGCCGCCGGGCGTGCTGAATCTGGTGCAGGGCGGGCGTGAAACCGGTCAGGCGCTGAGTGCGCTGAGCGACATTGACGGTCTGCTGTTTACCGGCAGTGCCGGAACGGGTTATCAGCTGCATCGTCAGCTGGCGGGGCAGCCGGAAAAAATTCTGGCGCTGGAGATGGGTGGCAACAACCCGCTGATTGTGGAAGATCCGGATGATATCGATGCTGCGGTCCACCTGACCATTCAGTCGGCATTCATTACCGCCGGACAGCGCTGCACCTGCGCCCGCCGCCTGCTGGTTAAACGCGGCGCGCAGGGGGATGCGTTTCTTAAGCGTCTGGTGGAGGTGAGCGGGCGTCTGGTTCCCGCGAAATGGGATACCGAGCCGCAGCCGTTTATCGGCGGGCTGATCTCCGGGCAGGCGGCGCTGAACGTGCTGAAAGCGTGGCAGGAGCACGTGGCGCGCGGGGCGAAAACCCTGCTGGAGCCGAAGCAGGTAATGCCGGGCACATCGCTGCTGACGCCGGGGATTATTGAGATGAGTGCGACGAGCAACGTGCCGGATGAAGAGGTCTTTGGCCCGCTGCTGTGCGTCTGGCGCTATGACGATTTTGCATCGGCGATCGAGATGGCCAACAACACCCGCTACGGCCTGTCGAGCGGCTTGATATCCCCGCATCGCGAGAAATTCGACCAGCTGCTGCTGGAAGCGCGCGCCGGGATCGTGAACTGGAACAAACCGCTGACCGGCGCGGCGAGCACCGCGCCGTTTGGTGGCGTAGGGGCATCGGGCAACCATCGCGCCAGCGCCTGGTATGCCGCCGATTACTGCGCGTGGCCGATGGCAAGCCTGGAAACCCCGGCGCTGACTCTGCCGGAGACGTTGAATCCGGGGCTGGATTTTACAGAGGGTGACGCCCATGAAAGCGCGTGAGGTTAACTTTGACGGACTGGTGGGGCTGACGCACCACTATGCCGGGCTGTCGTTCGGCAATGAAGCTTCGACGAAGCACCGTTTCCAGGTCTCGAACCCGAAGCTGGCGGCCAAGCAGGGGCTATTGAAAATGAAGGCGCTGTCCGATGCCGGTTTCCCGCAGGCGGTAATCCCGCCGCAGGAGCGGCCGAACGTGGCCGTGCTGCGCCAGCTGGGCTTCAGCGGTACGGATGAACAGGTGGTTGAAAAAGCCGGTACGCAGTCCCCACAGCTGCTTTCCGCGGCCAGTTCAGCCTCTTCAATGTGGGTAGCGAATGCCGCCACCGTCGCGCCGTCGGCGGATACGCTGGACGGCAAAGTGCATCTGACCGTCGCTAACCTGAACAACAAATTCCACCGCGCCAGCGAAGCGGAGACCACCGGGCGCGTGCTGCGCGCCATTTTTAATCATGATGCGCATTTTGAGGTGCATTCGGCGCTGCCGCAGGTCGCGATGTTTGGCGACGAAGGGGCGGCAAACCACAACCGTCTGGGTGGCGATTACGGCGATCCGGGTTTGCAGCTGTTTATCTATGGACGGGAAGAGGGCGGCCACGCCGCGCCGGTTCGTTATCCGGCGAGACAAACCTTAGCCGCAAGCCAGGCGGTTGCACGGCTGAACCAGGTTAATCCTACTCAGGTGATTTTTGCCCAACAAAATCCGCAGGTGATCGACCAGGGCGTGTTTCATAACGACGTGATTGCCGTTTCCAACCGTCAGGTGCTGTTCTGCCACGAGCAGGCGTTTGCCCATCAGGAAAAGTTGCTGGCCACGCTGCGCGAACGCGTGCCGGGATTTATGCCGATTCTGGTGCCCACGCAGGCGGTAAGCGTGCAGGATGCGGTCGAAACGTATCTGTTCAACAGCCAGCTGCTGAGCCGGGATGACGGCAGCATGATGCTGGTGCTGCCGCAGGAGTCCCGCAACCATCAGGGCGTCTGGCGCTATCTCAGCGAACTGGTACAGGCGGATAACCCGATTGATGAACTGCGCGTGTTTGATCTGCGGGAAAGTATGGCCAACGGCGGGGGACCGGCGTGCCTGCGACTGCGCGTGGTGTTAACGCCGGAGGAAATGCAGGCCGTGAATCCGTCGGTGATGATGAACGACACGCTGTTCAATACCCTCAATGACTGGGTGGACCGCTACTATCGTGACCGTCTGGTTCAGGCCGATCTGGTTGATCCGCAGCTGCTGCGCGAAGGCCGCGAGACGCTGGATGCATTATCAACCATCCTGCAACTGGGATCGGTTTATCCGTTCCAGCGCTAAGGAGACGATATGGAAAACTTTCTGGCGCTGACGCTGGCTGAAGAGACACCGGAGCGGCACGAGGGGGAAGGCCCCTCGTTCCACTGGCGATGGCTGGGGCCGGGCGTGCTTGAACTGATGCCGACGGGGCAATATAACCTGTCGCTGCTGCTTTCTACCGGCATTCACGGGAATGAAACCGCGCCCGTGGAGATTGTCGATCTGTTGCTGCGCGCGCTGTATCGCGCAGAGATCACGCTGCACTGCCGTCTGCTGGTGGTACTGGGAAATCCGCCTGCGCTGGCGCAAAACAAACGGTATCTCGTGAGCGACATCAACCGAATGTTTGGTGGCCGCTGGGCGCAATTTCCACAGAGTGATGAAACGACACGTGCGCAATGGCTGGAGAAGGTGGTCACGGCGTTTTTTGCCGGGGCGGGGGAGACGCGCTGGCACCTCGATCTGCATACCGCCATCCGCGCCTCGTACCACGTACGTTTTGGCGTGTTACCGCAGCGCCATCAGCCGTGGGATGAGGCGTTTCTGACCTGGCTTGGCGACGCGGGACTGGAAGCGCTGGTTTTCCACCAGACGCCGGGCGGCACGTTTACCCACTTCACCTGCGAGAATTTCGGCGCGCTGTCCTGCACGCTGGAGCTGGGAAAAGCGCTGCCGTTCGGGCAAAACGACCTGACGCGTTTTGCCCCTACGCATCAGGCGCTTCGGGCGTTGCTCGCAGGGGTTGCGCCGGAACCCACCCGGGAACCCGTCGTGCGCTATCGGGTCGTACAGCAGATCACGCGTCAAAGTGAAGCTTTCCAGCTTCATATGGCGCCCCATACGCTGAACTTCACGCCGTTTCGCCAGGGCGTCCTGCTGGCGGAAGATGGTGAGACGCGCTATGCGGTACAGAACCCCACGGAATATGTTTTATTTCCTAACCCGTCAGTCGCGTTTGGTTTACGAGCCGGGTTGATGCTGGAAAAAATGCCCTGATTGTCTCCCCTCGCGCAGACCGGAGGGGAAACGAAGAATTAATTTCTTAACGTTAAAAGCGCTCTGGAAGTGTTTGCGGAATATTCCTGGAGAATTGCTTTATTATTAAACGGCACTTCGCTATACTCCTCCATAATCTCTTTAAAATCATCCTGTTGAATATTTTTGTTTCATCTCTCCACGCTTTTTCCTTAATTTCTCCATAATTGGCGAAAACGTGTTTTTTATACTTTCATTGTTTTACCGTTGCTCTGACTAATTGACGATAAACCCCGTAAAGTTAATCTCGTCAACACGGCATAGCGCCGAAGAATAACTGAAAGTAAGGAAAGACATTATGCGTAAATTAACTGCACTGTTTGTTGCCTCTACCCTGGCTCTGGGCGCTACCAGCATGGCGTTCGCCGCCGATACCGCGACCACTACCGCCGCGCCGGCAGAAGGCAAAATGATGATGCATCATAAAGGCAAGCCGGGTATGCATCATGAGATGATGATGTTTAAAGATCTGAACCTGACCGATGCGCAGAAGCAGCAGATCCGCGACATCAGGAAAAGTCAGCGTGACCAGATGAAACGTCCTCCGCTGGAAGAGCGCCGCGCGATGCATGACATCATTGCCAGCGACAGCTTCGACAAAGCAAAAGCAGAAGCGCAGATCGACAAAATGGCCGAGCAGCATAAAGCGCGCATGCTGGCCCACATGGAAACCCAGAACAAGATTTACAACATTCTGACGCCGGAACAGAAAAAGCAATTTAATGCCAATTTTGAGAAGCGTCTGACAGAACGTGCAGCGCCGGAAGGTAAAATGCCTGCACCAGCCGAATAATCGGTTCACTCTCTTAAGACCGCCGGGCTCCTGTCTACACAAGCGAAAACGCTGTGGACAGGACCGGCGGTTTTTCTTTTGCCCCATGCCTAAGGTCTGGCCATACCGTTGCCGATAATACGTCTGTGAAAATGCCCTGGCGCACGGTGCGTCCTTCAGGAGTGGTCATGGAATTCTTTGATATCCGTAAAATACCCGTCAGTCTCTGGCGTAACGGCGCGGGTGAGACGCGTGAGATTTGCTGTTTCCCTCCCGCGACGCGGGATTTTTCCTGGCGGGCCAGCATCGCCTCCATCGCCAGTAACGGCGAATTCTCCGCGTTTCCGGGCGTTGACCGGGTGATTACGCTGCTGGAAGGCGGCGAGGTGACGCTGGATGCGGGGAGGGCGTTTTGCCATACCCTGAAACACCATCAGCCTTACGGCTTTGCGGGCGATTTGACGGTGAAAGCCGTGCTCACGGAGGGGCAGATGTCGATGGATTTCAATGTCATGACCCGACGGGAGCACTGCCAGGCAAAAGTGCGCGTTGCTACCCGGACGTTCACTACCTTCGCATCACGCGGTGGCGTGGCGTTCGTATTAAGCGGCGCCTGGCAACTGGGCGATAAATTACTGACCGCCGATCAGGGCGCCAGCTGGCAAGAGGGCAGCCATACCCTCCGTCTACTGGAAACGAAGGGGTCGCTGCTGTTCAGTGAAATTACCTGGCTGCCGGGTCATTGAGCATGACTATCTCATATTTACCGGTTAACAGCGGCTTACAGAGAATTTTGTAGCCATCCTGATCGAACCCGGCAGGTGTGCGCAGCAGGGCGGCAGCGTCATCCAGACTTTCAACCGCGCCAAGCCAGAGCCAGTTGCGGATGACGTGATAGTGCGTCATCGCATCGCGGGTCTCTTTCAACGCCACCGCGCCTTCCCACGGCCAGCAGTTGACGCTGATTGAGGCCAGGCCAGCCATAAACCGGGCATGATGTTCTTCAACGCTCTCTTTTCCACAGCACGCCCCGGCGCAGCGTTTCAACGCGGAGCGGAAACAGGCGCGACCGCGGGTAGTCGCTTCCAGTCCTAACAGGCCGTAACAAAGCTGTAATTCATCAGCAAGGGATTGCAGAGTTTGCAGTGCGGCACGTTTGTTGGCAAACAGACCGTAAAGATTCGGTTCATGCGAAAAATCCACTTCCCGGGCATAAACGACCTGCGGTTTTCCCGCGTTAACCTGCAAGGAACACAGCTGGCGGTTGCGGCGCAGGCGTTTGTTAAACAGCGGCTGCTGTTCCTTGATGAGCCGGGCTTCGAGCAGAAGCGCGCCCAGTTCACCTGCCGTCTCGATCCAGGTGATCCGCCGGGACTGTCTGAGCATCGACGCTTCGTCCGGCGTACGCAGGTGCGACATCACCCGACTGCGGATATTTACGCTTTTGCCGATATAGAGCGGCATGGTGTCGCTGTCGCCGTGGAAGAAATAGACGCCAGGCTGTTTAGGCAGCGCCTCAAGCCAGGGGCGAAGATGCTCGGGATATTCGTAGATAGCCGCCGCTTCAAACTCAAGACGCGGGGCGGATTGACGCCTGCTCACATACTGCTCCATATACTGTTCAGGCATACAGTGTAGCAGGTGTTTGGTGGTTAAAAAAGAGCCGGGTGGCGGTTACGCCTTACCCGGCCTGCAAAACTGAGTTACCGTTTTGCTTTTACTTTTTCCAGAAATCATCAAACACCGTAATGGGTGGACGGCGTTTGTGCTCGGTTTTCAGATACCAGCCTTCAATAATTTTTGCGGTACCCTCGTCGAGCGTTTTGCCTTCCAGATAATCATCGATGTTGTCATAGGTCACACCCAGCGCGGCTTCATCCGGCAGGGAAGGGCGATCGTCTTCCAGGTCTGCCGTTGGCGCCTTCTTATACAGGTGCTCCGGGCAGCCCAACGCCGCCAGCAGTTGCTTACCCTGACGCTTGTTCAGGCGGAAGAGGGGGTTGATGTCCGTGCCGCCATCGCCGTATTTGGTGAAGAAACCGGTGATGGCTTCCGCGGCGTGGTCGGTGCCGACGACGACCCCTTTGGTCATCCCTGCGATACTGTACTGCGCTTTCATGCGCTCACGGGCTTTCTCGTTGCCACGAACAAAATCGCTCAGTTCAATACCGGCTTCACGCAAGGCCTGCTCGCTTGCCAGTACCGAACCTTTGATGTTTACGGTAAGAACACGGTCCGGCTGAATAAAGGCGATCGCATCCTGACAGTCCTGCTCGTCGGCCTGCACGCCATACGGCAGACGTACGGCAATAAATTGCAGTGCGGTGTCACCGGTCTCGTCACGCAGCTCGGTGATGGCCATCTGGCTAAGTTTACCGGCCAGAGTGGAGTCCTGACCGCCGCTGATACCCAGTACCAGCGTCTTCAGGAAAGGGTGTGCGGACAGGTAAGCTTTCAAAAAATCAACGCTACGACGGATCTCTTCATTGGCATTAATCGCAGGTTTCGCGCCCAGCGCCTGAATAATTTCTTGTTGCAGAGCCATTACGCCCTCCCTATGCAGAACCAAACAGAAAGTGTGATCTGTTAAAACTAACCCTTTGTCGGGGAAACGACAAGGATCACAGTTTTGAGTGTACTGTTTTACAGCGATTTAGCAGCTTATCGTTGTTTTATTAGAATTTTCCGAAATTCGTCTGGCGTAACTCGCAAAGTTGAACAATAGTAATTTTTATCCCATGCTTAGTTAACACGCTGATAAACAAGAGGACGGAATATGAACAAGAACGTAGCAGGAATTTTAAGCGCAGCGGCGGTACTGACTATGCTGGCTGGGTGTACAGCTTACGATCGCACCACAGATCAGTTCACACAGCCAGTGGTAAAAGACGTCAAAAAAGGCATGACGCGTTCCCAGGTTGCAGCCATTGCCGGTAAACCTTCTTCAGAAGTCACTATGATCCACGCGCGTGGCACCTGCCAGACCTATATTCTGGGTCAACGTAATGGTAAGGCAGAAACCTACTTTGTCGCCCTGGATGATACCGGTCACGTGATCAATTCGGGCTACCAGAGCTGCGCTGAATACGACACCGATCCACAGGCACCTAAGGCGCAGTAACCGCGCTTGCCTGAAAGTGTTAACAAACCGGCCTGATGGCCGGTTTTTTTATGCATACGTAAATCTTATTTCTTAGCGCGAAATATTTGCCTGAAATGTGAAGGTAGTCAACAAGCCAGGTCAATGAGAGACAATTTGAGTCTATCCAGAATTATCCCCTCCCTGTACCATTGCGTATACTCACTTCAACGACAAACAATGTTCAGCACACTGCCCGTCAGCCAGGATAGCGAGTCGAGTGATAGCGCGACGGCGGTCAGACCAATAAGAGGGAAATTATCATGGAAAAGAAACATATCTACTTGTTCTGCTCTGCGGGCATGTCCACTTCGCTGCTGGTTTCAAAAATGCGCGCGCAGGCCGAAAAATATGAAGTCCCTGTGGTGATTGAGGCGTTTCCGGAAACGCTGGCGGGCGAAAAGGGTCAGACAGCAGATGTAATTTTACTCGGGCCGCAAATCGCTTATATGCTGCCAGAAATTCAACGTTTGCTCCCTAATAAGCCGGTCGAAGTGATCGATTCCGTTTTATACGGCAAGATTGATGGTTTAGGTGTATTAAAAACTGCTGTTGCGGCGATTAAAAAAGCTGCTAATTAATTTTTTATTTTTCCCGTCAAAGAGTTATTTCACACACAATACGCCGTAACGGTCGTTGCGGCATTTAAGGGTATTTTCCTATGAGTAAAGTCATCGCTTCACTTGAAAAGGTACTCCTTCCTTTTGCTGTTAAAATAGGAAAGCAGCCTCACGTTAATGCCATTAAGAACGGCTTTATTAAATTAATGCCGTTGACATTAGCCGGGGCAATGTTCGTTTTAATTAACAACGTTTTTCTCAGCTTTGGAGAAGGTTCCTTTTTTTATTCATTAGGAATTAGGTTAGATGCTTCCACTATTGAAACCCTTAATGGTTTAAAAGCCATTGGCGGCAACGTATACAACGGTACGTTGGGTATTATGTCGCTAATGGCGCCTTTCTTTATTGGAATGGCCCTGGCGGAAGAGCGTAAGGTGGATCCGCTGGCGGCGGGCTTACTGTCCATTGCCGCGTTTATGACCGTCACGCCGTACAGCGTGGGCGACGCTTACGCCGTGGGCGCCAACTGGCTGGGTGGGGCAAACATCATTTCCGGTATTATTATCGGACTGGTGGTGGCCGAAATGTTCACCTTTATTATTCGCCGCAACTGGGTTATCCGCTTGCCGGATAGCGTTCCGGCCTCCGTTTCTCGTTCATTTTCCGCGTTGATACCGGGCTTCATTATTCTCTCCATCATGGGGATTATTGCCTGGGCGCTCTCACACTGGGGGACTAACTTCCACCAGATCATTATGGACTCTATCTCAACGCCGCTGGCGTCGATGGGTAGCGTGGTCGGTTGGGCGTATGTCATCTTTACCTCCCTGCTGTGGTTCTTCGGCGTGCATGGTTCACTGGCACTGGCGGCGCTGGACAGCGGTATTATGACCCCGTGGGCACTGGAAAACGTCGCGCTTTACCAGCAGTACGGCTCCGTCGATGCGGCGCTGGCGGCCGGTAAAACCTTCCATGTGTGGGCGAAGCCGATGCTTGACTCCTATATCTTCCTGGGCGGTACCGGGGCGACGCTGGGTCTGATCATCGCGGTCTTTATTGTCTCTCGCCGCGCCGACCATCGTCAGGTTGCGAAGCTGGCCCTGCCGTCAGGCATCTTCCAGATTAACGAGCCGATCCTGTTTGGTCTGCCAATTATCATGAACCCGGTGATGTTCATTCCATTCATCCTGGTTCAGCCGCTGCTGGCCGCGATTACGCTGACGGCGTATTACCTGGGCATTATCCCGCCGGTGACCAACATTGCGCCGTGGACGATGCCAGCTGGTCTGGGCGCGTTCTTCAACACCAACGGTAGCGTGGCCGCCTTCCTGCTGGCGATATTCAACCTCGGGATTGCAACCCTGCTCTACATGCCGTTCGTGGCGATTGCGAACAAGGCTGCAACGGTTATCGATGAAGAAGAGAGCGAGGAGGATATCGCCCTCGCACTGAAATTCTAAAATTGCACGGCGCGGGGCAACCCGCGCCAGCGTAAAGGAGCTTAAAGATGTTAGATTTAGAGAGTATCGTTGCCGAAGAAACCGCAGTGAACGATCTGGAAGAGGTGGTGATGGGGCTCATCATCAATTCCGGGCAGGCGCGAAGCCTGGCGTATGCGGCGCTTAAGCAGGCTAAGCAGGGCGATTTTGTTGCCGCGAAAACCATGATGGAGCAGTCCCGTACGGCGTTAAACGAAGCGCATCTGGTGCAGACGAAACTCATCGAAAGCGACCAGGGCGAAGGGAAGATGAAAGTGAGTCTGGTGCTGGTACATGCGCAGGATCACCTGATGACCTCCATGCTGGCGCGCGAGATGGTAGCGGAGCTCATCGAGCTTCACGAGAAGATGCAGTAAGTCTGAACAGGCACCAGGAGGTCGGCACGATGGAAATCAAAACCGCACATGAGCAGCAGCTGTTTAATGGCAAGAATTTTCACGTGGTGATTTACAACAAAACGGAGAGCGCCAGCGGTCTGCACCAGCATGACTACTACGAGTTCACGATTGTTCTGACCGGCCGCTACTATCAGGAGATTAACGGTAAGCGCGTCCTGCTTGAGCGTGGCGATTTCGTCTTCCTGCCGATGGGGTCCTATCACCAGAGCTTTTATGAGTTTGGTGCGACGCGCATTCTTAACGTAGGGGTGAGCAGGCGTTTCTTCGAGAAGCACTATCTGCCGCTGGTTCCGTTCTGCTTTGTGGCGTCACAGGTGTATCGCGTTAAAAATGAGTTTATGACCTGGATTGAAACGGTTATCGCCTCGCTGAATTTCCGCGACAATGAATTTGATGAATTTATTGAAACCGTGACGTTCTACGTCATGAACCGTCTTCGCCATCACCGTGAAGAACAGCAGGTGGTGGATGATATTCCTCAGTGGCTGCGCAGTACCGTGGAGCTGATGCACGACAAAGGACAGTTCAGCGATAACGCCCTGGAAAACATGGTGGCGCTGTCGGGTAAATCGCAGGAATATTTAACGCGCGCCACGCAGCGCTATTACCGTAAAACGCCTGTTCAAATTATTAATGAAATCCGCATCAATTTTGCCAAAAAACAGCTGGAAATTACTAACTACTCTGTCACCGATATCGCTTACGAATCGGGTTACAGCAGCCCCAGCCTGTTTATTAAAACCTTTAAGAAAATGACTTCATTCACACCGAACAGTTACCGCAAAAATTTAACGGTAATTAATTAACTTTCGGCGGTTTATCCGCCAGGAATATTGACGTAATGGCTTTCCCAAATAGCGGGAAGAGTACGCTATACCTTGCAGGCGATTACCCTGATAAGCTAAGGGAGAATTTATGCAAAAGAAATTAAAAGTCGTTACCATTGGTGGCGGCAGCAGCTATACCCCGGAATTACTTGAAGGTTTCCTGAAACGTTATCATGAATTACCGGTCAGCGAATTATGGCTGGTGGATGTTGAAGAAGGTCAGGAGAAGCTAAATATTATTTTTGAACTGTGCAAACGCATGGTTGAAAAAGCAGGCGTGCCTTTAACCGTGCATAAAACGCTGGATCGCCGCCTGGCGCTGAAAGATGCTGACTTCGTGACCACCCAGCTGCGCGTCGGCCAGCTGAAGGCGCGTGAGCTGGACGAGCGTATTCCGCTGAGCCACGGTTATCTGGGCCAGGAAACCAACGGGGCAGGTGGCCTGTTTAAAGGTCTGCGTACGATTCCGGTCATTTTTGACATCATTAAAGACGTGGAGGAGATCTGCCCGAACGCGTGGGTGATTAACTTTACCAACCCGGCCGGGATGGTCACCGAGGCAGTCTATCGTCACACCGGTTTCAAACGCTTTATCGGCGTCTGCAATATTCCGATCGGCATGAAGATGTTCATCCGCGATGTGCTGGCGCTAACCGATAACGATGAATTGTCCATTGACCTGTTCGGCCTGAACCACATGGTCTTTATCAAAGATGTGATTGTGAACGGGCAATCGCGCTTTGCGGAACTGCTTGATGGCGTTGCCTCTGGTCGCCTGACCGCGGCCTCGGTGAAAAACATCTTCGATCTGCCGTTCAGCGAAGGGCTGATCCGCTCCCTGAATCTGCTGCCGTGCTCGTATCTGCTTTACTACTTCAAGCAGAAAGAGATGCTGGCGATTGAAATGGGCGAATACTACAAAGGTGGCGCACGCGCTCAGGTTGTGCAGAAAGTAGAGAAGCAGCTTTTTGATTTGTATAAAGATCCGAACCTGAACGTCAAACCGAAAGAGCTTGAGCAGCGCGGTGGGGCATACTATTCAGATGCCGCGTGTGAAGTGATCAACGCCATTTACAATGACAAGCAGGCCGAGCACTATGTGAACGTTCCGCATCATGGGCACATCGACAATATCCCGGCAGACTGGGCCGTGGAGATGACCTGCATCCTTGGGCGCGAGGGTGCAAAACCGCATCCCCGCATTACCCACTTCGACGATAAGGTGATGGGCCTGATTCACACCATCAAAGGCTTTGAAGTAGCGGCGAGCAATGCGGCCCTGAGCGGCGAGCTGAATGACGTGCTGCTGGCGCTGAACCTGAGCCCGCTGGTGCATTCTGACCGTGACGCTGAAAAACTCGCGAGTGAGATGATCCTGGCGCATGAGAAATGGCTGCCAAACTTTGCTGCAACGGTTGAGAAACTGAAACTCACACACCGTTAAGAGGAGGCGCGATGGAAAACCTGCTGATCGTCAATGCCGATGATTTCGGCCTGTCAAAAGGGCAGAACTACGGCATTATCGAAGCCTGTCGCCGGGGCGTCGTGACCTCTACAACAGCGCTCATCAACGGTGAGGCGGTGGAACATGCGGCGCAGTTAAGCCGTGAGCTGCCCGAACTGGGCGTGGGCATGCACTTTGTGCTGACGCTTGGGTTGCCCCTTTCACCGATGCCGGGGCTGACACGCGACGGGCAGCTGGGTAAATGGATTTGGGAAATGGCGGAGCAGGACGCTTTGCCGCTTGATGAGATTGCCCGCGAGCTGGACTGCCAGTTTAACCGCTTTGTGGATGTGTTTGGCCGCGAGCCCACCCATATCGACAGTCATCATCATGTGCATATGGTCCCGGCGATTTTCCCGCTTGTGGCAGAATTTGCCAAACGTAAAGGCGTGGCGATGCGCGTGGATCGGGAGGTGCGCGGACTGCCGGACGTTGCGGTGACGTCAACGGAGGGGTTCAGCAGCGCATTTTATGGCGACGATATCGACGAAGCGCTGTTCCTGAAGGTGCTGGATGCCTCCGCCGCAAAAGGGGAGCGCTCGCTTGAGGTAATGGCGCATCCGGCGTTTGTCGATAACATCGTACGTAAGAGCGCCTACTGCTGGCCGCGTCTGGCGGAACTGGACGTGCTAACGTCGGCGTCGTTGAAGTATGCGATTGCCGAGCGTGGGTATCGTCTGGGGACGTTCAGGGATTTGTGAGCAAAATAAAGCCCGGGGACGGCTTCGCCTTACCGGGCCTACAACATCAGTCGAAATATAGGCCGGGTAAGCGTAGGGTATGAACCGGAAACAT